>CASDJM010000029.1 GCA_949280815.1 uncultured Clostridia bacterium | reverse complement strand
TTCCTTGTTAGTAGCCTAATTTATACTGTCCAACTTTTTGGGTTCAGTACAAATCATGAAATGTATCTCTTTTTTTGATATTAAATTTTTTATTTTGTCCCATTTGTATATTTTAAATTCGTTTTTAATAATAGAGTAATAACTTTAAATTTTTATTCATAAAATGAAACAAAACCTAAAAAAGGAGACAATCTATTATGAAGAACGAAAAAAATATAAAAATTCAGATAGAGTATGGAAAAGCGGACTTGAAGCAAATTTTGTTAGAATTATTAAAAGAGCAATATATAAACTATATAACTATAAATGAAAAATAAATGCTTATTTATTGCTTACAAATTATAATAGACACGTTATAATTTGATTGTTTTAGATAGGCTATTTACTCTCAAAAAAAGGAGAGTGATTAAGATAAATAGAGTGAATAGTTATAGAAATATAAGAGTGGCAAAATACATAAGGCTATCTAGGGAAGATGGAGATGATAGAGAAAGCGAAAGTGTAGAAAATCAAAGAGACATTATAGATAATTACATACTAGGACACGAAGAATTAATTGAAACTAGAGAATATGTTGATGATGGGTATACTGGCACAAATTTTAATAGACCTGGATTTCAAAAAATGCTAAAAGACATAGAAGAAGAAAAAATAGACTGCATCATAACAAAGGACTTATCAAGATTTGGAAGAGACCATATAGATACAGGATATTATTTAGAAAGGTATTTACCAGCTAATAATATAAGATACATAGCAATTCGGAGACAATGTAGATACTTTAAAAGCAGATGGATTGCAATTTTTAACATTCAAACTTAGCTTTAATGATTATTATGCACAAGATATATCAAACAAAATAAAAAGTGTAAAACAAAGAAAAATAGAAAAAGGTGAATATCAAGCAGGAATACCACCTTATGGCTACAAAAAAGATAGCAAAATTAAAAATCATTTAGTACCAGATGAATATAGTTCACAAATCATAAAAGAAATATTTGATATGTATGTAAATAAAGGAATGTCAACAATTAAAATTGCAGATGAACTAAATAGAAGAGAGATAGAACCTCCAGCAGTATATTTAAAAATTCCAACATATATGAAAAAACAAAGTGTAAATCCTAATGGAAAATATGTGTGGCTAAGGGCACAAATAGGAAAGATTTTAAGAAATGAAGTTTATCTTCGGAAGTGTTGTTGGAAGAAAGTTTCAAAAAGTAAGCCATAAAATAGCAAAAGTAAGATGTACCAAAAAAGAAGAGCATATTGTATTAGAAAATATGCATGAAGCAATTATAGATATTGATACATGGAATAAGGTACAAGAGAAGTTAAATGGATATACAAAATCAAGAGATAGAAAATATAATCATCCTTTAAAAGGTTTAGTATATTGCGGAGAATGTGGGAATAAGGCAACTTTAAGATGTAGAGAAGAAAAAAGAAAAAATGGAAACTTATGGAGAGCAACTTATTTTATTTGTTCTAAAAGAAATAATTATAGTGGATTATGTAATTGTAAGCAAATATCAGCAAATTTAATTGAAGAAGCAGTACAACAAATAATAAAAGCAGAGATAGAAAAAATGAGTTTATCCGAAAAAGAGATTAAGCAAATTTATCAAGAAGCAGAAATTCAAGCACAAACAAAAAGCAATTTACTTAATACAAAATTACAAGAACTAAAAAATGCTTTGAAAAATATAGAGAATACAATTGAAGAAATTTATCAAGATAAAATACATAAAGTAATACAATTAGAAGATTTTAAAATAATTTACGAGAAGAAACAAAACGAAAGAAATAAAATTCTAAAAGGGATTAAAAAATTAGAAAAAGAATTAAAAGAAAGAAAAGAAAAATTGCCCCAAATAGATTTTAAAGAAATAAAACAAATAGCTAATGAGTTCTTAAAAATGCAAAATCCTAATAAAATGATATCAGAAAAGCTAGTTGAAAAGATAGAATTTGATAAAGAAAAAAATATTAAAATTAAACTAACTTTTCAGAATAATAGTAATGTTAATAAAAAGTAAATACATATAATAAAGAATGAGAAACGGTTAAGAAACCGATAAATTTTGGCATTAAGAAATTAGGAAATCATACAGTCAATCATAAAAGTATGCCAGAATTAAAAGAAGACAAAATCAAAGCAGAAGTGATGGACTTACATCAAGTAATTAACAAAAAATTTAATTATGAAATGAAATATATCAGGCCACCAAAAGGGGAATATAGCGAAAGAACTTTGCAAGTAACTAATCAATTAGGATATACAACAGTTATGTGGTCATTTGCATACGAAGATTGGAATGAAGATAAACAACCAGATGAGGAATCAGCGAAAAAGAAAGTATTGGATAATCTACACAATGGAGAAATCATGTTGTTACATGGAAATTCAAAAACGAATACAAATATTTTAGATGCTGTGATTAAAGAAGCGAAAAACATGGGATATGAATTTAAGTCACTAGACGAATTTGAACAATAAAAAGACTTAACCTGTCCCTAAAGTAGCACCGATGGATAGTTTGTGCCTGTCCCAAAGTGACCATCCTAAAACAGGAAAGGAAAGTTTATGAAAAAGAGAAGTTACAATAAAATTGATAAGATTTTAGAGATGCCAAAAGAAGTTTATTCTGATATTCCTAAAATTACGATAACAGGGTTTGATGAGATGATTATTGAAAATTTTAAAGGGATTTTAGAGTATGAGGAGTATTTTGTTAGGATTAATACTTATATTGGTATTATTAATATTAATGGGTTTAATTTGAATTTGGAGAATATGACAAATGATGATATTAGAGTGACTGGTAAAATTGAAAGTATGGATATCGAGAGAACTGTAGATTAAAATAGAGAGGACTTAAGTAAATGATAATAAAGATATTGTTTAGCTATATGATTGGATTTTTAGGAATTACGATAGAGGGATATTATATAGAGAGATTTATTAATATGTGCCGAAATAATAAGATTGCTATCTGGCATTTGAAAAGGAAAAAAGATGTGCAGTTAGATTTTAGAGTTGGTATTCATGATTTTAAAGAGGTTTGTAATATAGCAAAAAAGACAAAATGTAAAGTAAAAATAAAAAATAAGAAGGGACTTCCATTTTTATTACATCGATACAAAAAGAGAAAGATATTTTTTATATTATTATTGATTATGATATTTTTAACTTTGTTATCTTCAAATTTTGTATGGAATGTGGATATTAGAGAGGAAAATGGACAGGAATTGGAAAACATAGAAAAAGAGATAGAAGAAGCGGGATTAAAGATAGGAGAATGGAAAGCGAAAGTAGATACGAAAGAAATTATCAATAAAATTAGGCTACAAAGAAAAGATATTGCCTGGATGGGAATTGAATTAAAAGGAACGAATGCGATTGTAAAAATTGTAAAGGCAGATGAAAAGCCAGAAATTATAAATGATGATGAATATTGTAGTATCATCTCAGATAAAGCAGGAATTATAACCAAAGTGAATGCACAGACAGGAACAGCCAATGTAAAAGTAGGAGATACTGTTAATGCAGGAGAAACTCTAATTAATGGGTGGATGGAAGGAAAATATACAGGTATTCGTTATGTTCATGCCAAAGGAGAAATACAAGCAAAAGTATGGCATACAAAATATAAGAATGTACCATATAATGCTACGGAAAGACAGGACACAGGCAATATTCAGAATCAATATACAATAAAATTTAATAATTTTAAAATAAATTTGCATAAAGGGGTTTCAAAATTTGAAATTTATGATACAATAGAAACGGAAAACAAAATGAGATTATTTTCAGACTTTTATTTACCAATTTCTATTATCAAAACAACTCATAAAGAGGTAAAAGAAGAACAAAAAACATATGAAATAGAAGAAGCTAAAAACATAGGGATAGAACAATTACAAGAGGAATTAGATAAGGAAATTGAAGAAAAAGAATCTATTGTAGGCAAAAATATTAATACTTATGAAAAAGAAGATGGTATTGATGTATATGTTACATATGAGGTCTTAGAAAATATAGGAACAAACGAGAAGATTGTATTTTGACAGGACTTTCGTTTGAAAAGAATTACTAAATAACAATTCTTTCCAAACGGATTAGTACTTTAAGAAGGGAATGAGAGTATAAATGGAAGAAAGAAGCCTTAGAATTACTGGTGCAGATAAAACATTTTTTAATAAAATAACAAATACATTAACAAGAATTTTAATTCCTACCAAAATAGGAATTAATGGATTACTAATTTCGATGAAAAGAAACAATGTCATTAAGACCTTTGAAAATTATATACAAGATAATGATAATTACAACAAGGAAGAAATGGAGAAAAAGTATGATACATCCTATGAAGCTTATTTGAGTTCACTAGATAAATATGTAATGGATTCTATTTATAAAAAAGTAAAAAATAATACAGCTTCAGAATATGAAAAAAATGCTTTATCAAGATATTATGAAGTGACTAGTTTAAAAGAAAGTGAGTATATTGAATATAAATATAGAAAACAAAAATATTTAATCGAGTTAGATTATGAAGGAATAAAAGCAGAAGGAAAAGAAAAGTTAATAGAAAAATACAATAAATTCTATGTTTCTAAAATGGATACCTTATATAAATCTATTTTAAAGAATTATTCGATTAAAGTAGCAGACAATACCAATGCCTATGACTCTACAAAAGAATGGATTTATACTAAAATATTCCATACTTTAGAAGAATATATTCAAAATATCTTATCTATAAAAATAGAAACTAATTATGATGAGGGGATAAAAGATATTGTGGCTGAATATGAAAAATATGAGTCTTGTGCAGTAGGAAAACTGGATACGAGAGATACCATAGAAAAAAATATGATTTTACTTAGTATTAGTAGAAAATTATTTACTCATAGTTTACCATTAATTGTAGCAGAGCAATGTTATGAGAAGTTATTAAAAGATGCTAGGATATTAGTACAAGATACTAAAATCGCAACCAAAAGAGAAAGAGCTTATTCTATGTTAATTAACTTAATTGAAGATTATAATGTGAAATTATTATCTACGAAAGTATATTGGGATTCACCAAAAGTTAGAGACGAATACAAAGCGTTTTGGAATCGTTATCAAGAAATTACCAAACTAAAAGAAACTAATTTTATAGAATATATCAAGCAAAAAGAAATACTATTTATCAAAAATGATATGAAAAAATTACAAGAAGGAAAAACAGATTATACAAAAATTTTGAAATACTATAAAAGAAAATTAGTAGATTATGGAGCTATGAAGCAAATAAAAGATTCTTGTAAATCAAAAGGAAAGTACATAAAAGTTAAGGAAGTTGCGTAAATATGTATGAAATACTGTATCAAGGAATGGAAGAGAAAAAAGAATATGAAGAAATTGTAAAGAAAGTACTAACGCAGTGTTTTCAAGAAGAAAAGATAGAAAATACAAAGTTATTGATTACCGTTACATTAACGACACCAGAAAATATACAAGGAATAAACAAGAAATATAGAGGAATCGATAAAGCGACAGATGTGCTTTCTTTTCCTATGTTTGAAAAAGAAGAATTAGTGAAGAAAATAGAAAAAAAAGATTTTGTACATGAAGATATACTAGGAGATATTATTATTTCTATAGAAAAAGTAAAAGAACAAGCGAAAGAATATGAACATAGCTTTGAAAGAGAATTAAGTTATATGCTAGTTCATGGTTTTTATCATCTGATGGGATATGACCACATCCAAGAAGAAGACAAACAGAAGATGAGACCAAAAGAGGAAAAGATATTAATGGATTTAAAAGTAAATATAGATTAGAAGGGAGAAACATTGATGGAAAATGAAAGTGGACAAGCTAGTACAAAGATATTGATTGCTATTTTAGTTATTTTAATTATAGTAGCAGGAGGAATACTAGGTTACAAAATTATGAATGATAAAGAAAATGATGAAATAGCTGTGTCAGGAGAAGAGAATATAACAGCAGAGGAGGAAGAAAAGACAGCAAGAATTTTTCAGGGAAATGATAGACCAATAGCAGTTATGATTGATAATCATAGTGATGCTTGGCCACAAGCTGGATTACAAGAGGCATACATGGTGTATGAAATGATAGTAGAAGGTGGCGAGACTAGATTGATGGCACTATTTAAGGGAGTAGACCTTGAAAAAATAGGACCAGTAAGAAGTGCGAGACATTATTTCCTTGATTATGCTATGGAAAATGATGCTATTTATGTTCACTTTGGAGAAAGTCCACAAGCAGATAGTGATATCAAAAAATATAGTATTAATGAAATAGATGGAATTACAGAAGATGGAACTACCTTCTGGAGAGTAAAGGACAAAGTTTCACCACATAATGCAGTAACTAGTATGGCAAAGCTGTTAGAATCTGCAAAAAATAAAAAATATAAAGTTACTTCTAGAGAAGAAAGTGTATTAAATTATGTAACAGACGAAGTGGATTTAGAAGATGGACAAAGAGCAGTCAGTGTAATGATTCCACATTCTCAACTTCAAACTGTAAAATATGAATATGACGAAGAAAATAAAGTATATGAAAGACAGGCAAGAGGAAAAGAACAAGTAGATTGGGATACAGAAAAAACAATTACCACTAAAAATATTATTATAACTTTCTGTGATAATTATGATTTGGCAGATACAGAGGATAAAGGAAGACAAGGATTAAAAAATATAGGAACTTTCGATGGATATTATATTACTAATGGAAAAGCAATCGAAATAAAATGTATCAAAAATGCTAGAGATGAGCAGACGAAATATCAAGATTTAGAAGGAAACGAAATTATAGTAAATGACGGAAATACTTTTGTTAATATTTGTCCAACTGATGCCAAAGTTATTTTTGAAGGAGAATAAAAATGAATATTTATGATACTGCTAACCAATTAGCACAAGAAATTAAACAATCAGAAGAATATGTGAATTATAAAATGGCAAAACAAGCCTTAAATTTAAATACTAGCTTAAAGGAGAAAATGACTCAATTTGAACAAAAAAGATATGAAACGCAGTTGACAACTATGCAAACAGGAAAGCAAGATGAAAACAAAATGAAAGAAATGCAAGACATGTATGCTGAGTTAATAGAAATTGATGAGGCAAAGAAATTTTTCGCGGCAGAGACAAAGTTTAATATTGTAATTGCTGATGTAAATAAAATAATTGGTGAAGCGATTAGAGATGTAATGCAATAATAAAAGTTTGGAACATATCTATATAAAAATTGCGTTCTTTACTGCTTGAACTAATCATGTAAATTATAAATGAAGAGGTAATGGTGATGGAATTTGTTATAATAGCAATTATTGCTTTGATTGCCATAATAGTTTTGGGTTATGTTTTTGATTATAGTAGAAAAGAACTGAAGTGCATAGGTGAGAATGAAGAATTAGATGAATTAGCAAAAGCGTATCCAAGTAATATGGAAATGTGCAGGGAGTATCTTAAAAAAGTAAAGAATGAAAAGGTTCAAATAGAGGAAAATGAAGGGGCAGAGGCAAGTTTGTATATAGCAGTAACTGATAAAATTTCAATTGCTAATATTCAAAAAAGTTATACGCGAATTCAAACTATTGCACATGAATGTTTACATTCAGTTCAAAGTAGAAAACTTTTGTTGTTTAATTTTTGGTTTTCCAATGTTTATCTAATTTATTTTATAACGATTTGTGTTTTGATGACTTTTAAATTATTGCCTTATAAAATAATGTTTTTAGCCATTTTTCTTATATTAAGTATGATTTACTATATGGTAAGAATTTTTCTTGAAAATGATGCTATGATAAAAGCTAGATATTTGGCAAAAGAATATATGGAGGAGAAAGAGATTTCTTTAACACAGGAAATAGCAAAATTACTAGAGGGATTTGATCAGATTAATGCTGTAGGAATTAAATGTATTAATTATCATTTCTTCATGCAAATTATGATAAAAGTATTTATAATAGCAATGTTAGGAGTTATATTTTAGATGAACATGAGAGTACTTAGAATAGCAGATTAGAGAAGAACTTCAAAATTATAAACTGAAATAAAATTCAGAATTACTATTTTTATGTAATTCTGAATTTTTAACTATTTGTAGCTATAGAAATACATTCCACAGAAAAATTAAATTTTATAAAATATTAGTCAGCCCACTATTGTTCTGCAAAAACAAAAGGGGTTTAAGAATTGTTTTCTATTTGATTATTTTGTAACAATGAGTTTAAAATTTGAGGATAAATGGTGGTAGCATTTTGTTTCCAGTTATCTACGATACGTTTTGCTCTATCGCGAGAGCCAGCGAAAGTTTTTACTTCAAATATGGTTTCATTATTTTCAACAATTTTACATTTAATCATATATTCGTTTTCACTTTTGGGAATAAATTCTGCAATGACAGAAGATTCTTCTTCTATGGTAGAAAATTCTTTAGCAAAAATATTATCAGCTTTTAATTTCATAATTCCTGGTAATACATTTTTGGTAAGAATATAAGCATTTTTTCCTTCAGAAGTAATTTTAACAATTGGTTCATCTTCTTTGGTATAAGTACCTACTAAATTGGAATCTATTAAATCTGTTAATACTTGTTTAAAGTAAAAATAATTAATATTATTAATAGAGGTAATGATTTTAAATAAACCATCTTGTCTAAATTCTCCATTAATAAGATTTAATATATATAAGATTAATACCTTATTTTCAGCCAAAGTAGTAGTATTATCTGAATTTTGATTCATATTCAATAGCACTCCTTACTTTGTTTTTTTTGATTATATCATAGTTTATCGGAAAAGTAAAATGAATTATAAAATTAGAAATTCAAAAACAGACATTAGCAATTTTACGTATTTCCCTAAGAAAAGTGACGAAAACCAATAGAAATGTAATAAAAATTTAATAAAAATAAAAAAACAACAACAGCTTATAATAAAACTATCATCCGTAAGAAAATATGTGAAACAATAGTTAATGGTGAGAAATTAGGGGTTGAAATGACAGAAAAATATGATTATTATAATATTAAATAAGTTTAAAATAAACAGAAAGAATATTTTTTCTTGAAGAAGGTGGAAAAGTGAGAAAGGTAAAAAGAATAATAAATTTGGTAATAGTTATTATAATGTTATGGGCAAGTATGTTAAGCGTACAAGCAAGTAGCTTTGAGTTTGATGCAATAGCAGATAAAGAAGAAGTAAATGCAGGAGATATCGTAAAAATAGATATGAAAGTGACTGGAATAGATGCAAGAGAAGGAATCAATGTAGTAGAAGGAAATTTAGAATTTGATGAAACTATGTTTGAAAGTGTTGCCATTAAAAATATGAATGGATGGACTACTACCTATTGTGCAGAAGAAGGGGAAAAAAGGGAAAATTTGTTATAGTAAAATTAGTGGAAGGCGTAACACAAGAAGAAACTATAGGACAAATTCAATTAAAGTTAAAAAATAATTTGGAAGCGATAGAAACGCAAATAAAAATAAAAAGAGCTATTTCAAATGATGGAATAGAATTAATGAATGAAGGAAATAGGACAGTTAAGATAAAAATTTTAAAAAGAGAAAATGGAAGTCAAAATGGAAATTTAAATGGTGGACAGAATGGAAGTCAAAATGGAAATTTGAATGGTGGACAGAATGGAGGTCAAAATGGGAATGTAAATGGTGAACAGAACGGAGAGAAAAATGAAAATGCAAATGGTGAACAAAACGGAGAGCAAAATGGAAATTCAAATGGTATTCGTAATGGGAGTCAAAATGGAAATTCAAATAGTGGGCAGAATAGAAATCAAGAAGGAAAAATTACCTCAAAAGAATCTATAACAGGGGACAATATAAAAACAGGAGATAGTATTGTATTAATAGTAATAGTAGTAATTGTATTAATAGGAATTAATCTAATATTTTTTGTCATAAAAGGAAAACAACTAGAAACAGAAGGAGCAAAAGAAAGATACAGAAAAAGAATGTTAATATTAGTAACAGTTTCTATCCTATTAATGACAATAGTAATATTTTTAGCAAAAGATATTGTAGCTTTTGAAGAAGAAGAAATAAAAGTAATGATACAACAACTAAAAAATCAAAATAAAGACAATCCTGATAGTGAAGAATATATGGTAACAGATGAAATAATTAGTAGAGTAAAACCAGAAACAACTATAGAAATGTTAAAATCTAAAGTAGAGAATGTAGAAATTATAGATGGGGAAGATAAAAGTAATGTAAAGACAGGAATGGTAGCAAAATATGGAGAGAATGGAAGAATTTATGAGATAAGTGTATTAGGAGACATCAATGGAGATGGTATCTTAAATCAAATAGATTTAACTAGAGAAATTAGGGAAAGTATTAAGAGTGAAAAATGGAGAATTGAAAAAGAAGTAGAAAAAATATCAGCAGATGTGAATTTTGATAAAGAAATAAATGAAAAAGATATCAGAATGATTATTAATTATATTTTATACGGAGAATTACATGTAAAAGAAGTAGAAAGAGTGATAGCACCAAAAACGGAGGTTATATCAGGGTTAGAAGTAGAAGAAGGAAGATATCTTTCAACTGTAACTGTAAGAATAACACAACAAAATGAGGAAACAAAAACAGCAAAAACAACATATGAAATAACAGGTACTAAAACAACACAAGAAAAAGAAATTAACAACAAACAAGAAGAAGTACTGGTAGCAGAAGCTGGTGTGTACAAAATAACAAGTTATACTTATGGAATTGATGGAAATAAATCAAAAGGAAGTGATGTTATTGTAGTAATAGAAGCACCAGATGTAAAAATAAATACAGAAGAATGGACCAATCAAAATATAACTGTAACAATAGAAGGAAAAGAAGGATATGAAATCGAGTATAAAATAGGTGATGGGGAATGGAAAAAATATGACAAAGAGTTTGAAATAGAAGAAAATTGCGAAATAACAACAAGGCTAAAAAAAGATGATATTTATGGAGTGGAAGTAAAAAAAGAAATAACAAACATAGATAAAGAAAAACCAACGGGAAAAATGCAGGTGACTAGTTTAGGAAGTGGTAGAATAGTATTAGCAGTGGAAGGACAAGATGAAAGATTATCAGGAATTAAAGAAATAAGAGTCTATGCCAAAGAACAAACAGCAACACAATATGAATGTAAAGCAACCTATGATTATGAAGAAGATGAAAATAAAAATGACTTAAAGCAAGAAAGCTTTGTGCTAAAAGGACTAGATGCAGCGACAGCATATGACATATATATAGAAGTGGAAGACAGAGCAGGAAATATATTCAATAAAGATAATACAGAAAGAAATGAAAACACAAGCATATCAGAAACAACAAAAGAGATGGCAACACCAGTTCTTGTGACAACACCAGTAGGATGGACTAATGAAAATGTAGAAGTAGCAATAGAAGCAGAAGAAGAATACCAAATAGAATATAAAATAAACAATGATGATTGGACACTTTATACAGGAAAATTTGAGGTAGAACAAAATTGTATCATAACAGCAAAGTTGACAGAAGATGGAAGTGTGAAGAATGTAAGTGAAGCGACAACAGAAATAACGAATATAGATAAATTAGCCCCTAATCCTTTTGTACCAGTTGTAGATAGTATAACAACTAATAGTATTAGCATAACAGGAAGTACAATAGATCAAGATGGAACAGAAATGAATGGAAATAGTGGAATTGAAAAGTATTATTTTAGTAAAGACGATGGAAAAACATGGGAGCCAACAGAAGGCCAAACAGAGACGACATATATATTTGAAGATTTAACACAAGGAACAACTTACAATTTAAAAATGAAAGCAGTAGATAGAGCAGGAAATGAAACGATTGCAGATACGATTACGAAAGAAACAGATAAGGTACCAGACTTGACAGATAGTGATACCAGTTTTACATACAGTACAACTAATCCAACAAACAAAGATGTAATAGTAACAATAATGACAACAGCAAGAAGTGGTTATACATTACAATATTCAAAAGATAAGGCAAACTGGTATGATTATGAAACAGCAGTAAGCATGTCACAAAATGGAGACATTTATGCTAGATTGAGAGACAGTACAGGGCAGATAGGGGGAATGAAAAAAGGAAATGTTTCTAATATTGATAAATTGCCTCCTAATATATTTACACCAACAGCAACCACTACAACTAATCGTATCACTATAAAAGGAGGTACAACAGACCAATCAGAAACAGAGGCATATGCAAGTAGTGGAATTGGAAAATATTACTTTAGTAAAGATGATGGGGAAACATGGGAACCGACAGAAGGTCAACAAGAAACGAGTTATACATTTAGTGGTTTGATTCAAAATACGACTTATCCTTTAAGAATAAAAGCAGTAGACAACGCAGGAAATGAAACGATTACAAATACTATTACAAAAACAACAGGAAGTTTACCAAATTTAACAGAGGGCAATACAACTTTTTCATACAGTACTACTAGTATAACCAATCAAGATGTAATAGTAACTATACAAACAACAGAAACAAATGGCATATTACAGTATTCAACAGATGCAACCAATTGGACAGACTATACAACACCTGTAGAAATGACACAAAATGGATACATTTATACTAGAATGTGGGATGGAACAAATGCAGGAGAATCTACACATGGAAGAGTAGAAAATATTGATAAGTTAGCACCAAATAATTTTACACCAACAGCAACTAGTACAACCAATAAAATTATTGTAACAGGAAGTACAACAGATCAAGAAGCAACAGATGCATATGCTAGTAGTGGATTGGATAGATATTATTTTAGTAAAGATAATGGAACAACGTGGGAACCAACAGCAGGACAAATAGATACAAGCTATACATTTAGTAATTTAAAACAAAATACGAACTATAATTTAAAAATGAAGGCGGTAGATAAAGTAGGAAATGAAAGAATAACGAGTACAGTAACAAAAGCAACAGGAAGTGTTCCAACATTGGCAGAGGCAAATATTAGAATGCTTCCAGATAAATCATTACCAACAACAGAAAATGTAATTGTAACGATAGGAAATTCAAACGAAGATGAGTATAGAGTGTTATATGCAATAAATAATCCAGAAAATGAAGATAGTTGGTCAGAGTATACAACACCAATAACAATGACACAAAATGGAGCAGTTTATGCTAGATTGATAGATTCGGTAGGAAATGTTGGGGGATATGCAACACTAAATATAACTAATATTGATAGATTACCACCAAATGAGTTTACTACTAGTACATTAACAGCAACTAGCACAAAGAATAGTATAACAGTAACTGCTAATGCAACAGATCCAAAAGATGAAAATGGTTTTGCTGGTAGTGGAATTGAGGCATACAACTTTAGTATTAATAATGGAGCATGGAAGGGCTGGCAAACAAGTGGACAATACACATTTAATGGTTTAACCACAGGAACTTATACAATACGTGTGAAAGTTAAAGATAGAGTAGGGCATGAGGTAGAAGGAAGTATGACACAAGAAGTAATTGATTTATCACTATCATCAACTAGTGGAAGAGTAATTTCTGGAAATTCAGTTAATATAACTGTAAATGGAGGAAATTATGGAACTTTAAGTTGTTCAAGTAATAATACAAGCGTAGCAACAGCGACTTTAAGTGGAAATACCTTGACAGTAAGAGGGGTTAGCACAGCTAATGGAACACAGAGTGCAACGATAACAGTAAGAGGAAGTAAAGGAGGAACAGCTACATACACAATACAATCACATAAGCATTATGGAAGTGAAAGCAGTGGAGGAGGATGTTATGGCTCTCAAAACACAGGAACGAGAACTTGTACAGGAACAAGAACGGGTGTGAGCTGTGGAGGAACCATATCAGCAGTAATGTGTCTTGGAAATATAACAGCAAATACATCAACATGTGGTCAATCCATATCATATAATATGGAGGTAAGTATGTATAAGCCTAGCGCAGGTACATGGAGAGGTACTATTACAGGAACCTGTCCATCACATGGGACTATTGTAACAGGGTATACAGGAATTTATTCTAATCCTGGACGGAAGCGAGTTTAGTCAAGATTATAGTAACTTTGTAGCGAGTGCACAAAAGATTTGCACAAAAACTACAGTATCAAGCTATACTTGTAAATCATGTGGAACTCTTTATGGATCAACAGGAACTTGTACAAAAATACTTGGTTACTTATGTGGTAATTGTCAAACTGGTTATGGTTCAACGGGAATTTGTTCAAAAATTACAACATATAGATGTAATGTATGTGGAACAACAGGTGGATCAGGAGCTTGTACAAAGCAAACATCATATACATATTATACAATGAACTGTGGATTCTAAAAATAAAACTAAAAATACATCTTAAATTAAATGGAAGTTTAATCATTAAGATGTATTTTGCTTTTTTATAAATAGTGTTACTGTTCAGCCAATGCTACTATATCAATATTTTCTTAATATTTCTAAAGCTATTTCGGTCACATTCAAAATTTCGTAAATATTGATATAGTAGCATCTGAACGTGAAAGAGGCTCATTTTATCCGATAAGAATTTTTTAATATTTGTAAGGCACGTCGAGAATTTGAAGAAATATTTAATAGATTATCTGTTTTTATATAAGTAAATACTATTAAATTAGACTTATAGGATTTGAAGTTAGGTTGACAGCATTAACTAAATATTACAAATTTGTAAAAATGTGTTGACATACGGAAAGAAGGGTTGTATAATAAATAAGCATGAATAATAAGCGTTGAAGCCAAATGTGGCTACATTCCTACGGAAATATGGAATGGAGGGAACTTTGGTGGAGTATGTTATGGCAAAGACCAGGCGGTAAGAAATGTACTTATCCCAAAATCATCATGCACATTTTGGGCTTTTATATAGGTGATTTTCAAAACACCAGAGTACGTTTTAACTTGCCAAGGTAATTTTTTGATAGAAGACTATCAAAGTAAAAAATATTAATCAAAAAGGAGGGAAAATTACAATGGCAAACACGATAGCAACAAGTGAAAAAATCAGAATAAGACTTAAAGCATATGACCATGTAATTTTAGATCAGTCTGCTGAAAAAATAGTAGATACTGCTAAAAAGACAGGAGCAAAGGTTTCAGGTCCTATTCCATTACCAACACAAAAAGAAATCGTAACAATTTTGCGTTCTCCACACAAATACAAAGATTCAAGAGAGCAATTTGAAATGAGAACACATAAAAGAGTAATCGATATACTTTATCCAACACAAAAGACAGTTGACAATTTAATGAAATTAGAATTACCAGCTGGTGTTGATATTGAAATTAAGTTGTAAGTTAACGAAAAGCGAACTGAGATTTGAGTTTTACTTATAACTTATGCAATGGAGTAAAGCGACATTGTGAATCTTATAAAAGAATTTATGAGGAACGAGCTTTACTTAGAGCTTATGCAATCGAATAAAGTGGGATTGTGAACCTTATAAAACGAGCATGTAAATGCGAATGTAACGAAACATACTTATACAACTAAAAATGAAGTCGCAAACGACCTCAGCAAAACCAAGCTGGTAAAGATTAAAAAATAATAGATAGAATACATACACCAGCCAATAGTATATAGGAGGAAAGAAAATGAAAAAAGGAATTATCGGAAAAAAAATCGGTATGACACAAATCTTTGACGAAAAAGGAAATGTCATTCCAGTAACTGTTATTGAAACAGCAGGAAACATCGTAACACAAGTAAAAACAGTAGAAACAGATGGATATGATGCCATCCAATTAGGGTATGGAGAAATCAAAGATAAGCATATAAATAAACCAGAAGCAGGACATTTTGCAAAAGCAAAACTTGCTAATAAAAAACATCTAAGAGAATTCAGGTTAGAAGATGTAGCTAGTTACAAAGTAGGAAACGAAGTAAAAGCAGACATTTTCGAAGCAGGAGAAAAAGTAGATGTTCAAGGAACATCAAAAGGAAAAGGATTCCAAGGTGTTATCAAGAGACATGGACAACACAGAGGACCAATGGGACATGGCTCAATGTACCATAGAAGACCAGGTTCAATGGGACCTTGTTCAACACCAGGTAGAGTATTCAAAGGTAAGAAATTACCAGGACATATGGGAAAAGTTACAATCACGATACAAAATCTAGATGTAGTAAGAGTAGATATGGATAAAAATGTAATCTTAGTAAAAGGAAGCGTTCCAGGATCAAAAGGAGCTATTCTAAAAGTAAAATCAGCTGTAAAGGCTACTAAATAGAAGGAAGGAGGAAATACGAAATGCCAAAAGTAGACGTATATGATTTAAAAGGTAAAAAAGTAAGTGATATAGAATTAGCTGAAAATGTATTTGGAATTGAACCAAATGAAAATATTGTACATAGCGTACTTGTAAATTATTTAGCTAATCAAAGACAAGGTACACAAAGTACTAAAACAAGAGCAGAAGTTTCTGGTGGTGGTAAAAAACCATGGAGACAAAAAGGAACAGGTAGAGCAAGACAAGGATCAACAAGAAGTCCACAATGGATTAAAGGTGGTATTGCCTTAGGACCAAAACCTCGTTCATACAGATATACCGTTAATAAAAAAGAAAGAAGATTGGCTATTAAATCAATCTTAAGTTCTAAAGTATTAGAAAAAGAATTGACAGTAGTAGATAAGTTAGAAGTAAAAGAAATCAAAACAAAAACAATGGTAAAAGCTTTGACAGATTTAAAAGTAGAAGGAAAAACATTAATCGTTCTTCCAGAAAACAATAAAAATGTTTACATGTCAGCAAGAAATATTGAAGGTGTTAAAGCAATTACAGCAAACAATATTAATGTATTTGATTTATTAAAATATACAAATCTAATTTTATCAGTTGATACTGTTAAAAAATTAGAGGAGGTGTACGCTTAAATGAAACCAGAAGAAATAATTGTAGCACCAATTGTTACAGAAAAAAGTAACGATCAATTACAAGAAGGAAAATACACTTTCAAAGTAAATAAAAAAGCAACAAAAGTTGAGATAGCAAAAGCTGTTGAAAAACTTTTTGAAGTAAAAGTATTAAAAGTAAATACCATGAATGTAAATGGTAAAAAGAAAAGAGTTGGATACCACGTTGGTAAGACTTCAGATTGGAAAAAAGCGATTGTAACAATCAATACCAATCCAAAAGAGGCATCTTACTTAGCAAAAGGTGGAAAGCAGGCGAAAGTTTCTAAGAAGTATAAAGATTCGATTGATGAATTTATGGGTGCCTAGAAATTGATTAAAAGCAACATCTTGCACATTTTCGCTATGGATTCAAATGCATACTGATATTGTAACAGCTGAAGCTTAACAATATCAGCAAAATGCACAATATATCACTTTTAATCAATTTCGTACACAAATAGAAATTAGATAAGAAAATTAGCTGGAAAATACCAGGAAAATAAAGAATATCTGTTATGCGGAGCAGGAAAAAGTCCGTAAATAAGTAGAGAAGAAAAACGATTAAAATCAAAGGTTTTCATCGTTTTGAGAGGAGAATAGTAAAATGGGAATGAAACACTTTAACCCCTATACACCATCCAGAAGAAATATGACAGTTTCTGACTTTGGAGAAATCACAAAGAAAACTCCTGAAAAATCATTATTAGCAAAGAAAAAGAAAAATGCAGGAAGAAACTCATATGGAAGAATTACAGTAAGACATCAAGGTGGTGGAAATAGACAAAAATATAGAATAGTAGATTTTAAAAGAAGAAAAGACGATATGACAGCAACTGTAATTGGAATCGAATACGATCCAAACAGAAGTGCTAATATTGCATTAGTAGAATATGAAGATGGAGAAAAAGCATATATCTTAGCTCCACAAGGATTAAAAGATGGAGATAAAGTAGTATCAGGAGAGGCAGTTGACATTAAACCAGGAAATTGTATGCCAATTAGTTCAATTCCAGTAGGTACTTTAATTCATAACATTGAGTTAAATCCAAAACAAGGTGGAAAATTAGTAAAAGCAGCAGGTCAAAGTGCACAATTAATGGCAAAAGAAGGAAAATATGCCCATGTAAGACTTCCATCAGGAGAAATGAGATTAATTTTAGCAACATGTAGAGCTACCATTGGAGTAATCGGAAATAGCGATCATGAAAATGTCAAAATTGGTAAAGCTGGTAGAAAAAGACATATGGGAATTAGACCAACTGTTAGAGGTTCTGTTATGAACCCAGTAGATCACCCTCATGGTGGTGGTGAAGGTAGAGCACCAGTAGGACACGCTGGACCAATGACACCTTGGGGTAAACCAGCTCTTGGATATAAAACAAGAAATAAAAAGAAACAATCTAATAAGTTTATTGTAAAGAGAAGATAAGTTAGTTGTTAATAGAAGTGTATCATACTTCGAATGTTACAAATTATTATGCGAAACTCACTAACGTGAATTTTGAAAAGTTTTGAAAGCTATTAAAACCAGATAAAGAAAAAAGAAGGGAGGACATTTAGAATATGTCAAGATCAAGCAAGAAAAAACCATATGTAGCACCTGAACTATTAAAAAGAGTGGAAGCTATGAATGAATCTGGAAACAAAGAAGTTCTAAAAACATGGTCAAGAGCTTCAACGATATATCCACAAATGGTTGGTCATACAATTGCTGTACATGATGGAAGAAAACATGTTCCAATCTATATAGCAGAAGAAATGATTGGTCATAAATTAGGTGAATTTGCTCCTACAAGAACATTCAAAGGTCATGCAGGAGACAAGAAAACAAATAAATAGAGAGACAAATAAAAAGGGGGCACAAGTAATAAGAACCCCTAGACACTAATCTAAGGAGGTAAGAAAAGTGCAAGAGCAAGAAACATTAGTTAGAAACGAAGCAAAGGCAACTCTAAAATATGCTAGAATTTCTAGCAGAAAAGTAAAAATCGTAGCAGATTTAATTAGAGGAAAAGATGTAGATGAAGCTTTAGCTATCGTGAAATATACACCAAAAGCATCATCAGAAATAATAGAGAAATTGTTAAAATCAGCTATAGCAAATGCTGAAAACAATCATGATATGAGACATGAAAATTTGTATGTTGCTGAGATTTATAGCAATCAAGGACCAACATTAAAAAGAATTAGACCAGCTGCAAAAGGTTCAGCAGTAAGAATTAGAAAAAGAACAAGTCACATCACGATTATGTTAAAAGAAAGAGAATAATTTAAGACAGGGTAAGCACTTGCTCACAAGGGGAGGGGACATTCCTAAACCCTAGTGGACAAACCAAAAGGTAAGGTGTGTCCCCTGACATTAGAAAAAAGGAGGAATAGAAAACAGATGGGACAAAAAGTACATCCAACAGGAGTAAGAGTTGGAATCATAAAAGACTGGAATTCTAAATGGTATGCAGATTCTAAAAATTTTGCAGATTATTTAGTAGAAGACCAAAAAATTCGTAAATTTTTAAAGAAAAAATTATATCTTGCTGGAATTTCTAAAATCGAGATTGAAAGAACAGCAAAAGCAATTAAAATTAATTTACAAACTGCAAAACCAGGAATTGTAATTGGAAAAGGTGGTGCAGGTGTAGAAACTGTAAAAGCAGAACTTGCAAAACTAATTGGTAAAGATGTTAATTTAAATATTGTGGAAGTTAAAAATATTGATACAGATGCTCAATTAGTAGCTGAAAATATTGCAGGACAATTAGAAAGAAGAATTTCATTCAGAAGAGCTATGAAACAATGTATGCAAAAATCTTTGAAAGCAGGTGCTTTAGGAATTAAAACTGCTGTATCTGGAAGATTAGGTGGAGCTGACATGGCTAGAACTGAATTCTATAAAGAAGGAAATATTCCATTACAAACTTTAAGAGCTGATATTGATTATGGATTTGCAGAAGCAGATACTACTTATGGAAAAATCGGAGTAAAAGTTTGGATTTATAAAGGAGAAGTTCTTCCAGAGAAGAAAATGGAAGGAGGAGACCAATAATGCCATTAATGCCAAAAAGAACAAAACATAGAAAAGTACAAAAAGGTAGAATGAGAGGAAAAGCAACAAGAGGTAATAAAGTAACAGATGGAGAATATGGAATTCAAGCTGTAACAGGAGCTTTAATTACAGGAAATCAAATTGAAGCAGCCAGAATTGCTATGACTCGTTATATAAAAAGAGGTGGAAAAGTTTGGATTAAAATCTTTCCAGACAAACCAATAACTGCAAAACCTATCGGTACTCGTATGGGTAAAGGTAAAGGTGCACCAGAATATTGGGTAGCAGTTGTAAAACCAGGAAGAGTAATGTTTGAAATTGCTGGAGTACCAGAAGAAACTGCAAGAGAAGCCTTAAGACTTGCTATGAACAAACTACCTAATAAAACAAAATTTGTAGCAAGAGAAACTGAAAAGGTAGGTGAAAATGATGAAGATAAATAAAATAAGAGAAATGTCTTCACCAGATTTAGAAAAAGAATTAGGTGAACTAAAAACAGAATTATTCAAATTAAAATTTAGTTTAGCTACCAATGGATTAGATAATCCTATGAAAATAAGAGAGGTAAAAAAAGATATAGCTAAAATAAATACTGTATTAACAGAAAGAAAAATAGCAGATACCAAAAAAGCATAAAAAATGAAATTTATTAAGATAAGGTAAACACTAATTTATATGGGTAAGGGATACCCCTTAGACCACAGTAAATATACCTTAGGGTAAAGGAGTTTCCCTTGTCAACTATCAGAAAGGAGAAATCTAAATGGAAGAAAGAAATCTTCGTAAAGTTATGATTGGTACAGTAACATCTAACAAGATGGATAAAACAGTAGTAGTAGCTGTTGAAACTAGTGTTAGTCATAAGATATATGGGAAAACAGTAAAAAGAACTTATAAATTAAAAGCACATGATGAAGAAAATGTTTGCCAAATCGGTGACAAAGTAAAAGTAATGGAAACAAGACCACTTTCTAAAGATAAAAGATGGAGAGTAGTTGAAGTTGTAGAAAAAGCTATTACTAAATAAAAAAAGAAAAACAAATCAAAAGCGAGTATTACAAGGCAAAATTTTATGAAAAAAGCAAAGTAGTACTTAGATACATGAGCATTTTGAATAAAATTTTAACGAAGTAAGACAAAGGTTTTCATTTGTCTAGAAGAAAGGAGGAACCACAAAATGATACAACAACAATCAAGATTAAAAGTAGCAGACAACACAGGAGCTAAAGAGATTATGTGTATCAGATGTTTAGGAGGTTCATTCAGAAAAACATCTAATATAGGAGATATTATAGTTGCTTCTGTTAAATCAGCAACACCAGGTGGCGTTGTTAAAAAAGGTGATGTTGTAAAAGCTGTTATTGTTAGATCTAAAAGTGGATTAAGAAGAGCAGATGGTTCATATATAAAATTTGATGAAAATGCAGCTGTTATTATCAAAGAAGATGGAACCCCAAAGGGAACACGTATCTTTGGACCAGTTGCAAGAGAGTTAAGAGAAAAGGATTATATGAAAATTCTTTCATTAGCCCCAGAGGTTCTTTAAAAACAAATTACAATCAGCATCTTGCACATTTTTGAGTTAGCTGTGTGAAGTAAAGCGAACTACAGATAACTTATGCAATTGAACGAAGTGAGATTGTAGCCATTATAACTTCAAGGTACAAGAGTATACCTTCAGTTTGAAGTTAGTGAAATGAGGGCAAATGAATATAAAATTCATTTGCATACTGATACTGTAACAGCTAAAGCTTAACAGTATCAGCAAAATGCACAATATACTAATTCTAATATGTTTTAAGTCAACTGCTTGAAGCAAGATATTGTAAATCATAGAAATAAGAATCAAAGAAAAGGAGGAGATTCCTAAAATGAGAATAAAAAAAGGAGATAACGTTCAAGTTTTATCAGGAAACGACAAAGGTAAAACAGGAGAAGTATTAGAAGTTAATCCAAAAGCAGATAAAATCATTGTAAAAGGCGTTAATATTAGAAAAAAACATGTAAAAGCCAGAAAACAAGGAGAAGAAGGCGGAATTATAGCAGTAGAATGTGCTATTCCAAGTTCAAAAGTGAATGTTGTATGCCCAAAATGTGGTAAAGTCACAAAGATAGGATATAACGTAGAAAAAGATCAAAAAGTACGTGTTTGTAAAAAATGCGGTACAACAATAAAATAAGGTAAAGAAAGGAGGATTAACAAATCATGGAAAAATTAAGAGAACAATATGAGAAAGAAGTAATCCCAGCATTAATGAAAAAATTTGAATATAAATCAATTATGCAAGTACCAAAACTTGATAAAATAGTAATTAATATAGGATTAGGAGATTTAAAAGAAAATCCTAAAGCATTAGAGAATGCAATGAATGATTTAATGCAAATTACAGGTCAAAAACCAGTTATTACAAAAGCAAAGAAATCAATAGCAGCTTTTAAATTAAGAGAAGGTGTTAATATAGGATGCAAAGTAACTTTAAGAGCAGATAAAATGTATGATTTTGCTTACAAACTATTTAATGTAGCACTTCCAAGAGTAAGGGATTTTAGAGGAGTATCAACAAACTCTTTTGATGGTAGAGGAAACTACTCTATGGGTGTTAAAGAACAATTGATATTCCCTGAAATTGAATATGATAAAGTTGATAAACTAAGAGGAATGGATATTATATTTGTAACAACAGCTAAAACAGATGAAGAATCTAGAGAGTTGTTACAAGCGTTAGGTATGCCATTTAAGTCAGCCGTTTGAGCGAAGCGAATTACGGATGACTTACGCAATCGAACGCAGTGAGATTGTGAACATATAAGTAATAGCCGTTTGAGCGAAGCGAATTATGGA
>CASDJM010000028.1 GCA_949280815.1 uncultured Clostridia bacterium | reverse complement strand
AAAAGACAAGGTGTGTAGACAAATTAATTTTAAAATTAGTTTACACTACCAAAATTATGTAGGGGGTTGTTGAGATGATAAATCAAAATATAAATATGACTTATTTGATGGATAATGACATTATATCTATTCCAAATGAGCCAATAGAAGTTTCTAAAAATAAGGCAAACAAAATAATTAAGAGAATAATGGATATAATAGGTGGATTTTTGGGAACATTAATATTAGTACCACTTACATTTATAATATACATAGCAAATTTAATTGTTAATGATAAAGGTCCTATTTTTTATGCACAAAAGAGAATTGGAAAAGATGGAAAGGTTTTTACTATGTATAAGTACCGTTCTATGGTAATAAATGCAGACAAAAAGTTGAACAAGTATTTAAGAGAAAATGAAGAAGCAAGAGAAGAATATAAAAAATATAAAAAATTAAAAGAAGATCCTAGAATAACAAAAGTAGGAAATTTTCTTAGAAAAACTAGTCTAGATGAATTTCCGCAATTTATTAATGTATTAAAAGGAGAAATGAGTCTAGTAGGACCACGTCCATATTTAAGAAGAGAAAAAAAAGACATGGGAGAAAATTACAAAATAATTATATCAGTAAAACCAGGAATTACAGGATATTGGCAAGTAAATGGTAGAAGTGAGAAAGATTTTAAAGAAAGAACTAGTATGGATGTTGATTATATTCGTGACCAAAATTTATGGTTTGATATAAAAATTATCATAAAGACAGGATTAAAGATATTCAAAAAAGAAGGAGCCATTTAACATTAGGAGGAAATATGAAAAAGATAGTACTAATTACAGAGGTAATGGAAAAAGGTGTTGGCAAACATATAATAGATTTATTTTCGTTTTTCTCAGAAGACAGTGAATCAGAAATATTAGTGTTATATGGTGCAGAAAGAGTTGATTCACAGTTCCAAAAGGTAATAGATGATCATAAAGATAAATTTATTAAAATAAATTATTTAAAAAGAAGCATTGGGTTAGGAGATATAAAGAGTATTTTTGAAATAGCAAAAATACTAAAAGAGGTTAAGCCAGATATTGTTCACTGCCATAGTTCTAAGGCTGGATTAGCTGGAAGGATAGCTGCTAAATTAGAAAAAGTGAAAAATATATACTATTCACCACATGCCTATTTTTTTCTAAAATATAAAAATAAATCTCTTAAAAGATTTATTTTTAAAATAGCGGAGAAAATTTTATCCAAAAGATGTACAACCTGTACGATTGCAACATCTAAGGGAGAAAGAGAAGCATTTATTAATAGTGGGATAGATAAAAATGAAAAGTGTATATTAATTGAACATGGTATTCAAGTGCCAAAAATAGAGTACAAACAAATACAAGAATACAAAGAAAAATTTAATATTCATGAAAATCAAGTAGTAATAGGTGCAATGGCAAGACTAGAACAACAAAAAGATCCTATTACTACTATTACAGTGATGCAAAATATTGTAAAGCAAAATGAAAATACAGTGTGTATATTGTTTGGTAATGGGAGTATGTATGAGACAATATTAGAGAAATACAATCATATACAAGATTCGTGTAAAGATAGAATTATTATAGCAGGGGAAACAAAAGAACCAGAATTATCAATTGCTATGATGGATATTTATCTAACTACATCTTTATACGAAGGATTACCATATACCCTTTTAACTGCACTAGGATATGGTAAACCAATCTTAGCCACCAATGTAGAAGGAAATAAAGATTGTGTTATAGATAGTGTAAATGGATTTCTATTTGAGGTAGGAGATGTTACTAATGCAGTGAAATGTTATGAAAAAATGACAGAACAGAAAGAGTTACTTGTTAAGATGGGTAAAGAAAGCAAAAATATATACCAACAGAGATTTTCTATGGAACAGATGAAACATACGTATAAAAAGTTATATATGGAGGAAACAAATGAATAAAATAGTAATTTTAGGTTGTGGCTATATAGGAACCAATGTTGCTAATTATATTGCTACACATTATGAAGAAGAAATATATGTTGTAGGATATAAAAATGAATATGTGGAATACTTAAATAAAAAAATCCAATTTAAAGAAATATCAATTCAAGATATTGATATTAACAATAAAGATATATTTCAAGATGCTATATGTATTGATGCAACAGGAAATATCAATGCTACTAGTTCATCTAATATTGCAGGAATAAAATGCTTGGAGAATTGTATGCTAAAAGTACAATTAATTCATAAATTATATGAATTAAACATAAAGAAATATATCTTTTTATCTTCTGGAGGAACGATTTATGGGGATTCTTTAAAAAGACATAAAGAGAATGAAAAAAGCAATCCCTTAAATGTATATGCGTTAGAAAAAACAATTTTGGAGCAATTTTTAAATATAAATTATATTGAAAATCACGATTTTAATTATTTGATATTGCGAATATCAAATCCTTATGGAGGAATTGTTTCTCCCCATAAAAAGCAGGGAATTATTGATGTAACAATTAATAAAGCTATAAAGGGAGAGGTAATTGACTTTTATGGAGATATGGATAATGTTAGAGATTATATTTATATTGATGATTTGAGTGAAGCAATTTATCAGTTGTTAATATCAGATAAAGTAAATGAAGTTTATAATATTGGTACAGGTGTAGGATATAGCATAAGAGAGGTATTTAAACAAATCGAAAAAACATATAATATTAAAATTAAATTAAAAAAATGTGATGCTATAAAAGCAATTAATATTAGAACTAATGTATTGAATATTCATAAATTAAAGAAAGATATTAATTTTTCTCCTTCTATCACTTTAAAAGAGGGAATTGAAAGAATTAAAAATGAAAAGATTTAATATGGTTGACATTTTAGAAAAAGAAGGTATAATTTAAGGGAATTAGTTTGTAAAATGCGAAGGTGTAAAAAATGAAATTAGGTTTTATATTTGATGTAGTCATGCGAAGAGATGAAAATAATGATTATTATGATATTAATTTCAATAATAAATTGTGGGAAGATCGTTATCTACCAATTTTTGATAGTATGATAGTAGCAACAAGAGTAAAAGATATGAAAAATAGTGAAATTCAAAAGAAAAAAGGATATACGATTGCTAATGGAGAAAAGGTTCAAATGAAGCCAATAGCAGATTATGAAAAAGTAACAGACGTGTTTTTTAGGAGAAGAAAAATTTATAGAGCTCTTCGAGAAGTAATTGAACAATGTGATTGCGTGATTATTAGATTACCGAGTCCATTAGGAAATTTGGCATGTAATATGTGTAGAAAAATGAATAAAAAATATGCCATAGAAATGGTAGCATGTGCTTGGGATGGCTATCGATATCATGGTCATTGGGCAGGAAAAATAGTAGCACCTTATATGTTATGGCAAACGAAAAAACAATGTAAATTGGCTAAAAGAGCAGTGTATGTTACTAATGGATTTTTACAAAAAAGATATCCAACAAGTGGAATTACAACCAATGCTTCTAATGTTATGATTCATGAACCAACAATAGAAGTATTAGAACAAAGAATAAAAAAAATAAAAGAAAAAAAAGATGCCTATGTTTTAGGGTTAATTGGAACTTTAACTTTACAATCAAAAGGGCAAAAAGTAGCATTGCAAGCATTAAAAATTTTAGTTAAAAAATATCCTACTATAAAAATTGAGTTTTTAGGAGCAGGAGATAAAACTTTATTAATGAATATGGCACAGAGGTTAGGAATTAGTGAAAATGTATGTTTTAAAGGTACATTGCCAAGTGGGATAGAAGTACTCAAATGGATGGATACATTAGACATATTGTTAATTCCAAGTTTTCAAGAAGGATTACCAAGAGCGTTAATTGAGGCTATGAGTAGAGGGTGTCCAGCAGTAGGAGCGAAAACAGGTGGAATACCAGAATTGATAAGGAAAGATGTAATACATAATCCAGGAGATGCTGTTAAATTGGCCAAAGATATTGAAATGATTATAAAAAATAAAGAATTTGCTATTCAATTAGCTAATGAGAATTTTGAGAATTGTAAGGAATACACAAAAGAAAAATTAGATAAAAGAAGAAATGAATTTTGGCAAGACTTTGCTAATGAGTGTAAATAGATATATAGAGGAATAGATATGAAATGAAGTATTTGGAAGGGATTATACATAAGTGTATTGCACTTTTAAAGTTATACTTATTGAAAATGATATATTATTCAAAAATAAATTTTCATTTTAATGAATCGATATCAATTTCGACTAAAATAAAAGTCAAAGGACAAGGAAGAATTATTTTAGGAAAAGGAATTTCAACAAGGAGAAATGTTGAATTTAATTCAAATCAAGGTGGTATTATAAAAATAGGAGATAGTAGTTTTTTTAATAATAATTGTATGATTGCAAGTCATGAAAAAATTGAAATTGGTGATGATTGCTCTTTTGGTCTTAATGTAATCATATATGACCATGACCATGATTTTAAAATTCGTGGAAGGAAGAAATTAGGAAAATATAAAACTTCTCCCATAAAAATAGGAAATAATGTATGGGTTGGTGCTAATGTAGTTATTTTACGAGGTGTTACAATAGGGGATAACTCGGTTATTACAGCAGGTACCATTGTACGAGAAAATGTAAGTGAAAACGTTATATATTGTTCTAAAATAGAGAATAGTGAAAAGAAATATCAAATTAATTAGTTCATAAACAGAAAAAGAAGAACTATAAAAGAGAGGAAAAATTATTAATGGGTACTGTATTGAAACTAAAAGAATCTGAAAATGTTTTAAATAAAATTACTGATATCTCACTTTTGATATTTTTATGCGTAAAAACAGGAATAGGAAATAGAAGCTTTTTGGAATACATTACGTATGTAGCATTTATAGGACTAGTATTTTTTCAAGTATGTCAGTCTAAGAAAATAAAAATTACTAAATATACTATTTGGTATACTATTTTTGTGATATTTTCTGGAGTTTCATATTTTTGGGCGATGAGTCAGGAATTTTTTAAACAGTCATTTTTTACTATGGGGGCACTACTTGTATTTAATATTGCAATATGTAATTATGTGGATTCAAAGGAAAAATTAGAAAGAGTAATAAAATATTTTGTATGGGCCAATATTTTTACTGCTATTAAAATTTTATTATTATACAATACTTGTTCAGGGGAGGTAGCTGATAGGATAACTAAAATAACGGGTATATATTTTAATACGATTGCACAAGTAATGGCATTTTCTACTATTTTAACAGTATATCTTTATAAAATTTATAGAAAAAAAATATATTTAGTATTTGTGTTAGTGCAGTTTTGTACTATATTTTTAACAGAATCCAGAAAGGGATTCTTGATTCCGATTGTAGGAATTATTATTATGTTGTTTTTTGAGAAAAAGACAATGAAAAAGTTTTTAGCCTATTTGAGTATAGGGGTAATCGGTGTAGCTGGCATATTTGTATTTTTTAAGATTAATGATAGCTTTTCACAAGAAATGAAACAACTTTATAGTTCAGTCGTGAAAAATGATACAGGAGATTACAGTATCAATTTAAGAGAATTTTTTATAGATACAGGAATTCAAATATTTAAAGATAAGCCAATACTAGGGATTGGGTTAAATAATTTTGCCTATTATGTTAAAAATTATACTGAATATACAGAAGCTAGATATTCTCATAATAATTATATAGAAATGCTAAGTTGTCTAGGAATTGTTGGTTTGGCTTTATATTATTGGTTCTATCTATATATATTAGTAAAGTTATTGATAAAACTTATAAAAAATAGAAATGATTTGCAATTAATATTAGGGTTTACATTAGTTTTTGTGTTAATGATATTTGAATGGGGAATTGTTTCTTATTCAGGTTGTATGTATAATGTTATTATTTTTATAGCTTACTATATATTAGAATTTAAAGAAAAGAATAAGGATGATAGAGAGCTAATTGAGGCTGGAAAGGAACCTATAGAGAATGAGGGATAAATTAAGAAAACTATTAAAAAATGACTATGTATTCTCTATCTTTCAGAAAGCGCTAAATATATTAACAGGTATTGTTACAATATCTCTTATTAATAGATATTTGGGACCTTCTTTAAAAGGGGAATATACCTATATAACTAATATAGCAACAGTTTTAGCTGTTGTTTTAGGGTTTGGATTTTATGAATCTTATCCATTTGTAAAAAGACAAAAAAAAGAAGAACAATTAAAGTCATATTTAGATATCTTTATGTTACAATTTATACTATATTTAATTATTGGAATTATCATTGGAATTGTGACAAAAGATAAAACAGTAGTATTGGTATCTATATTAGTGCCAGTCCAAGTTTTAACATCACAGTTGCAAATGATTGGAATGGTAGAATTTATTAGATATAGGCAAATTTTACAGATTGTAAATTATTCAATCGATATGATATTAACCATACTTGCTTATCTATTTGTACCTCAAACAATCTATATTTTATTATACATATTAGTAATTAAGGATTTAGCATATATAATAGCATATTTAGTAAAATGTAAATATGTACCAAAACGATTTACAATAAATAAAAAATTTGTAATATTTTTATTCAAATTTGGTTTTGTGGCTATGCTTACCAAATTATTAATAGAGTTAAATTATAGAATTGATGTATTGATGTTAAAAATATTTGTACCCTATGTAGAAATAGGATTATATTCAGTTGGTTCTAAATTAGCTCAGTATGTGTGGTTGATTCCAGATGCTTTTAAAGAAGTTATTTATGCTAGAACTGCTAGAAATGATTCTGTGGATGAGATAAAATTTGTTTTAAAAATAAATATTTTAATAACCGTTTTTATTATAATTTTTATCCTTATATTTGGAAAACTTATTATTTACATTTTATTTGGAGAGGAATATTTAAATGCTTATCCAGTGACTTGTATTATTTTCTTTGGGATACCTAGTATGGTACTTTACAAAATTATTAGTCCATTGTATATGGCAAATGGAAAGCAAAAGAAATGTTTTTTGATATTATTGATTAGTGTAATAGCTAACATTATTACAAATTTCATTTTTATACCACTATGTGGAAAATTTGGAGCAGCTATTTCAACTGTATTTTCCTATAGTATTTGCGGATTGATATTTTATATAAGTTTTATTAAAGATTATCATTTGCGTTGGTATGATGGAATAGCCTTTAATAAAGAAGATGTTAATAAAATAAAAGAATATTTAGGAAAGAAAAAATAGATTACAAAAATATAGCAATGTTTAAGATTGGATAAAGAACTAATGAGAGTAAAGGGGGATAACTAATAACTAGAATATTAGTTTTAAGTATCAATGAAAAATAAACAAATTGATTCTTTAAAAGGAATTTTAATGTTAATGATAGTCTTTTATCATTATACATACCGATTCCAAGAATTATATCATATTCAAACAGTTAATTTTATAACTTTAGAGTTTTGGGGAATAATAGGAGTGGCAGGATTTTTTATCATATCTGGATATTTTATATTCCCAAAAGATACTAATAATTATAATGCCAAACAATTTTTAATAAAGAGAATAGCAAGATTATATCCAGCCTATCTCTTATGTATTACTGTTATTTTTATTAGTGTAAAGATATTTCGGATTGCCAGGAAGAGAATCAAGTTTTTTTGATTACTTGTTAAATATAACGATGCTAAATGGATATATCGGGGGCGAATATATTGATGGCGCCCATTGGTATTTAACGTATTTAATATTATTTAATGTTATCATAGCAATTATCGCATTCATAGAAAAAAGATATAAAATTGATAGGACAAATTTATTAATCTTATGGATGGTCGCTAATGTTATAACAAGAATATTGTCATCCTATATGAGTCTATTTTCAGCATTAAATAATTTGCTGGGAGGCCAATACATTATGTTTATAATGATTGGAATTGCATTAAAGGAAATTTTAAAAGACAAAGAACAAATAGTACATAGAAATCGATATATTGTTTTGTTTATATTTTCACAAATAATGAATTTATTTACTCAGAATATTATAACTTTTATTGCAGTAGAAATATTTTTATTTATTTTTATATATGCTATAAAAGAAAAGATAAAAATTTTAGATAATAAATTAATAAATAATATAGGAAATATATCATATATTACTTATTTGCTACATCAAAATATAGGCTATCAAATGCTTTTAGGGATGAGTTTTGTTTTTAATCAATATATGCCAATTTATACACTTATTGTAACTTGTATTGTATTGGGGATGTCTGCTATTATATATAAATATTACGAGATACCAATACAGAAAAGAATAACAGCAACGATAAAGGAAACGTTTGAAAACAGTAAGAAGGGGAAGTTAAGTGGAAAAACAAGTTAAACAAAGAGATATGAATTTTGAGCTATTAAGGATTATAGCAATGTTGTTAATTGTTGCATTACATTATATAACACATTCTGGATTGGAAAAAAGATTAGAACTTTATAGTTTCAATTATCTATTTATTAACTCAATGAAAGCATTAGCTATGATATCTGTTAATTTATATGTTTTAATAACTGGATATTATATGATTAAATCAAAAATCAAAATAAAAAAAGTAGTATATATTTGGGGATTAACATTATTTTATTCCATAGTCATGTTAATCATATCTATTATATTTGGTAGAAAACTACAAATAGCAGCAATCATGAAATCATTTATGCCTTTTTCATCAGGTATTTATTGGTTTGTAACCGCCTATATAGCTTTATATATTTTAGTGCCATTTATCAATAAATTATTATTAAATTTAAATAAAAAACAGTATCAATTACTATTGATTATCTTATTTATTATAATAGTAGTTATAAAATCTATATTTCCAGATAATACTTATATAGAACCAAGTGTTAATGGGAATCATGTTAGTTGGCTTATCTATGTATATATGCTAGGAGGATATGTAAGATTACATTGGAATAGAAAAATAAATAAAAAGATTTGTTTAATGGCTCCTTTGTTCATTGCTATATTCATTGCTATTGTTAGAACTATTTCAGGAAAATACTTTGGAAGAAATATGGAAAGATTACTACAATCTGTAAATGTATTAAATTTTATCTCTATGATGTGCTTTTTCTTATATTTTAAAGAAGTAAAAATAAGAAATATGAAAATTAGCAATATAATTGGAAAAATAGCACCTACTACATTTGCAGTATATCTAATACATAATAATCCTAATTTTAGACCGTTGTTATGGAGAAAAGTAATGGGAAACTTTGAGGTTGTTAATTCACCATTTTTAATGTTTCATTTTCTAATAACAGTGATAGGGATATTTTTAATAAGTGGGGTGATAGATTTAGTTAGAGAGAAAATCTTTAATTTATGGGAAAAGACAAAAATGTTTCAAAAGATAGATGAAAAATTAAACAATATAAATGAAATATTTTGGAATATAATGGAGGGAGAAAGATGAAAACATATTTTATTACTGGTGGAGCAGGGTTTATCGGATCGAGCTTAACAGAAAGGTTACTGAAAGAAGGAAATAAGGTTATTACTATTGATAATTTTTGTGATTTTTATAATCCAAAAATAAAAGAAAATAATATATCAAAATTTGAGCATAATGAAAATTATAAGATATATAGAAACGATATAAGAGACGGACAAGCAATCAAAAAAATATTTAGCGATAATAAAATTGATATTGTAATGCACTTAGCTGCAATGGCAGGGGTAAGACCATCGATTGAAAATCCAATTTTATACCAAGAAGTAAATTGTTTGGGGACACAAAATATATTAGAAGAGATGAAACTTCATAATATAAAAAATTTAGTAATGGCATCATCAAGTAGTGTATATGGAAATTGTAAAGAAGTACCATTTAGAGAGGATATGATAGTAGATTATGCAATTAGCCCATATGCAGCGACTAAAAAAGCAAATGAGGTAATGACACACGTATATCATAAATTATTCGATATGAATGTAATTATGTTAAGGTTTTTTACAGTATATGGACCAAAGCAAAGACCGGATTTAGCCATTAATAAATTTACAAGATTAATGATAGAAGGAAAAGAAATACCAATGTTTGGTGATGGGACAACTTCAAGGGATTATACCTATATTGATGATATTGTAGATGGAATTGTAAAATCTTGTAATTATGCCTTAGAAAATAAAAATGTATATGAAATATTAAATATAGGAAATTCATCACCAACATCATTAAAAGAAATGATTGAGACGATAGCAGGAGTTTTAGATATAGAACCTAAAATTACTCAGTTACCAATGCAACCAGGTGATGTTGATAGGACATTTGCAGATATATCAAAAGCAAAAAAATTGATAGGATATGAGCCAAAAACAACATTTGAGGAAGGAATAAATAAGTTTGTTCATTGGTATCAAGAGAATAAAGAATTATATAAATAAAAATGAAGGAAGTGTAAATTATGAAGCAATATAAAATAGCAGTAGCAGGAACGGGGTATGTAGGATTAGTAGCAGGTGTATGCTTTGCAGAAAGAGGACATGATGTAATATGTGTTGATGTGGATGAAAAAAAGGTTGAATTAATGAAAAGTGGAGTATCTCCAATTTATGAACAAGATTTGGAAGAATTAATGCAAAAAAATTATAAAGAAGGAAGATTAAATTATACAACAGATTATAAAACAGCTTATAAACAGGCAGATGCTATATTTATAGGAGTTGGTACCCCAGAACAACCAGATGGTTCAGCAAATTTAAGTTATGTAGCAACTGTTTCTAGACAAATTGCAGAGAATATAGAAAAGGATTGCTTAGTAGTTGTAAAATCAACAGTACCAATTGGAACCAATGATAAAGTAGAACAATTTATTAAAGATTCCTTAGTAAATGATATAAAAGTTGAAGTGGCAAGTAATCCTGAATTTTTAGCACAAGGAACAGCAGTAAGAGATACATTAGAGGCAAAAAGAATTATTATTGGTACAGAAAGCAAAGAAGCAGAAAAAATGTTAATGGAGATTTATGAACCATTTCATTTACCAATTGTATCAGTTGATAGAAGAAGTGCAGAAATGATAAAATATGCTTCCAATGATTTCTTGGCATTAAAAATATCTTATATGAATGATATTGCAAATCTTTGTGAATTAGTAGGTGCCAATATTGAAGATGTTGCAAAAGGAATGAGCTATGACCCAAGAATTGGATCTAATTTCTTAAAGGCAGGAATTGGATATGGAGGGTCATGTTTCCCAAAAGATACAAAAGCTCTAAAATATATAGCAAGGCAATATGGATATGAATTAAAAACAGTTGAAGCAGCAGTAGATGTTAATGCAGAGCAAAAAACAAAATTATACAAAAAAGCTTGTGATAGATTAATTACATTTAATGGATTAAAAGTAGCAGTATTAGGATTAGCTTTTAAACCAGGAACAGATGATTTAAGAGAAGCACCATCTTTAGATAATATAGAATTATTATTAAAACAAGGTGCTATGATTTATGCTTATGACCCAGTAGCGGTAGAAAATTTTAAAAAGAAATATCCAGAGCAAATTACTTATGTTGAAAAACCAGAGGAAGCTATACAAGACGCCAATGTTTGCTTTATTTTTACAGAGTGGAAAGAAATTAGAGCAATACAACCAAAGAAATATAAGGATTTAATGAAAACGCCATTAGTTTATGATGGAAGAAATATGTATGATTTAAAAGAGATGAAAGAAGCTGGTGTAGAATATTATTCAATTGGAAGATAACTATGCAAAAATATTTGTGATATGAAGGAGTTAATTAACAAAGTATTAAATTGTGTAAAAAAGAATGAGAAAACAGTTGAAAAACATAGATGAATATGTTAGAATAAAAACATAATTTATCTATGTTTTTTATAGATAAATTTTTATTCTAATAATGTAATTTTAATTCATGAAATTTTATATCATAACTTATTTTTTATTTCAATTATTTTATAATAAAGAGAGAAATATTATAATAAATGGATATAAATATTTGAACAAAGAAAGGAGAAAATAGCCATGACAATAGAAGAACTTTGGAAAAATTTACAACCATATATGAAAAAAGTGGATAATTTAGAAAGTGAAATGGGCGAAGTAAAAGGTACAGTACACAATCTAGAAAGTGAAATGGGCGAGCTAAAGGGGACAGTTCACAATTTAGCAAAAGAAATGAGTGATGTAAAAACTACAGTAAACAACTTAGAAAGTAGAACAATTAATCTAGAAACTTCAATGAACAATTTAGAAAGTGAAATGCACATTGTGAAAGATGTTAATATGACAACGATGCTTAAACGACAAGAAGAAATTAGAGACGAGTTAAAACAAGAAATAAGAGAAATGGGAGACAAACTATGTAATAGAATAGACCGATACATAGAAAAACATGAGGTAGAGCATAAAGGAATCGAATATCGAATTGCAGATTTAGAATGGAAAAATAAAATTGCAAATTAAATAATTTATAAAAACATAGATAAATTGCATAAAATAGGAGAAAAATGAAAATAAATATAATAAGAACGATAATTATGATTTTATTGCTAGGAAATTTTTATGTTATATTTCAATTTTCTAGTCAAAATGGAGAGAAATCAGGAAGTTTAAGTGAGAAGCTTGCAGAGTTGGTAATGCAACAATTACCAATTGAAGAAACGCAACAAAGTTTAAAAAAGACAGAAAGTATTATTCGAAAAATGGCACATTTTTCGATTTATACATTACTGGGTTTTTTATTAATGTCTTTTGTTAGTACTTATCATTTAAAAGAAGATAAAAGAATTGTAATTAGCCTTTTAATAGGTATTTTATATGCTATTACAGATGAAATACATCAGAAATTTGTGCCTGGAAGAAGTTGTCAGATTACAGATGTTATAATTGATTCGATGGGAGTATTATTAGGAATTTTGCTACTTTTGATGCTATGTGAAATACATAAAAAAATAAAAATAAAAATAAGTCGTCAAAATATTGCAAAAAGTTCAAATTAAGGGTATACTATAGAAAGAAAAATAAACGAATGAAAAATAATAGAAAGGGAAACAATAGATATATGGAAGAAATAGACTTAAAAGAACTATTTAATATGTTTTGGAGTAAAAAAGTTCAAATTATATTAATTATCTTAATATTTATTACGGTTGGAGTAATTTATACAGTAGAGTTTACAACACCAATGTATAGTTCTTCAACAACACTAGTATTAGTATCATCAGCCAATGATACAATAAATACTAATACGATGATTACAGCATCTGACGTATCATTAAACTCAAAATTAGTATCTACTTATAGTGAATTAGTAAAAAGCAAAAATGTGCTAAGAGAAGTGATTTCAAATATAGGAATGTTGGAAATTAATGAAGATACTTTAAAAAAGGATATAACAGTTAGTGCAGTGGAAGATACAGAGTTAATTGAGATAACAGTGCAAAATGAAAAACCAGATTATGCAGCCCAAATTGCTAATGAGACAGCAGAAGTTTTTACACAAAAGGTAAAAGAGATTTATAACATAAATAATGTACAAATAGTAGATAAAGCAGAAATGTCAACAGAACCATCTAATATCAATCATGTAAAAGATATTATCATGTTTGCATCAATTGGAATAGTAATAGCAATTATTTATGTAATCGTGGCTAATATGTTAGATACAACGATAAAAACAGCAGAAGATGTTGAAATAGCATACAATATACCAGTTTTAGCATCCATACCAATGATAAAACATTTAGGAAACGAAAGGAAGTAAAAGAACATGAAAAAAGAGGTAGTAGCACACAAAGATCCAAAATCTCCTATCTCAGAGGTTTTTAGGACATTAAGAACCAATATACAATTTATTAATAACGATAAAAAAATAAAAACTTTACTAGTGACTTCTACTCTTCCAGGCGAAGGAAAAAGCTGGATTGCTTCTAATTTAGCGGTTACTTTTGCACAAGCGGGAAAAAAAGTAGTATTAATTGATGCTGATATGAGGAAAGGAAGACAATATGTAATATTTAGTACTTCACCAAAACCAGGTTTATCAAACTATTTATCACAAGTAGGTATAGAAGAAAATAAAAATAAAACCAAAGGAATTATAACTTGCCTTCAAAAGACAGAAGTAAAAAATTTGTATTTAATGCCAGCAGGAAGTGTACCACCAAACCCTTCAGAATTATTGGTATCTTCTAAAATGACGAAATTATTAGAAAAATTAAAAAAAGTATCGGATATTATTATCATAGATGGAACACCTTGTGAATTAGTAACAGATGCAGTTGTTTTATCTCGAATGGTGGATTCGACCATTATTGTGTCAGCTCACAAGATAACCAAAAAAGATGCACTAGAAAGAGTAATTAAAAATATAGAAAACGTGGGAGGAAAGATAACAGGGGTTGTAATTAATAAAATGCCAATATCTGGTAAGAAATATGAAGAAAAATATTATTATTATGGTAAAGAAACTGATAGACAAGAGAGCTATGAAATGATTCCTGTCAAACAAAACAAAGTACAGCTACCGATTGAATCTATAAAAACGGAAAGCCCAAAACCAACGATAGAAAAAAAGTCAACAACTACAAAAACAGAAGATATTTTAAAACAAATGAATCAATATTTAGATGTAGAAAAGTATAAAAAGGGAGAAAATAATGATTGATTTTCATACACATATATTACCTAACATAGATGATGGAGCAAGAAATATAGAAGAAACCCTTTATCTAATACAAGAAGCACAAAAAGTAGGCTTTGAAGCAATTATTGCAACTTCTCATTATATGGAGGGATATTACGAAACAGATGTATCAGGACGTGAAATATGGATTAATGCCATCTATCAGAAATTAAAAAAAGAAAACTTTGATATAAAATTATATTTAGGAAATGAAATTTATTTATCTGACAATATTATTTCATTATTAGAAGAAGGACAAGCCTCTACAATTAATGATACAAGTTATGTACTTTTTGAAATGCCATTAAATATAGAACCTTTAAATTTATATAATGTTGTATATGAAATGATACAGAGTAAATTAGTTCCTATATTGGCACATCCAGAAAGATATACATTTGTACAGCAAGATCCAGAATTAATCTATGATTTAATTCAAAAAGGTGTATTAATGCAATCTAATTATGCTAGTATCTTAGGATATTATGGATTAAAAGCACAAATTATTGTAAAAAAATTATTAGAAAATAATATGGTGCATTTTTTAGGAAGTGATGTACATAGACCTAATACTATTTATCCTAGAATACCACAAATCCTAGAAAAACTCAGACAAATTGTTGGTAAAGAAAAATTAGAAGAGTTAACTACTACAAATCCTAAATTAGTATTAAAAAATAAAAGAATAGATTTTGAGGAACCGAATAAGATAGAATTAACACTAAAAGAAAAAATAATGATGAAATGGAAGAAAAAGTAAGGTAGAGTCTCATAGGCTTATATCTTAAATTTTGCCTATGAAAGGAAGTAAAATCATGAGAAAATATTTTGGCACAGATGGAATAAGAAGGATTGCGAATACAGAATTAACACCAGAACTAGTATATAAAGTAGCAAAAGCGGGAGCGTATGTATTATCGAAACATACAGACCATACACCAACCATTTTAATAGGAAGAGATACTCGTATTTCAGGAACATTAATAGAAAGTGCTATGGTAGCAGGTTTTTTAAGTTATGGAGCTAATGTTAAACTATTAGGAGTGTTACCAACACCAGCAGTAGCGTATTTAACAAGAAAATTAAATGCTGATGCCAGTGTTGTTATCTCTGCATCGCATAATACATATGAATTTAATGGTGTAAAATATTTCAGTAACAAAGGAATGAAAATTTTAGACACACTAGAAGAAGAAATTGAAGAAGTGATGGATTCAGGAAAATTGGATGAACTAACAGCTATAAATGACAAAATTGGTGTTTCTGAATATGCTTTAGATTTAATAGAAGAATATGTTTATTTTTTTAGAAAACACTTCGAGGATGTAATAGAAAACAATAAAAAAGAAGACTTTGTTGTTGGAATCGATACTGCAAATGGAGCTACATCTGTAGTAGCAGAAAAAGTTTTTAAAACATTAGGCATAAAATATGAAATCATTAATAATCATCCAAATGGTATTAATATTAATCAAAATTGTGGCTCTACACATTTAGATGAGCTTAAAAAATTTGTAGTAGACAACCAATTAAGTTTAGGGATTGCCTATGATGGTGATGGTGATAGGTGTTTAGCTGTTGATGAAAAAGGAAATGAAATAGATGGAGATAAATTATTGGCAATTATCTCTAGCAATTTGAGAGAAAAAGGACAATTAAACAAAGATACGATAGTTGCTACTGTTATGAGCAATTTAGGTTTAAATAAATATGCTAAAAGTAATGATTTGACATTGCTACAAACTAGTGTAGGGGATCGTTACGTTTTAGAAAAAATGTTACAAGAAGGTTATAATTTAGGAGGAGAACAATCAGGACATATTATCTTACTTGATTATAATCCAACAGGAGACGGCATATTAACTTCTTTAATGCTAATTAAAGCTATTTTAGAAACCAATAAAAAAGCATCTGAATTGGGAGATATAGTGAAACTATATCCACAAGTTCTAGTAAATGCAAAAGTAAATAGTGGTAAAAAATATGACTATGAGAAAGATAGCAGTATTAAAAAAGCAATTGAACAATTAGAAAAAGAATTTGCCGGAAATGGGAGAGTTCTAATCAGACCATCTGGAACAGAACCACTAGTGAGAGTTATGATAGAGGGAGAAAATCAAGAGGATATAACGCAAAAAGCACAAGAATTAGCGGATTTAATAGAAGAAAAATTAAATTAAATATACACTATTTCAGTCAATAATGTCAACTTAAGGTGTAATCTATTATTTTTTTACACTTTGTGTGTCGCAACCTTCCGATTTTAATAATCGATGGTTGCTCCAATCGCACTTGCCTTGCTCGTTTTGCTGTCCACTGTTAAAGCTTTGCTTGTTACAGTAGCAGTATGCATTAGCTGGTCGCTACGCAGTGCTGCAAAAATAATAGATTACACCTTAAGTTGGTAGCATTGCTATTTCAGTCACATTCGAATTATAGATTTAAATAAAAGTTTAATATATTTTTTTTGTGACTTCTAACTGCAATAAATAAACTTTGCTAATAATAATAAAAGTATAAAAATTAAAAAAGTTCTGCGAAAATTAGCTAGACCGAACGTTTTTTAATTTTTATACTTTTATTTGTTTAGGTATTCGTCATAAATCTTGAACCAATAGAATATGATATATATATGAGATTTTAGATTGGGACAAGGAGACAAATATGTTTAATGTTACTGTACTAAAAATGAAAGATATCAAGAAATATTTTTTTGGCATGTTAGCAACTATTATCGTCGTAATACTGGTAAGCAAATATTTGCCACAAGCTACCAATAAAGAAAAAGTAGTGGGAAAAGTATTATTAGAAAATAGTATGGTAGAATGCTTGGGACAAACTGTTACAAGTATGTCAAGTATTGATGAAGAATACCAAAAGATAGCAAATGAGGAAGAGGGAATCAAAGAAGAAGATTTATTGCAAGGAATTTTAAAGACTCAAATTAGTTCCATACAAGAGATGGAAACCATAGAAGAGAAAACAAAAGAAGAAGAGAATATTGCAGAAGAAACACCAGTAGAGCAAAATGAAAATACACAAAATGTAGAAGTAGCACAAACAGGAATGGCGACTCAAGTGATAACCAATAATCCAATCAAGGAAAGTTATAATACAGAATATGGAAAAGTGAAAATAAAGAATGAGACAGATTATACATTATCAGAAGATATACTAAAACCAGATATTACGATTGAAAACAAAAATATTGTATTATTCCACACACATAGTTGTGAAAGCTATACTTCTAGTGAGAGCTATTCTTATACACCAACAGGAACTTTCCGAACAACTGATTTGAATTACACAGTAACAAGAGTAGGAACCGAATTAGAGAATCAACTAAAACAATATAATTATAGTGTTGAGCATAATACATCTTATCATGATTATCCAGCTTATAATGGATCTTATACACGTTCTTTAGCAACAGTAGAAAATATATTAAAAACAACACCATCCGACATTGTGATGGATGTACATAGAGATGCAGTAGGTAGTAGAAGTGATTATGCCCCTATTGTAAAGATAGGAGAAAATGACGTAGCTGCACAAATCATGTTTGTGATTCGGAACAGATAATGGGGGATTGTGGCATCCTAATTGGAATCAAAATTTAAAATTTGCTATAAAAGTACAAGAAAAAGCAGAAGAGTTGTATCCAGGTTTGTTTAAACCAATCATGTTAACAAAATCAAGATATAATCAACATACAGCAAAATATGCAAGTATTATAGAGGTAGGAGCAACAGGAAATACATTGGAACAATGTTTAACAAGTATGAAATATTTAGCTAAGGTAATGGATGAGGTGATAAAATAACATAAAATCAAATAATTTTACATAAAAGGTTGAAATAATTTCCAAAATACGGTATAATATAAAATAGGTGATAAATATGGAAAAAAATATAAAGAGAAACGAAAGCATAGAAATTAAGAGAATATTAGATATTTTAAGAAGTAAAAAAATATTAGTTGCATTTATTTTAATTACTTTTATTGTATTAGGAAGTTTGTATTCCTATTATTATGTTGTTCCAAAATATAAATCAACATCAACCTTGTTGCTAATTCCTAATACAATTTCAGAAGATAAAACAGTTACCAATTTAGAATTATTGATTAATTCAGAGTTGATAAATACTTATAGTAACATAGCAAAAAATCCAAAAGTATTAAGACAAACGATTGATAATTTAGGATTAGATATGAGTGAAAAACAATTATTAAATAATATGGAAGTAAACATTTTAGATAATACATATATTATAGAAATATCTGTATCAAATACAGATCCACAAAAGGCAATGGAAATAACCAAAGAATTATCAAATGTTTTTCTAAATGAAATAAAAGAGATATACAGTTTAAACAATATAGGAATTGTAGATGAAGCAGAATTACCTAAACAACCATATAATATAAATCACATCAAAAATATTATCTTATTTTTAACAATGGGAATGATTGCTTCATTTGCTTGTGTAATAATAATTTACATATTTGACAATACTCTTAAACAAGAGGAAGATGTAGAAAATTATATTAATGTTAAAAATTTAGGAAGTATCCCAATTCATAATAATAAAAAACAAGAAGTCATAGATAGGGATGATGCAAAATCTTATATTACAGAATGTATAAATACCATAAGAACCAATATTTTATATATGAATGCAGCAAAGAATGCTAAAACTATATTAATCACAAGTTGTACCCCACAAGAAGGAAAAAGTTGGGTTTCTACTAATATAGCTGTTTCTTTTGCCAAAGTCAACAAAAAAGTTTTATTAATTGACGCTGATATGAGAAAAGGAAGAGCTGATAAAATATTTAAGGTAAGTAATATAAGAGGTCTTTCAAACTATTTACATGCTATGACAGGAGATGTAAAAAAAGATATTATATTAGGAAGGAATTATATCAAAGAAACACAAATACCAAATTTACATATTTTAACCAATGGAACAGTACCACCAAATCCATCTGAGCTACTTGGTTCAAATAATATGAAAGATTTGATTATTCTTTTAAAAAATGTTTATGATGTTATTATTGTAGATGCACCACCTTGTAAATTAGTAACAGATAGTATAGTGTTATCAACCATTATAGATTCTACTGTTTTAGTAGCAAATGCCGAGAAAACCAAAATCAATGATTTAAATGAAGTAAAAAAATCAATCGAAAGTGTTGGAGGAGAAATCATTGGTGCTATTTTAAATAAAAAGAAAGTGAAACAGAAACCATATAGTGAAAGCTATCATTATAGTAATAGAGGACAAAGAAAAACAGAAAAGGTTCAAGAAAAAGAAATTATTTCTGTTAATAGAGTAATTAAACGAGCTATCATAAAATTAGAAAAAACAGGCTTCAATGTTTTCCCAGAAGATAATCAATCATTAGAAAAAGTAGAAGAGGAAAATACTCAATTATCAAAAGATAAGAATCAAGAAGATATGAAGAAATTTATTAAAAAACAAAATCAGTATTTAGCTAAAATGGTAAATACTGTATCAGATATGAAAGTTCAGTTAAATAGTGATAGAATGCAAAGTAGATTAGAAAACAGAAATAATAAAAATAAGATAGAAAAGTTAATTAGTGTAAAATTAAAAGAATTACAAAAGGAAAACAATAATGCAAATTACATGGAAGAATTAAATAAAATTCTAAATCAATTAGAAGAAGTAAAGCAGAACAATCCAACGAGTGAACAAATGAAAGAAATTGTAAAAGAAGAAATTTCAAATTTGAAAGATATGAAGCAAGAAAAATTAACAAAAGAAGAAATGACAGAAATTATAAGAAAAGAAATTTTAAATTTAGAAGATAAAGAAGAAAAGTTGACAAAAGGACAAATAAGAAAAATTATAAGAAAAGAACTTTCGAACTTAAAAGAAGTAGAACAAGAAAAACTAACCAAAGAACAAATTGAAAGTATAATCAAACAAGAGGTTTCTAATATAGATTATACACAAGATATTGAAAAAATTTATCATCAAATAGAAGATACAAAAATGAATACAAGCGAAATGATAAAAGAGATAGTAAATCATAATAAAGAAGAATTATTAGAAACGATTAAAAATAGAGAAAATGCTGAGCAACAAATACAATCCGTGGTAAATGGAAAAATAACAGAAATGCAAGAAGAGATACAAAAAATATTAGAACAAGAAATTACCAAAGTAGATTATACCAATCAAATTGTAGAAATCAATGATATGCTTACAATTCTAAAAGATAGTTATTTAGAATTATCTAATAAAATCAAAACTAACAACATAGGAACACAAGAAGATAATGATGAAGATAATGAAAATAATAAAAATATAATAGATTTTAAAGCATTAAAAAAACAAAAAAACAAGAAAAAAAAAGCGTATTCAATAAGTGATGATATTCTTTATGAAGAATTAGAGAAGATAGCAACTTATGTTGTACCATTAGAGGAGAAAAAGGATAGTGATTCTTCAGAAGAAGACTATGAAAATACAATGCCATAATCGGGCGAAAAAACGAATTTATCTGGAAATGATAAGTTCGTTTTTCTCTTTTGATTAATATTTTTAACCTTGTTGGTTCTTCTCAACGCTGTCAACTTGAGGTTGCAATATTATACTTTGTGTGTCACAACTACTTGATTTTTAAGATAGCAATAAGTAGTGTTACTGGTCAGCCTTGCTCTTTTCTCACAAGAACAAAAGATAATAAGGCTGAACTGTAACTAAGTAGTAATTAAAAAACAGCAAAAATGAAAAGAAAACTTGAAATTTTTTTGATGTTTCTATATAATAATTTCAGAAATATAAAAAAGAAAAGAGGAATAAGAATATGGCAGAAATAAAGTTAAATTTGAAAAAAAGTGACATTACACAAAAGAGTATTTTAGAATACAAAGAGCAAGTGGAAAATATTCATAAAGATTTGCATAGAAGAGCAAATGATGAAAAAGATTTTGTTGGCTGGCTTGAATTACCAACTAATTATGATAAAAAAGAATTTGCGAGAATAAAAAAAGCAGCTAAGAAAATCAAAAAAGAATCTGATATTTTAGTAGTGATACGGAATAGGAGGTTCTTATTTAGGAGCTAGAGCAGTTATTGAAAGTTTAACAAGTTCATTTTACAATATGCTTTCAGAGAAACAAAGAAAATATCCACAAATTTTATATGTAGGAAACAACCTAAGTCCTAATTATATCAATGAGTTAATTGAATATATTGGAAATAAAGACTTTTCTGTTAATGTAATATCAAAATCAGGAACTACTACAGAACCAGCCATAGCTTTTCGAATTTTTAGAGAAATATTAGAAAATAAATATGGTATTGATGAAGCAAGAAGTAGAATTTACGCGACAACAGACAAAGAAAAAGGTGCTCTTAAAACATTAGCAGAAAATGAAGGATATGAGCAATTTGTAGTACCTGATAATGTTGGTGGTAGATATTCCGTTTTAACAGCAGTTGGATTACTTCCAATAGCTGTCGCAGGAGTTGATATCGACAAATTAATGGAAGGAGCACGTATTGGTCAAGAACGATATAATGATTCTAATTTGAAATATAATGAGTGTTACCAATATGCAGTAGCAAGAAACATTTTATATAAATCGCGTAAATGTATTGAAATATTAGTGAATTATGAACCTAAAATGCATTATTTCACAGAATGGTGGAAACAACTGTTTGGAGAAAGCGAAGGAAAAAATAAAAAAGGAATTTTCCCAGCAGGTGTTGACTTTACAACAGATTTACATTCTATGGGACAATACATACAAGAAGGAAAAAGAGACTTATTTGAAACCGTAATAGCCATTGAAAATCCAAATACAGATATAAAAATTCATCCAGATGATGATAATTTAGATGGTTTAAATTATTTAGCAGGAAAAGGATTAGACTATGTCAATAAAAAAGCAATGGAAGGAACCATAGAAGCACATGTTACAGGAAATGTACCAAACATACAAATTAAAATGGACAAATTGGATGAAATTAATTTGGGAGAATTAATTTACTTTTTTGAAAAAGCATGTGCTATATCAGGAATGTTGTTAGGCGTTAATCCATTCAATCAACCAGGAGTGGAAGAATATAAAAAGAACATGTTTAAATTATTAAAAAAACCAGGATATTAAGTTAGCCGTTCGAACGGAGTGAGTTACGGATAACTTACGCAATCGACCAAAGGGAGATTGTGAACAAAAGAGAAGCCGTTCGAACGGAGTGAGTTACGGATAACTTACGCAATCGACCAAAGGGAGAT
>CASDJM010000027.1 GCA_949280815.1 uncultured Clostridia bacterium | reverse complement strand
CTTAAAAGACAAGGTGTGTAGACAAATTAATTTTAAAATTAGTTTACACTACCATGGAGAAAGAAGAGAGGGAATTATGAAATTATTTAAAAAGTTATTCATTATCTTATTCATTATTTTAGTACTGATTGCTAGTTTTGGATTCATAGTTGGATTCGGATATTACTCCAATACTTTAAAAGAAAAGTCTTTAATCACTAGAGTAGAAGAAATAACCAGTCAAGAACATTACACTTCTTTTAATCAATTACCAAAAAATTATATAAATGCTGTGATTGCTACTGAAGACCATAGATACTATAATCATGGTGCTATTGATCCAATTGGAATTGCCCGTGCTTTTTACACAAATATTCGAGATGGTGAATTTGATGAGGGCGGAAGTACTATTACACAACAAGTTGCTAAAAATGTTGTCTTTAATCAAGATAAAAATATTGTTCGAAAACTAGGAGAAATCTTTGCTGCCTATGATTTAGAAAAAAATTATAGTAAAGATGAGATTTTTGCTTTATATGTGAATTCTTCTTACTTTGGTGACGGTTATTATTGTATCTATGATGCCAGCATGGGGTATTACAAAAAAGAACCAAAAGATTTAACTTTATCAGAAGCTAGTATGTTAGCTGGCGTTCCAAATGCTCCCTCTGTATATAGCCCAACTGTCAATCCTGATTTGGCAAAAAAACGCCAGAAACATGTTTTAAATAGAATGGTAGAATATAGCTATATTACACAAGAAGAAGCTAGTAATGTCCTAAAATAATTTTATTTTGATAATCTCTTTTTAGCCTTACTATTTCATGAAATGGTCCTTCTTCAAATAATCCATAATCTAAGATATTAATGCAATTATTCGTTTAACTTTTTGATAATTTTCTCCCGCTTTTAAATCATTATAATAATTTATTATATCATACATAAAAATTATATGTTTTCACTCATTCATCCGCCTGTTTTTATACTTTTCATCGCAATTTTTGGCAAATTTCTACTAGCCTTAAATAGTAAAACTTTAAGTAATTTTGGTAACATAGGAAAAACTCATTTAAGACTCTTATTTTTATCATTTTTTCTTACTCCCCTCATATATTTAGATTGCAGGTGATTGTATGAAAATAATTATTGTAAACAAAAAAATCCTATTTTCTATTTGTCTTTTCGCTATTTTCTTTTCCTCTTTATTTTTCTATTTTAGTAATCCTTTCTCATTTGCCATTGAACTAACTACTAATAGTGTAATGGATGAAACTCTACAAGACAAAATTGCTACTTTAACCAAAAAAGAAGAAAAAATAGCTTATCTTACTTTTGATGATGGACCAACCTTAAAAGCTACTGGTAAAATATTAGACATCCTAAAAACAGAAGATGTTAAAGCTACATTTTTTGTCATTGGCAAACATGTAAAAGAACATCCTGAATTAGTAAACAGAGCTTACGAAGAAGGGCATTACCTTGCTAATCATGGTTATAATCATAACAACAGTACATTATATAAAAGTGCTGATAGCTTTATTTCTGAAATAAAAGATACTGACAATGAAATTGGAAAAGCTATCGGCATTGAGAATTATTGCTCTCATGTTTTTCGTTTTCCCAATGGTTATATGTCCTCTCATTATAAAGCAAAGAAAAAACAAGCAACTAAGCTTCTTTCTGAAATGAATTATACTTACATTGATTGGAACTGTCTAAATAATGATTCTATTAAAAAGTATAGTAATAGTCAGTTATTAAAAAATTTGAAAAAATCTGCTAAAAATAAAGGAACTTTAGTGATTCTAATGCATGATACTTCTGATGTGAATGATACTCCTTCTGTTTTAAAAGATTCTATTAATTATCTAAAAGAACAAGGCTATGAGTTTAGGAATTTTTATGATTTACTGTAAAGAAGATGGCGAGTTTGTGCCTGTCCCAAACTCGCCATCTCACTTTTTTACAAGACAACCTCTATTTCATAAACATTCCTACTGCCGTCTAATTTAATAAAATTATCTACTTCATTACCATTCAAAAGAATCTTGCTAACACCAGACTCAAAAACATTTTTGCTATTTGGATTTTTAACCATAATATTATACATACTTTCCTTCCATTGATACTTCATTTGATAATCTTTCCAATCCTTAGGAATACATGGTTCAATCTTCAAATATCCTTCTTCAATTTTAAGTCCTAGTAAATTTTCTATTCCTGCTTTGTAGTACCAGCTTGCAGAACCAGTATACCAAGTCCAGCCTCCTCGACCAGCTAAATTTCCTGTTCCATAAATATCAGCTGGTATGACATAAGGTTCTACTTTATATTTGCTACTAGCCTCTTTGGTTCTGGCATGTTCAATTGGATTTATCATACGATATAACTCTAGAGCTTTATCACCAAATCCTAGCATCGCTTCTGCAATAATTACCCATACGGAGCTGTGAGTATATTGTCCACCATTTTCTCTAACACCTGGCAAATATGCCTTGATATAGCCTGGTTCCAGTTTTCCTTTTTCAAAAGGAGGATCCAATAATTTAATGATACCATTTTCTCTATCAATTAAATGATTTTCTAAACTTTCCATTGAAATATATTTTTTGTCATTATCTCCCGCCTTTGAAATAATACTCCAGCTTTGGGCAATACTATCAATTCGGCATTCCTCATTTTCCATACTACCTAACACATTTCCGTCATCCATAAAGGCTCTTCTATACCATCTTCCATCCCATCCATTTGTATTTAATGCTCTCTTTAGATTGTTTCTTACTTCTTCATACTTCTGTGCTAATGTTTCATCTCCTTTTTCTCGGCAAAAGGCTATAAAATGCTCTAAAATTAAACTTAAGAAAAATCCTAACCAGACACTTTCTCCTTTTCCTTTATTTCCTACGGTACTAAAACCATCATTCCAATCTCCTGAGCCAATTTTAGGAAGACCATTTTCACCAAAATTCAAACTTTTTTCAATCGCTTTGATGCAATGTTCATAAATGCTTCCTTCTTGCTTGCTTGGCAAATATTTTTCATATCGCTCGTCCTGTCCATCCTCTAATAGAGCACCTTCTAAATAGGGTGTTTTAATTTCTAAAATGCTTTTATCACCTGTAAAATCAATATATTCAATTACTAAATAAGCCAACCACAGTAGGTCATCTGAAAATCTGGTTCGAATTCCTCTTTGATTTTGGTCATGCCACCAATGTTCTACATCTCCTTCTATAAATTGATGTTTACTGTGTTTAATAATCTGTTGTTTTAAAAGTTCTGGCTCTAAATATTTTAGCCCTATCGTGTCTTGTAATTGATCTCTAAAGCCATAGGCTCCACCAGATTGATAATATCCTGTTTTTCCTATTAATCTACTATTGATAATTTGATAAGCTACCCAACCATTTAGTAAAATATTCACAGACTCTAGAGGAGTGTATACTTGTAATCTGCCTAAAAATTGTTTCCAGAAGTTCTTTATTTCATTTAATTCTTCCTTACAGTTTGTTATTTTCTGATATTTATATGCCATATTTTTACAATCAATTCTATCTTCTTCTGCTCCTAGAATAAGAGAAATCTCCTTATTTTCAAAACTCTCTAAATCAATCTCGATTTCGTAAGCTATACATGGCTTTTTCCCTAGTGCATCTTGATTATTCAATGCTACCTTTTTCAAAGCTTGTGGATTTTGAATTCCGCCTTCCCCTAAAAAGAAATTTTTATCTCCTGTATAAGATTTAATCTTTTCACTAGAAGAAATATAGATTCTTGTTTTTTCCATATCTTCTCGATATAAATTTCTTGCTTCTATTAGATTACTATTCGCATCAAAATCCAAATGAATATAGCCATTTGATTTGATTTCATCTTCCCCAATTACTGGTTTGATATAATAATACAATTTCAATTTTTTTCGATTTGGCGTTGTATTTTTTAAATTTAAAATTCCAATTTTACAACTATCTTCTTTTGGTACAAAAGTCTCTAACTCTTGCTCAATTCCATTACTTTTATGAATATATTTACAATAACCAAATCCATAAATAACATTATAATTTCTGTTATCTGGCATCGGATTTAATCCTAATGACCAGGTCTTCTGATTTTCTTGGTCTTTCATATAAATAATTTCAGATGGAATATCATAACAAGGAGCATTTTCCCAACTAGATACTCGATTTAATCTACAATTTTGAAACCAAGTATAACCTCCCATGTTTTCTGTCACAAGAGTTCCGAATTTTTCATTTGCCATAATATGGCTCCATACGGTAGGTAACCTATTTCCTTTATTGACTCTCATAAGATACTCTTTCCCATCTTCTGAAAATCCACCATATTCATTATAATATTTTAAAATCTCATGATTACTTAAAATATCTATATCATCATTATTTTCTTCTATCATTTGTAAATTTCTTACTTCTTCTCCGATTGCCTTATATTTCTCTAAATAATTCTCTTCTAACTCTTTAATATTATTTTGTAATCCACCTTTATCACTATCAATAATAATGGTTGCTAAGAATGCAAGCAATTCCATATCTTTTCTAGCAATTTCCTCTTTGTTCAAGGTAAAAATGCCACCTTTTTGATTCTTCAAATATCGCATGTGATTACTTAAAATACTATCTTCAATTTCCTCTCTCACATAATTTTCGTAACTGTGTCTTTCTTCATCTAAAATAACAATTTCTGTTTCTATATTTTTGATTCTGAAAAATTCATAAGCTTTTAGTATTTCTTTTAAAACATAGCCATCATTTACATTTCTTATTTTAACCAAAATAATTGGCAAATCCCCTGATATTCCATACTTCCATAAGTCACTTTGATGATAATTTGTGTGTGTCTTCTTATTCTCTATTAGTTGTGCTTTCATCGGATTGTCAAAAAGAATATAAGATAGCATTTTCTGATAAATCGCAATATCACTACCTTTCATACTTAAATATCTGCTTTCTGCCTCTACTCTTGCCTTTGATAGTTCAAATTCTTTTCTTACGTTTTCCGTTGATTGATATTTTTGAATATTTTGAATTACCTTTTCTTCCTCTTCATTAACAGCTAAAATGAAATCAATAATTGCTTTTTCTTGTGGTTTTACTTTTATCGTCCTTTTTAAGGCTACGATTGGTTCAGTTACTAATCCAATCTTTTTCGATAATGGAATGGAATTTTCTATCATATTAGGAATTCCCAAATTCCCTCTTCCAATAAACTTCTCTTTGTCTATTTCATACTCAAAATCCCCAATTGTCTCACTGTTTGTGGATAAGTTAGCACCCAAATATAACTTTGTTTGATTGGCTTCTCTATTTTTTCTCTCTATGATGATACTATTGGTTTCTTCATGCAATTTGTTAATTAAAAATAAATTATTAAATACAGGGTGGGCATAATCTTGTGCTTTTGTCGATAAGACTGGTTCAAAATAGCAAGTTACCTCTAAAATTTCTTCTTCATTTCCTTGATTTTCTAGTGTCATTCTTCTTAATTCTACTGGTTGATTAGAACCTATCGTTGTTTTAATTTTTGTCTTAATGTTACCATTGATAATTTCTTGTTCATCTTTATCTGGCATAAAGCTAATTTGATATTGACTTTCCTTGTTTTCATTGTAAGCGTAATTAGAACCCCACATCTTCTTTGTTTTGATATTTTTAACAACAAAGAAAATCCCTTGTGGATAATCATCTGTTGGTTTAAATCGATTGATATAATAGTTCTTGTATTTACTAATACCTTGTCCTTTTTGATTCATTGCTATGACATAGTTTTCATTTGAGATAAAGTTTCCTGTTATTAGCTTCTCATCAAGCTTTTTATAAGTGGTTTCAATATAATTTTCATAATCTTTATATTTCAACTTTTCAACCTTCTCCTTCTTTTCTTTCGTTATAATTGCTGTATCTGGCATCGTCTCTTGTAATAAAATACTAACTGCTTCAATCTTAGGATTTTTCATAAATCTTTTTTGCAAAATATTGTCATGAAACAAATTGTTAATGCTTAGCAAAATCAACCCTTGATGATGTGCCATATACGTTTTTACCACAGCTGACTTTTTATTTTTTCCTACTCTTTCTGGTGTATAATCAATCGCTTCATAAAATCCAAATTTATCGTACATACCTTCTTGTTCTAGCCATTTTAAATTTTTAATCTCTTCTTTTGGCACTTCATTAACCGCTAAAATCCCGCCATAGCTAGCAATTACCATTTCATCTGCCAATCCTCTTTTCAAGCCAAGCCAAGGTACACCAAAAGCTTTGTATTGATAATTTCCCTGTAAATCCTTTAAATTAAAAGCTGCCTCTGAAATCCCCCATGGAATATTCAGTTTTTTGCTATATTCTATTTGCGTCTGAATCAGAAACTTACAAGACTCATCCAAAAGACTTCCTTCATACTTTGGAATATTAATATTTGGCATTAAATACTCAAAAGCTGTTCCAGACCAAGAAACAAGTCCCTTGTACCTTCCTAACGTTGTCAATGTTCTACTCAAATGATTCCAATGTCTACTTGGAATATCCTTTTTGGCAATTGCCACTAAACTCGCTTGTCTAGCTTCTGATGCTAATAAATCGTAATAAGAATCAGTAAGTCTATTTTCCTCTATATTAAATCCAATTGAAAAAATCTGTTGTTCATAATTATAAAGCACACTAAAATCTGTATTCTTAATCATTCGGTCGATTATAGCTATTAGTTCTTCCACGTCCCCATCGATTTCCCCATTGGTTCCGGGATAAAGTGGGGACATTTCAATTTTCCTATCAGCTTCCCCATCGGTTCCGGGATGAAATGGGGACATTTGAATTTTATCATCAGTCTTTATACTAGTTTCAGACGCTTCCGAAGAATGTCCCCACTTTATCCCGGAACGAGTGGGGATTTCTGGAGATTTCTAAGAAAGCTTTTACAACATATAGATAGCCCACAAAATTCCCACTGTCTACGGTTGACACATATCTTGGAGTCAGTGGTTCTTTTGTTTTAATATTGTACCAGTTATATAGATGTCCATTCCATTTTTCTAAACTTTCGATAGAAACAATCATCTTACTTAATAAGTTTAGTGCCTTTTCTAATGTAATATATTGTAAGTCATAGGCAGAGATTACAGCTAATAATGACAAACCGATATTAGTAGATGATGTTCTGGGAACTATTTTTTCTTTTCTATCTTCTTGGTAGTTATCTGGTATCAAGTAGTTGTTCTTTTCTGTTAAATAAGTCTCAAAGAAATTCCATGTTCTTTTTCCAATTTCTAAGACATATTCTTTTTCTCCGTCATCTAGTTTTTCAATTGCCCTTTCTTTTTGTATTTCTTTACTGATATACCACATAACAACTGGTGTAACTCCCCACCATATTCCTAGTAAAACAGCAAATGGGTTTCCTTTTAGTAATCCTAATCCAATTGTAACAATTCCAGCTAGTACATTGACTGACATTTGATTGTAATATGTGGCTAAATCCGATTTTGCTTGTTTCTCTGCTTCTTCTGAGGTAGTCCATTCTAGAAGATGTTTATGGGTAATTATCATTCTATATAAGGTCTTTAAAATTGCTTTACTTGAAATATAAGCTTTGTAAGGTAAACAGCCTAATGTAATAACACCTCTTACAATAGCACCTTTTATGCCTGAGATTTTAGGGGTAAAGGTTTTTTGTTTTTCTTCTCCTTCTTTTCTAAAAATGCAACGATTTAGTAATTCTAGTAAATATGGAAAAACCGCTACCATTATCATAGAACAAATTCCTAGATAGATTGGCTTTAATTGTATAATTCCTATGATATAGCAATAAGCCATAGCTATAATCAGATTGACTTCTAAAAGACTTCTTCTTAAGTTATCGAAGATTTTATATTTAGAAAGTAAATTCAAGTGACTTTGCCAAGCTAGCCATCTTGTAATTTGCCAATCTCCTCGAATCCATCTAGAAAGTCGGTTCATAAAACTATTGTATTTCGTAGGATAACCATCCATCAACATAATATCTGATACAAGTCCACATCGCAAATAACTTCCTTCTAATAAATCATGGCTTAACACTTTATTTTCTGGAATTTGATTTTCTAATACCTTATGATATACTTCTAAATCATAAATTCCTTTTCCCGTAAAAATACCTTCTTGAAAATTATCTTGATACGTATCTGATATGGCATTGGTATAAGAATCAATTCCTCCTGCCCCTGCAAAAATTTTAGTAAATAGTGTCTTATAGCTAATGTCTAAATTCACGCCAATTCGTGGTTGCATAATACCATAGCCATCTACTACCACATTTTTCTCTTTGTCAATGACTGGATGATTTAAAACATGTGCCATTGCTCCTACTAGCTCAAAAGCAGAGTTCAAAACTAAGTCTGTATCCGCATCTAACGTAATAATATATTTTATTTTTTCTTTGAATTGATTCTCTAATGTATTCACTCTAAATGGATTCCTAATTTTTCCTAACAAATAATCATTAAACTGTGTAATCATTCCTCTTTTTCGTTCCCAGCCCAGATAAGAACCTTCTTTTTCGTTCCATACACGTTTTCTATAAATAAAACTAAAGATTGGCATTTGGTCTTGCTTTTGCTCATATTTAGTATTTAAACTCTTGACTAATTCCTCTCCTTCTTTCATAATCTCTAGGTCTACTTCTTCCTGTCTTTGAGTGCTCTCACTGCAATCGCCTAATAAAGTAAAATAGATATTTTCTGATTGATTGGCTAAATAGAACACTTCTAGTTTTCTCATTAATTCTTGCACTTTTTCTTTTGATTTTAAGATTGTCGGAATAATTACCATAGTTTTGTGTTGTTTGTCAATCCCCTGTGAATAATCCAATTTGGGAATTGGCTTTGGTTTTACAATTTTACTTAAAACATATTGTATGATTTGTATCGCTATTTCAGAGGCTGGAATTAAGAATAGGAAAAAGCTGATAACATTTAGTTTGATGAAACTACTAATCCCTAATGATAACAAAATACTAAAAGCTATTATGCCTAATAAATATGCTCTTGTCTTATCTTTTGAACTCATTTGTCGGCTAGTTTTATATTGCAATACATCATATAATTCGTTAATTCCCTGATTGATTAGATAATATCCTATATGAACTTGTTTATTGTTATCTGTGTTCGCACTTTGTGATAGTTCTAATGCTTTTCTAGCAATGTATATTTCTGAAATTTTAGTCTTTTTGGAAATTTCTTTAATTCGATTTCGATAATATTCCTTTGTCTTGTCTTCCATCTTTTCATAAACATGACTTGGATCTTGTCTCAAAATTTCTTCTACCCCATTGATTTTTTCAAATATTTCTAAAAAGTTAATTCTCTGAATTTTTTTAATGCTGGTTATACTATTTCCAATTGATACTTTTCTAACAGCAATGTCGAAATGTTCTTTTTTAATTACTTCTGATACATTTGTTCCTGTCATTTCTACTGCCTCTTCTAACGCTTTTAAATAGCTATATCCCTTTTTTCCATAACGTTTTAAAATATATGACATATACTCAATAAAAGGATATTTCATATCTTTAAATACATCTTTTTCTAGTTTTTTTACTTGACTTACTCGAAAGTGCTGTTCTGGTCTAGTTTTATTTTCTACCAATCTTTCTACGATATTTTCTGCTTTGTATTTTTGCATTTGACAACTAAATATTTTCTCACAAATTTCTCGGATATTTTCAATCATCGCAATTTGAAGAAATGTTCCAATATTCCATATTTCTTCCATGCTTAACGTCTTTTTCGTTTGATAGCTTGCTAAGTAATCTTCTAAATCTTTTCTCTCAATTTTGTTATCTGTATATGCTACAATTTCAGATGCCAATACATAAATTCTAGCAAATCCCTTATAGGTTCCATTGGCTACTCCCACAAAATTCGTATATTTTTTTAAGGTTAATTCTTTTTGAATTTGTTTCACGGTTTCCTCTATGATATATAAGTTATCTAGAAGCCACTCTCCTGCTGGATGGATACTAATTCCTAGTTTTAGATGTTCATTTAATAGGTTGTATACTTGCTCAATAATTTTAAAATTTTCTAACATTTGTGGTACTGGATAAGTGTCTTTTTGAGATTTATTACTTAAATTGTGACTAGATGCTATTTTTTGTAAGTGATTTTCTAATTGGTTTTTGTCTAGTAAGGTACCATTTATTTTTAATACTTTGTTGATTTTCAAAAAATTCCACTCCTTGCTAAATATGTTTTAAACATATTGTTTGCAAGAAGTGGAAATTTTATGCATTTTTGATTTTTTATTTAATCATTCGTGTTGGAACCCTCCTTCTGGATTTTTCTCTGTTTTTTCTTCTGTTAAATTTTGACTTTCGTTAGCGTTTTTTAATTCTTGTACAGATTCTATAAATTGTTTCAAGCTAATGGCAATATCATTTTCATTGCCTTTTTGCATATACTCTCTATAATCCATACCATCAGGAATGGCTGTTCCCATTTTAGCAAGAACCGACGTGTATGGTTGATTAAATTGGTCATTCATGGTAACTTTAACAGGTACTGTTTCTTTTTCTTTGTCTTGTAATGCAACACAATCTATCACTTTTCCCTCTGTATCTTTTACTTGATACACTTTGACATTATCCTCTGTTTTATAGGTAATTCCCTCATTTTCTAATTTACGTTCTACTTTTTTATAATTCCCTCCATATTGAATCATCTCTCCTGTTTTATTATTAACATATACCTTCTCTAAATAGGTATAATATAATGCTATATCTGCTGTTGTTAAATCAGTATCACCCATTATCTTTTCATATTTTTCTATATATAGATTCTTCAAATATTTTAATATATCCTCTGGTGTTTCTAATGCTTTTATTTGGTTTTCTACTGTCTGTAACTCATTTTCCTTAACTTTCATTTCCCTTTTAAAATTATTTTCTATTTTATCTATACCTTGCTCTACTTTTACATTGTTATTAGCCATATCTGCTTCTTTTTTTGCTCCATAAGCTGTTGTTAACCCTAGTGCTACTACTGTTCCTCCTATGGCTACTTTCTTCTTTGTTTTATTAAATATTTCTTTGAATTTTTCTTTTATTTTTTCTATTATATTCATCTTTATTTTCTCCTTAGCATTGCTTCATTTTTATTATAACATTTAATTTTTGGAAAGGCAAAGAATTTTCTAAAATAGTTATTCCATCGCAAAATAATCTGTAATTCCGTTATAGATTCCCCAAGCTAACTTATTTTGATACTCATCTTCTAGTAACTGTTTTTCCTCCTCTGGATTCGACAAAAATCCACACTCTACAATGGAAATCGGTATTTCCACATGTTTCATAATATATACTGTATTTAACTTCATAGCCACTCTTTTATTTTCTTTTTGAATCGCATCATTTAAATTAGATTGAATTTGTTTTGCTAAATTGGTACTCTTTTCATCTCCTTCTTTATAAAAGCATTGCCAACCCCAATATTGTGGTTGTGGAATTTTGTTTAAATGAATACTAACAAAAATATCTGCACTTGATTCATTTCCAATTTTGACTCTATTATGAATATCCGAAATTTTCTTTTGCTTTAGTGTTTGAGCATCTAAATCATAAATAGCATTTTCATCAGAACGTGTTAATATAACGGTACTTCCACTCGTTTCTAATAAATTTTGGAGTTTTAATGCAACTTTCAAATTAGTTTCTGCTTCTGTTGTGCCGAGAACTACTTTGTGCTCCGTTCATCAGGCACACCATGTCCAGCATCAACTACAATGGTTCTTCCTGATACTGGTGTTGCTGTTGTAGGAACTGTATCTTCCTTTTTGTCAGTAGTTGCTATCATAAAACTAAATACTGATACCAATATGCATAGTATTACGATTGATATCCTTTTTCTATTTAGAACTAACATATAAATAACCTCACCTATTAAATATTTTCTTTATATTTATATGTTTCTATTCTCTTAAAAATACGATTTATTCCGAAAAAACGAATCTAAGAATTTCTAAGCGGTAGAAACCGCAAAGAAATTCTATAAATGCCCATATTTGTCTTGTACAGAAAGTCCTCCTACTAGGAGAACTTTCTTACAATACAAAAAAAGAAGACCTTCCTGAGATATTTATCTCGGATGACCTTCTTTAAGGAAAGTTATTTATATGTAACAGACTAATAATGCATTAGTCTGGAATTTTCAATTTTATTTTAAATCTTTCAATTACTTAATTTATTTATTATCTCATCCACATTAATATCAAAATACTATAACCATATATTCAAAGTAATTACCTTTTAAATATATATAGAAAACATCATACATGTATATAGAAAAATCTATCATACCTGCGTAAACCTGATGTTTAATTTTTCAAAAATTTATCTAAGACAAGAATTTAACCAATCATTCTATACACTTAGAGCTTCACTCTTCAGTATATACAATAAATTAATCAAACCTTTTCTTAAAATAAATTTGGGAAAAATTTATTTTGATATTTATATGAACTACATTCATATTACTATCATCATAAATCTCAAAGTTGTTATTTTAATTTAAATAATCATTTTTCACCTTTATGTGACCAATGCTTTTTAATTAAAATTCCACCTTCAAAACTTACAATAACAATAATACTCCTGACTTTCAAATAAATAAATTATTTTCAATTTACTCCATTTAAAACTCTGAAAACACAACAAACATGTTGCGCCTTTAGAATGCTACATTTGTAGCTTTCCTGTTGCTAAATTGACAAGTTACTATGCTTCGTTGCTTGACTTGGTTAACGTGCTACTTTGCTTTGTTGCCTGACTTAGTTAACATGCTACTTTGCTTCGTTGCTTGACTTAGTTAACGTGCTACTTTGCTTCGTTGCCTGACTTAGTTAACATGCTACTTTGCTTCGTTGCTTGACTTGGTTAACGTGCTACTTTGCTTTGTTGCCTGACTTAGTTAACATGCTACTTTGCTTCGTTGCTTGACTTGGTTAACGTGCTACTTTGCTTTGTTGCCTGACTTAGTTAACATGCTACTTTGCTTCGTTGCTTGACTTGGTTAACGTGCTACTTTGCTTTGTTGCCTGACTTAGTTAACATGCTACTTTGCTTCGTTGCTTGACTTGGTTAACGTGCTACCTTTTAATACCAGTTGTGCTTTTGGAAATGCTTCCACGCATTTGCTGGTAATCCATACCGACCTTTGATGTATTTCAGTCCCCAGTCGATTTGTACCTTATAGTCCTCGCTATAATTTGAGGGCATTCCGTGAGCTGATAGTTTCATCTGCGGTATGCCTAAGCACCCCTTATAGGAGCAATTAGGATTCCAACCGCTTTCATGTTCCCATAATTGTTCTAAACACCGGAACTGGAAGGAATCCCATCCATACTTCTGGCATTTTGTTTTTGCATACGCCTTAATAATAGATTTACTATCATTATTCTTTGCTTCTGCTTTAGCTTTTGCCACTTCTACTTTTGCCGCTTCTGCTTTTGCCGCTTCTGCTTTTGCCACTTCTGCTTTTGCCGCTTCTGCTTTTGCCACTTCTGCTTTTGCCGCTTCTGCTTTTGCCTTTCTTTTGGTAGATACCTCTATATATTTTTTAAAAATGTATCCTGTTTGTTTATTAGAAAGATTTTTCACATGCATCCAACCATTTTCTTCTGCCAAAACTCTATAAGCTGTATTTACAGGCACAGAGTCTTTTATTTCGCTCTTTATACTAGGTCCTTTTCTTATATTGACCCAGCTACAGTTTGTTACAACTGCATAATTTTTAACTTTACTGGTATCTTTGCGGTGAATATATCCATATCCACTCTCCATCTTAACTACAAGCCAGTTTCCCTCTATCCCGTAAATATCCATATGAGCCCCTTTCCTTACCTTGTCGATAGCCGTCTTTCTTGATTTTCCTTTATAAATTTCTGCAAACCTCGTCGTTACAATTTCGCTCACTTTTTTTCTTTTTTCTTCTAGAGCTTTCGGTTCTATAGCACTTACCTTATTCTGTCTTTGTATTTCCTTTTGCTTAGGAGACTCTATTATCTCCTTCTGATTTTCAACAGCATCAACTGCTAAATCTGTAAATTCACTTGATTTCTCAATACGTGCTGCATGAACTACATTTGCCCTTGTTTTCTGCATCTGCCCAATTGTAAACACAATTGCAAGCAAAATTACAACTTCCATGCCACAAATTAATGCTACCATTATTTTTTGGATTATCTCAATCCGATAATCCATCTCCACTATATGGGCTATTGTAGTACCCCCTATGCTTTTGTCTTGTTTTGCCTTTTCGACTATTTTTTTCTCTTCTTTGGTTTTTTCGTTAATTACTTCTACCATATAAATCACCTTTCCTTTCTCGGTTTTACAAAACCGTTTAAAAATTAATTTAACGATTGCACACAATTGTGCATTACTTTAATTATACCATCATTTAACATAATAGTCAAACATAATCAGTTACTAACAGAAATAAAGATTAAATTTTTTTATTTTATTACAAATTCATCTTTGATACTTAATTTTTAAAGATTTAAATATTGATTGTTAAATATTTCCAGCAACTATGTATATTACCCCTTACCCCAAAATATATCTTTTTTTGAGATTTCTATTGATTTATTTTATTTTTAATATATAATTTATTCAGGTCCAAATCTTAGCTGTATTTTTCTATGTTCAGTTAGATTTGTGTTTATGTTAGTAAGTGTTTGTGTGATGGCTGCACTTACTTCTTTTATGCTCATTTTTAATTCTGATATATATTTCAGCCCTTTTTCTAATAACTGTCTTATCGTATGTGCGAACTGTATAAAGAAATAGTGTGCTTTCATTGCATTATAATTCATTGAATAGATATGCTCTATATCAAATGTTCCATTCTTTTGCATATTAAATCCTTCATTTTCTATTTTCCATCGTTGTCTTCCAAAATATACTATTTCTTTTTTATTCCTTTCTGTGATTTTAAATGATGTTATCTATAAAAATTCTATTATTTTATCTTCTTTCTTATCATAATATTTTATTACATTTCCTTGCTTTTGTCTGTGTATCTCTCCATACTTTATTTCATTCCAATATTTTATTTCTTCTGCTTTTTCTGCTTTCTCCAAACAATTTATTTCTTCTCCTAATAGTTTTTGTCGTTCTTCTTTTAATCTTATTATATATTCTCTCTACATACTTCTATAACTGGCTCTACACAATATAATGCATCTGCTGATATTATTATCGGCAATTTCGGATATTCTTTTTTTATTCTTTTTGCCATTCTGTAAAATGCCCTTAATTCACAATCCTGCTTTTCTACATTTTCTTCTTCATTTTCTACAAACTCACTCTCTAAACTTATTACTATATCTCCAACTACTAATTTTGCCTCTAATACATAATGATAATATACTGTTTTTTCATCTTCTTCATTTTTATTATATACTCGCTTCAAACAATTTTCACAATGTCTTTCTTTGAAACTCATCATTCCTGTTCCATCTACTACTATTTCAAAATATTTGTCTTTAAATCTATACTTATTAAACATCTTACTTCTTATTAATCTATTTACCATATATTTTTGTATTTTCCTCAATTCTTTAATTTCAAGCTTTTCAAATACATTATTTATGGTATCGTAATGTGGTATTTCTTCTAATTCTATTTCTAGCAGATTTGCTATATTTTCGATTGTTTCTTCTGTATTAAATTTTTCTGTTGTTTCTCTCATACTTTTTATTCCACATAGCAATCCTAAAAGTCTTGTTACTGTTATAACTGACATCTTGTATTCTATCTAGCTTTGATGTCTTATATCTGTTAAATTTTCTAACTTTTCTACTAATTGAGAAAAGTATTGTTTTATGATATTTACTACATCTGAAAATATATTTATTTCTTTTCTTATTTTTCTTCTTTCTCTTCTGTTCATCAAAAAGCCCCTTTGTGACAAAATTTTTATTTATTTTATCACAAAGGAGCTTTATTTTTGTTCCCTCTTGTCTAGCATATATAATTTTTTATTGCGAAAAATTTTTATTCCTCAAAGCTGAGTTGCTTATTTTCTCCTATCAACTGCATAGCTACTGCCCATCACAGACTTAGCCACATGCTTCACTTGAGCACCAGCTTCCCCAACTTCCAAAATGTTGTTAAACCTTCCCACATCAGCGATTACCACTCCAATTGACAACGAAGTTAGTGGAAACTGTTCTATAATCCCCTTTCTATTTGCTACCTCTATATAACCTTTTTCCAAATCATTATCTGTAAAATATCTTCCCACATTATGGTCAAAGTGTGCCAAAATATTCTGACATACTTTTTCGCAAACATTTCCTGGTATTAAAGCTACAAAATCATCTCCGTCCAATATGTCCAATAAAAGTATCTTCCATGCCACTTTCATGAATACACTGTATAATTGTTTGTGCTGTAAACTCTATAATTTCATCTCCCTTTAAAAATCCATATACATCATTATAAGCTTTAAAATTATCCAAATCCAAATACAATACACAAAAAGCCTCTTTCTTTAAAATTCTCTTTTTTAATTCAGCATGTATTTGTACATTACCTGGTAGGCCTGTTAATGGACTCATCCTTCTATTGGTAGAGAGTAATCTACTTAAATTTTTTACAGTATGATATAAATATTGTTCATCAACTGGCTTTTTAATAAAATATTCGATAGATTCATGTAATATCCTTAATCGATGCTCTCTATCTCCTTTGGATGATACAACGATAACTGGTGTTATAGTATTATCTTCATCCTTTCTTATTTTTCTGCACAAATCCACGACATCTCTATCAATAGCATCTTCATTAATAACAATTAAAGATGGTATATTTTTTAAAGCAATATCGATTTGTTCTGTTTTAACACTCGTAAATTTATATTCTGGATCATTTCTAAATAATTCTCTAAAAATAACAATTGATGAATCGTCATCATCAATAATATATACATCTTGTAACATCTGGTATTTCCTCCACTTATTTTTCTTCATTATATACAAAAAGACTTGTTTATTTCAAGTCCTTTTGTTTGTTTTTCACTTTTTTCTTCCTTGACTCTATTTTCTGGTTTAATACTTCTGTAATTTCGTTAGTATTAATAGCAGGAAACGCTTTTTTCAAACGATATACATTTTTGTATAAACGTAAAATAGTTTTGTTTCTTTTCTTCTTCAGACTTTCCACCAATTGTTGCATATTTTCTGTAGTATTTATTTTCTCCTCTTTTTCTTTCTTTAATGATTTGATTTCTTTTAATTTTTCTTTGATTTCTGCATTGATGTTTTCTATTTTTTCTAATGTCGTTTTTATATTTTTTACATGAATAATGGTTGTAATCATATCTACCAGAAAAACCATAAAGAAAATAGCCATAACATAATTTAATAGATTAACATCTATGTTTGCTATGATTCCTTGTACAAATGGATGAATATATTTTTCAAATAAAACACCTAATATTCCCCAACAGATAGAATTTGTTAAGCAAATTCGACCTTGAAAATTGAATTTGTGGCTGGAATAATCCCAATATTTTGTATGAAATAGTGTTTCCAATATGACACCAACAATATATTCCCAAGCTGTTAACACAATAATTGCTATACAAAACAGTAGAATTAATCTATTTTCAAATTGATCCAAAAATAGAAACATAATGGTAGCACCAAATCCATAAATCGGGCAAAACGGGCCTCTCAAAAAGCCCGTATTAATTAACTTTTTTTCACAGAAGGATCTGAAAACTGATTCCATAATCCATCCTAAAAATGAATATATAATAAAATATGTGATTAATTCCACTGGATTAATGTTCATTTATATCCTTCCTTTATTTGTTGACTACTGCCCTAAATGTTTCTGTAACATCGCTTTCGTTGTATACTGTTACTTCTAATTTGTTCTCTCCATCATGTAATGGATAAGCATATTCAAATTCTTTTCTATCTTCTAGTGACAATTCGCCTTTTAAATCTAATCTATATTTTTCTGTTTCGTTAATGATAAATTCTACTTTTGTAAGGCCTTGCTCGTCAGCAGCTTTGATAATAAAGTTATCTGAGCCATCTGTTGTTACTTCCAATTTTGGCTTGGTTACTCCATTTACTTCTTTTTCTTCTGTTTCTGTCTTATTATTCTCATCTACTACAATTACCGTCAATGTATGCAAACCTTTTGGTATTTCTATTATTTGTTCAATCTCGTCATCATTAATATCTACTTTTGTTTCTTCCTCTTCATCCCATCTGTAAGTCATATATTGAAGCTTATTTTTTCCGCTTGCTGTTATTTTTAAATTGTTTCCTTCTGGCTTAATATCAATAGAAATATCTCCCTTTACTGTGTATACCTTTTCATATTCAATTTCTTGCCCATTTATATCACTGGCATGAACTGTTAATGTATTCGTTCCTTTTGGTAATTCAATAACAACTTCTATTTCTTTTTTGCCATTACATGGTACTTCTATTACTCCTTCTTCACTCCATTCATAAGTTATTTTAGATAAAGCTTTATCATGCGTTACCTTTAATAGTACCTCTGCTTCTGCCGTTTGTTCAACATAAATAATAGGCTTACTATTGGCTACTTCTTTATTGGCTCCTTTATACATAGAATACGAACCTGAGCCAATCATAAATATTCCAAATATTAATATGGCAATGGAAAAGAATTTTAGTATACTATTAACTTCTATTGGTCCACTATTTCTTGTCTTATTCTTTTTTGGCTTCCCTTTTGGAGTATTATCTATACTTAATATTTGATTCAATTTTTTCACCTCTTAGTATTGTTGGGAACGTTTCTTTTGAGACATTTTGATTCATTAATATCTTAATTAACTACGTCCTTTTTGATTATACCATATGGATTTTCTAATGTAAACCTATATAATTGGATTAAATCTTAATTTTTTATAACAATTGATAAATAATACAATAATTACATTAAATTTACACGAATCAAAAAAGACACAAATTAAAAACCGTTGATATTTCAGCGGTTTTCTTGTTTATTATTTTAATTTAGTTTTGTGTATATGGCAATACTGCAATATGTCTTGCTCTTTTAACTGCTGTTGTGATATCTCTTTGATGTTTAGCACATGCTCCTGTTGTTCTTCTTGGTAAAATTTTTCCTTTATCATTGATGAATTTTTTTAATTGCTCTGGATTTTTATAGTCTAATTCAAAATTTTTATCACTACATAATACACATACTTTTTTTCTTTGTTTTCTGAATCTTGGATTGTAGTCCTCATCATAGTTTTTATTATTTTTCTTGTTTTGTTTTTTGTCTGCCATCTTATTATTTCCCCCTTTGGCTAATTAGAATGGTAGGTCATCACTAGAAGATACTTCAAAGTCTGATTCCATATTCCCAGGTGCTGTATTTCCAAATGTGTTTTCAAAGGAACCTGCTCCAGCCTCTGCTTCTCTTTTGCTGTCTGCAAAATAAGCTTCTTCTGCTACTACTTCTGTTACATAGTGTTTGGCTCCTTGGTCGTCATCCCAAGTTCTGGTTTGTATTCTTCCAATTACTCCTACTTGTTGACCTTTCTTAAAGTATTTGCTACAAAATTCTCCTAGTTTACTCCATGCTACTATGTTGATGAAATCTGCTTGTCTTTCTTCTCCTTGTCTAACAAATCTTCTATTGACTGCTAAACTGAAAGAAGCTACTAGAGTATTGTTTGTTTGTGTGTATCTTACTTCTGGGTCTCTTGTTAATCTTCCCATTAATATTACTTTGTTCATTTTATATCACCTTTCTTTACTTTAAATAAAGGCCCCTCTCTTTATTTAATTTTGTTCTTATTTTGATTCGTTTTAACGAATGATTTTGTACTAAGAATGCCGTCTTTGACAATTCTCTAGCTTTTTGAGCTATATAATAGCAATACTAAAATATAACCCTTTATTTTTTTACCACGATAAATTTCATGATATCATCTGTAATTCTATAAACTCTCTCAAGTTCTTGAATAGAATCTGGTTTTGCTTCAAAGTTGAATAATAAGTATGTACCTTCGCTAAATTTTTTGATTTCATAAGCTAATTTCTTTTTACCCATGTTTTCTACTGACTCAACTTTTCCGTTTTCATTGATTAATCCTGTGAATTTTTCTTCTAAAGCTTTTAAACCAGCTTCATCTAAATTAGGATTAACAATGATAATACTTTCGTATTTGTTCATCATTTTCACCTCCCTTTGGATTGATAACCTACCTCATTTCTTTTGGTAAGTAGAGATTTGTTAATACGAAAAATTGCTTGCAATTTTTCCATATAACTCTTGCTTTTAATGAATGGAAAATAAAGTTTCCTATTCATTAAAAGGCTGTGCTATTTTAAGCACAGCTATTTTATCACATTTCTTTTTGTTTTGCAAGCGATTTTTTAACAAATTCTTTAGCTATCTCTCTATCCTCGTAAGTTGTAATTTTTATATTCGTATAATCACCTTCTATTATTTTCACCTTATCCTTGTTCTTTTCTAGCAACATACAATCATCTGTAACTTCTTCTATTTCGTACTTTTTGTGCAACGCTAGCAAATTTTTTCTATCGAAGCATTGTGGTGTTTGAACAATCCATGTATTACTTCTTTTAGTACTTTGCACTACAATATTATTTTTATCTGTTATTTTTATGGTATCTTTAGAACGCACCCCCACAGTTGCTCCCTTATAATCTTTCATAGCTTCTATACATTCATTAATATAAGATTGTTTAATCGCTGGTCTTGCTCCGTCATGAATAATTACAATGTCTGCCTCTGTTTCTTGAATACAGTGATAAACACTTTCTTGTCTGCTGTCTCCTCCTATCACAATGTTTACGGATTTCGTCAATGATTCTTTTTGTAAAATATCTTCAATGATTGGAATTTCATCTTTTTTTGCCCCTATTATGATGTTATCAATATAATTATTCTCATCAAATGCCTTTAAACTATACGACATGACTGTGTTTTCATGAATTATTTCAAAATTTTTATTTCTATTTTGTCCATATCTCGAACTATTTCCTGCAACTAATATTACAGCTGTTACTGTTTTTTCTTTTATCATATTTTTAGCTCCTTTGACGAATTATAAGAACTACATATATAGGTTTGATATTGTTTTTTAAGTTTCTGATAAGCTGCCTTTGCACTTTGCTTATCCTTAAAAATCCCATACACACAAGAGCCTGTACCAGTCATTAAACTTCCGAATAGCTCCTTGATTCCTAATTTCCTTTTTTATTTCCTGTATTATCTCTTTTTCGTCTATTACTGTTTCAAATATATTATATAAATGATTAACTAATAAATCTAATCTATTTTGCTCTAATGCTTGGACAATTTTGTCACTATTGTTTGGCTGTATCGTATCATTTCTCTCATCAATCTTTCTAAAAATTTCTTTTGTATTACAGGATATTTGGGGTTTGATAATTACTAAGTAATATTTTAAATGCGTATGGATTGGCGTTATAATTTCTCCAATTCCTTCTCCTTTTACTGCTCTGTTATAAAAACAAGGAACTACGTCTGCTCCTAAACTTTCTCCTATCTTTTTTATTTCTGTTTTGGATAATCTTAAATCAAATAATCGATTCATTCCTAAAAGAAAACTAGCACAATCAGTACTACCACCAGCCAAACCAGCTTGCATAGGAATTTTCTTATTTAATATTACTCTCACACCAGTAATGTTTTTGTATTTTTCTTTTAATTTTCTATAAGCTTTGTAAATGATATTTTCTTTGTTATTTAATTCTTCTATATTGGTTTGAAGTTCCAAATCATTCATTTCGGTTTTTCGAATATATAGTTCGTCATATAAGTTGATTTTTTGAAAAACAGACCTAATATTATGATAGTTATCTTCTCGTATTCCTACTACTTCTAAATTTAAATTTATTTTTGCCCTGGCTTTTATATATATTTGTTCCATTTTTATCCCTTTCCATGATTCAAACTTAGTTTGAAAAAGAATAGTTATATTACTAGGCAAAATTGGTTCGAAAGGCAAGGGCGCATACCCGTTGTATGTAACCGCGTTTCGAGCCAATTTTAACGACGCAAGATGACTATTATTTTTCAAACTCATTCTACTGTAAGGCAAGCAAATGCACTAATCCCATTGCCCTTTCCAAACTCTGTTAAACCTTCTCCTGTTGTAGCCGTTATTCCCACACTATTTTCATTAATCTGTAAAATTCGTGCTATATTACTTCTCATCTCTTCTATTTTAGGAGTTACTTTGGGTTTCTGACATTCAATCGACACAGAAATATGCACTATTTTTTCTTCTAAATATTTGAGTGCTTCTTTTACATATTCTTCACTATTGATGATGCCATTTTTGCACATATCATCTGCGACTTTTCCTAAAATATTTTTACAAGTAATTCCTGAAATCGCATTTGTAATAGCATGTAAAACAACATCTGCATCGCTATTCCCTGACAAGGAATAGTCTTCTTGAAAGTCAATACCTCCTAGTAGCAGTTTTTTTTCTTTATTATTATAGTCCATTTTGTGACTATCTTGACCAATTGCTACTTTCATACCTGTTTTCCTTCCTTTCTATGTGCTTATTTTATCATGCTTTTGCTTTTCTTGCAAGGTTACCTTTTTCAATAAAAAAATAAACCCTATAATCAATATCTTTTTACATTGACTATAAGGTTCAAAGTGAGTTTGTATCAAATCTTTTATTAATTCTGTCTAATACAGCTATTATTTTATTGTATATGTTCCATCTGAGTTTTTCTCCAATTGAACATTAGAATTTAAACAAACCATAGGGCGTAAACCAATTCCCTTTGCCGTTTCTCCGCAGATAGACATATTTTTTCCAAAAAATGCCAAATGCATCACACCAGTCTCAATATTAGGAGGAGATGCCACCCACACAGTATCGACTCCCTTAGAATTTGCTACATATAATCCATCATCCACAATGAATCCTTGTCCGTTGTCAACCCAGCTTAATCCATCTTTACTCATTTGATATCCTATGCTACTACTTGCTTTTGCTTGATAATTTGTACTATATTTTTGATTACATGATTTGAATAGCAATTCTATGGTTGGTCCACCTATTGCATATTCTGCCTTCTCTCCTTTAAATACACTCCATGCATTAGTATCTAACATATAAGCTACTACTTTCATATTAGTATTGGTACTTGTTGTACTATTTGCAGTTAAATGATTAAAATAACTACTGTTTAATGCTTGGATTTTTGGATTTGTTATATCGCTGGATCCCCAATAATCATTTATTACATCATTAAAAGATAAACTATAATCATTTCCATCATTCACATATATTGAACTTCCACTTTTTCCTTTTGGTACATAAGTAGATGCTATATAGTCATCTGCAATTAAGTATATATTACTTGTATCTACATAGAATATCTTCCATGCATTTACTCCTGCACTATTGGCACAAGTATATCCTGTTACTGTTGCCCCATAAAGT
>CASDJM010000026.1 GCA_949280815.1 uncultured Clostridia bacterium | reverse complement strand
CCGCTTCGGTTTATTCTCTAAAGGATTTTATTGTTTACTTTTCAATGTACTTTTTCTGTCCCGATTTGTGGGACGATTTTTATTATACGATAGTTTTTTTTGTTTGTCAACACTTTTTTCAAAAAATTTTATAAAATATTTTGCAATGTTACTGGTCAGCCAATGCTGTCAATCTAACTTCAAAATCCTATAAGTACTAATTTAATAGTATTTACTTATATAAAAAAATATTTCTTTAAATTCTCAGCGTGCCTTACAAATATTAAAAAATTAAATTAATGTGTCTAACCCCTTACATAAATTATATACTTTTTGGTAACCAAGTCTTTCTAACTCTTTTTGTGCTTTTTCGCTTCTATGACCTGTACTACAATAAACAATAATAATTTGTGATTGATCTGGTAAGATATGGTCAACCTTTTCATTTATTTCATACTCTGGTAATGAAATAGCATTTTCTAGATGTCCTTCTGTAAATTCTTGTGGGCTTCTAACATCTATAAGGATAGCTCCTTTCTCTATCATTTTTCCTAATTGTTCTTTACTAATTTCTGTTTCACAACAGCATCTATTTCTATTTAATACATATCTAAATTTCTGTAACATATTTTTCTCCTCATAATTCATAATATTTACTATAATTATTATATGCATTTTCTACATTTTTCGCCATCACTTTACTAATCGCAACACCAAAAATATAAAATCATTCTAGACTAACAGCGTTGAATAATTGAACTTATCCACAATTATTTCTATTATTTTTTTGTATTTTTCAGTATTCCCACACCTCCAATTTTACAAAAAGATTACAGCTCCATTACATTATCTTCTTATTTCTTCAGTAATTCTTTTTAGTATCGACTTTTTTCTATCATTTTTTCAACTTTCGCATGGTTTTATTTCAAAAATATTACATTTACATTACAATTATGTACCCTTTTCGGTTTTATGTTTCCTATTTTTTTTATTTCTGTTTTTTATCACTTTTATTTTTTATTTGTGGAAACTGTGGATAACTTTGTGAATAACTTAAATTACTTGATTTCATTTCGCAATTTGTTCACATTTCAGTTTGGTTGATATAATGTTTTATCTGTCGTTTTATTTTTTTACTTTTTATGTGTACCTACTTTAGGTCTATTCTATAAAAATTAAAAAATCCAGATTGACGTATTCCTCTAGTCTTTCCAGATTTTCTAATTTACGTATATCTAACATAATATTCCCTTTTAGTGACCTCTTTGATTTTCATCATCTTCTTTTTCTTCATTAGATTCAATCGTTATTGTATTAGTGTCAAAATTATAGTTAACTCCTTTATCCACTTTATAATCTTGTCTAAAAGTTTTCCCATCTGTCCTCTTTTCTTTGTTTTCTTCATCTGCTTTTTCTATCTGCTTTAGCATTTTATTTTGTGCCTCTAAACCATATTTTTCTTCTAATTCTTTCATACTTAAAGTTGGTTCTCTATGACTTTTTATAGGATCAATAACACATTCTACTATTCCTCTAATCCCATTATCTTGTATGGTACCTATGATTTTTTTATCGTATATTGCTTCACTTAATTGTGTTTCATTAAACATTATTATTTTTCCATCTATTAAAACTCCTAAAGCTATATTCGTCGGGTCTATTACTAAGGTTACATTATCTTTTTTGATATCTGCTAAAACCATTACATGATTTCCGAAAATTTTACCTATATTTTCACGTATTTTATCTACACTACTATTTTCTTCTTGATTGCCTTTATTATTCTTTGACTCTAAAGTTCTGTCAGTTTCTCCTATGTCAGCTTGTTCAAACTGTTCTACTTTTTGATATAATGTAATTGTTCTAGCATTATATTTGGGATAGATTTCATTTAATTTGTCAGCAATATTTCCAGCCATATTTTTACAAACGCCAATGCCATTTTCATCCATTACATCCATTCCAAAAAAGCCAATGGCATCTATCTCAGGATCTCCATATCCTCTAATAGTTTCATGCATGTCTTTTATCGTTCTCATAATGATTTCCAAATCGCTTTGCGTATGAATATTAAATTTTTTGGAATACTCTTTTATTTTATTGGTATATTCCTCGATTTCTTTAGCATATTTTTGTGAATTGACTACTGTCATTATCTCTTTAGGTGTTGTCATGCTTATCAGTGCAACTAAGCAATATATTGAAAGTGACTTTAGCCAACCTTTAGTTTTATAAACTGTCTTCATTGGTAAACTTCTTTTTCTACCTACTTCATTTTCAATATCTTTGCAATATATAAATAAATAATCTAATTCTTTTTTACCATATTTCTCATAAATATCTAAATATTTTCCTTCTCTTGTTAGTTTTCTTATATCTTCCTTTTTATATTTATGAGAAACATATTTTCTAAAATATGTGGGTCCATATTGTTGATAAATCTGTTCAAACTCTTTTTGCTTAGCTAATAATTTCACTTCTTTTTTTATCTCTTTTTCTTTCATATACACATTTGCTCCTAATCAAAAAATCCCCAATAAATAATAGCAATAATCTCTAAAATCGTAATAAATGGAAAACCAATCACAAAATTAAGCTTTTGTGTCTTATGTCTAAAAGTATACATGCCAGCAATTGTTCCAATCCCTCCACCTAAAGCAGTCACGATAAACAATGTCTTTTCTGGAATTCTCCAAGCTCCTTTCTCTGCCTTTCTTTTATCCAACCACATGATAAAAAAGCCAAATAAATTTATCACAATAAAATAAATAATGATATTTTTTATCGTAAAAATTTCATTATTTGTAATTGCATTTTCTAACATCTTTATTTCCCCCTTTTATTTATCAATCCTTTTTATAATCTCATTACACTTATGATAGACTTGATTTTCCTCAATTCCATCTATTTTTCTATCTTGCATAAGAATTTTTCCATTCACCATTGTCATTTCAACATTTGTTCCTTTTGCATTATAAACAATCTCTGCAAATACATTGTTAATTGGTTGTGTTACAGTTTCATTTAGATTAATCATAATGATATCGGCACTTTTCCCTTCTTCAATACTTCCAATTTCTTTTTCTAATCCCAAAGTCTTTGCCCCATTGATGGTTGCCATTTTTAAAACCTCATAAGCAGGCATAATCTCTGGTTCTTCGTTCCATCCTTTTTGCAATAAAGCAGTAAATTTCATGGTTTCAAACATATCTAGGTTGCTTCCACTTCCTTGTCCATCGGTTCCTAAAGATACACAGATATCGTTTTCTAACATTTCTTTTATGTTTGCTACCCCACAACCCAATTTTAAATTACTAATTGGGCAATGTGATATATAGCTGTTCGTATGTGCTAATTCTTGAATATCTTTGCTGTCTAATTTTACACTATGAACCAATATATTGTGTGTTTCAGAAAAATCTCTATTGATTACTTCTACTGGACTTTGCACACTATATTCTCTTTTAATATCTTCCCTTTCCTGTGCATTTTCACAAAAATGCATGTGTACTGGTAAATTCTGATCTTTGGCAAATTGAATACATTTTTTTATATATGGTTCATTACTAGTATATAATCCATGAATTCCTACATTAAAGCTAATGGTATCTTGTTTATATTTTTCGATTAGTTCTTCTAATTCCTCTAATCTTTTTTCATCTTTTTCTTCATATCCCATTAAAGTACGAGTGGTTTGTAATCTTATACCTGTTTTTAATACTGCTTCTATAATTTGGTCTGTCATAAAATACATGTCATTTACTGTGGTAGTTCCTGTTTTTATCATCTCGATACAGGATAAAAGTGTTGCCCAATAGATATCTTCTTCTTGTAGTTTGTCTTCCATTGGCCAGATTTTTTCTTTTAACCAATCTTGGGTTTTATAGCCATCTACTGTCTCTCTAAAAATACTCATACTGATATGAGAATGTGTGTTAATGAAACCTGGCATAATGATTTTTCCTGTTGCGTTTATTGTTTGGTCTACTTTTTCGTTTATCCCTTTTCCTATTTTTATTATTTTTTTGTCTTCTATTAGAATATCTATTTTTTCTTCGTGTCTTTCTCTATTTTCACTCATTGAGATTAAATTACTGTTTTTGATTAGTGTCCTCATCTGTATTCCTCCTATTTCTTACCTCTTTAGTATAACATATGATAAGTTATTTTTCAATCAGAAACATCTTTCTATTCTAGAAATTGAAAAATTGCCAAAAAGGTTCGTCCCTTTTGACAATCTTTTCCGCTCAGCCAAACAAACTCATTTGATTGCTTTGGCTCATACCTTCTAAACAGCCAAACTTCTTTAGTAAATCTGTCACAGCAGTTCCCACTTTAGAACGTATTTTTAGGTCATCAATTGACATGAATTTTCCTTCTTCACGAGCCTTTTCAATTCCCAAAGCAGCTACTGTTCCCAGTCCTGGGATACTATTTAATGGTGGTCTAATTCCACCCTCTTCTACTAAAAACTTTGTGCTATGTGATTGATATAAATCAATTGGCAAGAAATTGAAACCTCTTTCATACATTTCTAAAACTAACTCTAAAACAGCATACATGTTCTTATCTTTTACAGTTGCGCTATTTCCTGCTAAATCAATTTCTTTCATTTTGTTTTTTACTTTTTCTTTTCCATAAACCATATATTCACTATCAAACTCATCTGCTCTAATAGAAAAATAAGCTGCATAATATGCCAAAGGTTCATGTACTTTAAACCAGGCAATACGAAAAGCATTCGTTACATAAGCTGCCGCATGGGCTTTTGGGAACATGTATTTTATTTTTTCACAAGATTTAATGTACCAATCAGGTACATTATGCTCTTTCATTAAAGCTACATATTCTGCCCATTTTTCTGGATCTTTTAAAGCTTTTCCTTTACGAACCGTTTCCATGATTTTGAAAGCCGGATTTGGTGGTAAACCTTGTTTGATTAAATAAATCATAATGTCATCACGACAACAGATAGCATCTTGCAAAGTCACGGTTCCCGCTTCAATCAAACTTTGTGCATTTCCTAACCACACATCAGTACCATGTGATAATCCAGAAATTCGAATCAATTCATCAAAAGTAGTTGGTCTTGTATCAACTAACATACCGTCTTACAAATTTTGTTCCAAACTCTGGCACACCAAAGCTTCCTACTTCTGAATGAATTTGCTCTGATGTAACACCTAATGCTTTTGTTGAGCTAAAGATTGACATCGTTTCTTTATCATCTAGCGGTACTTTTGTTGGATCAATTCCTGTTATATCTTGTAACATTCTTATCATGGTTGGATCGTCATGCCCTAATATATCTAGTTTTAATAGGTTCTGGTCAATGGAGTGATAATCAAAATGAGTAGTTATAATATCTGATTTTGGATCATCTGCTGGATGTTGTACAGGGCAAAACTCATAGATTTCTCTTCCTTTTGGCACAACGATAATTCCTCCTGGATGCTGTCCTGTCGTTCTTTTGATTCCTGTGCAACCAGTTGCCAATCTTTGTGTTTCTGCTCGATTGATTGGAATATTTCTTTCCTCAAAATATTTTTTAACATAGCCGAAAGCTGTCTTATCTGCTACTGTTCCTATGGTTCCTGCTTTAAAAGTAGTTCCTTTTCCGAAAATAACTTCTGTATATTTATGGGCTTTGGCTTGATATTCTCCTGAAAAGTTTAAGTCAATATCTGGTTCTTTGTCACCATTAAACCCTAAAAAGGTTTCAAACGGTATATCCATGCCATCTTTATCTAAAGCATGTCCGCATTTTGGACAAGCTTTATCTGGTAAGTCAAATCCATTTTTATAGCCATAATCCGTAAAATCTGAATACTTACAATTTGGACATCGATAATGAGGCGGTAACGAATTTACCTCTGTAATTCCTGTCATGTTAGCAGCAAAAGAAGAACCAACAGATCCTCTCGAGCCTACAATATAGCCATCTTCATTTGATTTCCATACTAGTTTTTGTGCAATAATGTACATAACCGAAAAACCATTTTTTATGATAGAATCCAATTCTTTATCTAATCGATCTTGTACTAGCTCAGGTAACGGATCTCCATATAATTCATGTGCTTTTTCATAGGCAATGTCTTTAATCGTCTGCTCACACCCAGGAATATGTGGTGGACATTTTTCTGGCGAAATGGGACTGATTTGGTCGCACATATCTGCAATTAAATTGGTATTTGTAACAACTACTTCATAGGCCTTTTCTTTTCCTAAATAACTAAACTCTTCTAACATTTCTTCTGTTGTTCTTAAATATAATGGTGCTTGATTGTCTGCATCTTCATAACCTTGTCCCGCTTCTAAAATACGCCTGTAAATTTCATCTTGTGGATCCATAAAATGGACATCTCCTGTTGCTACAACTGGCTTATTTAATTTTTCTCCTAAGTCTACGATTTTTCGGTTAATATCACGCAAAGCTTCTTCATCTTTTACAATTTCTCTTCTAATTAAAAATTGATTGTTTCCTGTTGGTTGAATTTCTAAATAGTCATAGTCATTGGCAATTGCTTCGATTTCATCATCTGTTCTTCCTAATTCAATCGCTTGATACAATTCACCCGCTTCACAAGCACTTCCTAAGATTAATCCTTCTGAATACTTCTTATACAAACTCTTTAAAATTCTAGGCTTTCTGTAAAAATAATCTACATGAGAAAGGGATACCAATCGATATAAATTTCGCAATCCAATATAGTTTTTGGCTAAAATAATGGCATGATAAGTCTTTAATTTTTTGTATTCTTCTTTTTTCGCTTCTTCAGTACTGCTTACTTCATCAATGTCATCTACTGTTTTAGCTCCACGTTTCTTCAACATATCTAACATCACATAAAATACTTTAACAGTAGTATCTACATCATCTAAAGCACGATGGGCTACTTCAACTTTAATTCCTAAATTCTCAGCAATTTTTCCTAATTTATATTTTTTATAATCTGGAAATAAATCTTTTGCCAGACTTAAAGTATCTAAATAGGTATAATCAAATTCATATCCTAAAGTTTTCGCATTTTGCTTCAAAAATCCCATATCAAATGGAGCATTATGAGCAACTAAAACAGAATCTTTGATAAAATCCAATATTTTGGGAAATACTTGCTCAATAGTCTCAGCATCTTTTACCATGTCATCTGTTATATTGGTAACTTCTGTTACTCTTTGTGGAATGTGTTTTTGGGGATTGACAAAACAACTAAATTGGTCAATTACTTCTCCATCCCTAACTTTCATAATACCGACTTCTGTAATTTTTTCAGTGGTTGCTGAAAAACCTGTGGTCTCTAAATCAAGTACACAGTAGGTGGTATCAATCTCTTGTCCTTTGCTATTAGTCACAATGGCATTTTTGTCTGGTGCTAAATATGCTTCTACTCCATACAAAATCTTCATGTCTGGATTGTCATATCCCAACATTTTATGAGCTTCTGGAAAAGCTTGTACTACACCATGGTCTGTAATGGCTATGGACTTCATTCCCCATTTCATGGCTCTTTTAATTAAATCTTTGGCTGATGTCATAGCATCCATTTGACTCATTTGGGTATGCATATGTAATTCTACTCTTTTTACTTCGCTATTGTCTTGTCTTGTTTCTTTTTTTAGTGCTTCTGTTTCTATAATGGTATTTGCCATGACTGTTAATTCATTAGAAAAGGTATCCATTTGAGCAGTTCCAGCTACTTTAACTCCTTTGGCATTTTGAATTCTTTTCATAATTCTTTTTGCTTTTTCTTTATCTAAAAAAGCTTTACAAGTAATGGTACTCGTGCCGTCGTATACGTCAAAACTAAATAAAGTTTTTCCTGATTTTAGGGTTCGGTCCTCTGTAAAAATAACTTCTCCTTGCAATGTTATTTTTCCGTCATCGACTCCCAAATCTTCCACTTTTACTAATGGATCTGTAATGTTTTGAGTTGTACCTAAAATTAAAGGCGTGTCTTCTTGTTCTTCTTCTGTTGGCAATTCTGGTAATTCACTATTAGTCTCCATAATTGTATTAGCAATAACTGTAATGTCTCCAGCGTAAGTGTCTAATCCTGCTTTTCCAATCGTTTTAATTGCTTTGGCTGTTTTTATTTTTTCTACGATTTCTTGTCCTTCGGTATAATCTTTGGCAAAAGACTTACAGGTAATGGTTCCTGTTCCATCATATAGGTCAAAAATAATCATTCCTTTGCCTGATTTGGTTTCTCGTAAATCTGTTGTTACAATTCTCCCTTCTAAGGTTACTCTTCCATCATTGGCAGTAATATCTCTGATTTTAATGTGTTTTTCTTTAGCTCTTGATGGCTTTCCCATAATGTATTCTTGCTCTTGTGAAATTGGCATTTCCATCTCTTCTGGTGGAATATAGCCTTCCTCATCGGTTGGTGGTGCATAATCTATGTCATGATATTCTGGCACAGTATCTTGTTTTTCTTTTTCAACTACATGTTGCCTATTTTCTTCTTCGATATGGGCTATAATCTGTGCTTCTTGATTTTTGATATTTTTACGCATTTCATTGATTTCTTCTTTAGATAAGTCTTCTGTGATGTCAATTACATATTCATCTCCAAATAGATTTTTTATGGTTTTTTGTAATTCTTGATCTGTTTTTTTTGCTTTTAAAAAGTCGACTCCTTTAATATGCATTTTTATATGAATGTTTTTTTCCTCTACTTCTACATCACTTTTTAATAGTAACATGGGTTTGGCTAACGGGTATTTATGCGACATATAGGCTATAATATTTTTCCATTCTTCTGGTATAGCTTTTTTTTCTACTTTTTCGTGATATTCTATGGTGACATCTATGTGTTCCAATTGAAATCTTTGTTTTAAAAAATTTTCAAAATACCATATTTCTTTAATTTCTATGTATTCATCTAAATATAAGATAATTTGCAAAGTATTGGTCTTTTTTATCATGTTTAGACTTCTGATTTCTGCGTATTTTAGATTGGAATTGGTTTTATAATCACTAAATATCTCTTCTACTTTTTTTGCTTTTTCTGACACTTCTTTTTTCATTCCTTCCTAAGTATAATGTGCTTTTACTTCCTATAAGATATTTGGGGTAAAGCTAAACTACTATCTATTACTCATGTATTTATTTTATATTTTAAGGATATTTTATCATAATCTTTTTTCTTTCTCAATAATTTTTTTAGTGTTTAAGTTTTTTATAAAGAAGAAGTCTTTCTCTTTTGTGTAAGAGAAAGGCTTCTTCTTTGAATGAAACTTTTTAGCATTAATTGTCGGTATCCTTAGGACTACTTTCAATTATTTCATATTCGACATCAATAATCTCAACATTATCGCATTCATGCTTTCTTCAAGTAATCTCTTGCTTTGATAAACTGCAATTATAATTACTATTATCATCGTAATTATAATACAAGATGTCCCACCATAACTTGTCGTAGAGAAAACTTCGTCCCAAGTTTTACTAGTAATATCCAATGTTACACATATGCAACCTATTACAAGTTGGTACATAGAGGAAATAATCCTGTGTAAATAAATCCTAATATTATTAAATTTCAAATTCAATTTGTAACACATTTTTCCCTTCCACATATTATATAACATACAAAGGAAACAAACAAAAGAAAACATATTTCTTTATGGAAGGGGGTCTAGACTATGCCAGAAAATAGAGGATGCGGATGTGGATTCGGTTTCGGTGATGACTGCTGCTGGATTATAATTCTTATATTATTAATCTGCTGTTGTTGCGGTGGTAATAGAGGAGGATGTTGCTAATCCTTTTCTAAAAAAAGCTCCCTACTTAAGGGAGTTTTTTTATGTTCGTCGTTATCTAGTTAATCTTAAAAATTATCTATTTTTATCTGTAAAATCAATAAATTAATGGATATTTCTATTCTTTAAATCTTTTTCCTTTACGTTTTTCTTTTTTCTTCTTTCTTCTATTTTCTGATTCTTCATATTCTGGTTCCTCTTTGCTATCTTCATCTTCTTCCTGCTCATTTGTTGTTTCTTCTTTTTGGATTTCTTCTATCTCTTCTATATTTTCATCCTCTAATGCTTTAGGAAGTTCTCCTCTTTCTTCTTCATCATATTTGTTATTTTCATAGAAAGAAACTCCTGAAAAATCTTCTCCTATATTCTGATTTCTCTTATGTTTTATGATAATAAATAAGACAATAACAATTAAAATCACCACTGCTACTATGATTCCTATCATCGTTTTCTGTTCTTTGGATTTCTTTTCAGCTTCTTCCCTTGCTATTGCTTCTTCATCTACTAGACTTTTATTTAGCGTAATTTGATAAGTTGCTACATTATCTCCATTTTTTTCAGAAACTAATATAGTAATCGTATTTTCCCCTTCTTGCAAGTTTTCATTCCCAATCACTTCAACAATATAATCTTCATCAGTTGGTTTTGCCTCAATCTCTAATTTAGTATCTTCTCCTATATATTTAGCAGTATATTCATATACATCGGTCTTGAATTCTGGCGATAAATCTGAATTACCAATTGTTAACTCTAATAAACCATTACCGCTGTTTTCAGTATATTCTCCTTGTTGCTCTCCTCGAACAATATTTATTGTATACGTTTTTTCAGTTCCATCTTCTGCTGTAACTACTACATCTACTTTATTGTTTCCACTTTCTAATGTTTTCTTTCCTGTACCAGTTACTTTTGCTCTCGTATCTTGTGCTTTAGCATAAACTTCTATTGTTTGTGTGCTTTCTGGAACGACTACTTTATAAGAAGTAGTTGTAGCTTTAAAGCCACTAAAATCATGTGGTTTTATTCCTAAGTTACTTAAATTAGCATTGCTAGATTTTGTTGTAGCTGTAGTATTAGAAGTATTAGTTGTATTACTTGTATTCGTTACTGTTGAATTATTACTACTTACTGTCCTATTAGTTGTATTGTTAGAAGATGTTTTTGTTGTATTATTGGTTGTATTATTGGTTGTATTGTTAGAAGTTGTTTTTGTTGTATTATTGGTTCTATTAGTTTGATTTGTTTCATTCACTGCCTCATTTTGAATTGTCAATAAACTAAAAAAAATACTAATACTAAGCATTATAATGGTAAATACATGTTTTTTTCCTTTTCTATTTTTTTGTTCCATTCCATATTTCATTTTCATATTTTACCTCCTATTTTGGATATTATGTCATATAATTTACTAGTTGATAATCCAATCGCAGCATTATAATCCCCCACTATTTTTTCTATATATACACAAAATTCTTCTTGCGTTGAAAATGCTCCTGCCTTATCCATTGCTTTTCCTGTATCTATCCACTTTTCAATTTCTTCTTCTGTCATATATTTGATATAAATTTCAGTTATCGTACTATCTATTTGTTCTATTTTTTCCCCTTGCTTTTGCATCAAAACCGTCATACCAGTTATCACATTCACTTTAGAATTTTCAAACTGTTTTAACATAGTTTGTGCTTCTTCTCGGTCTTTCGGTTTCCCATAAATTCGATTATCTTTTTCTACTATGGTATCAGCCCCTATTACAATTCTATCTCCTTTTGTTTGGTCAAATACCACCTTTGCTTTTTGATAAGATAATTGCTTCACTTGTTCTTCTTTTTCTAAATTAGGGGACATCTTTTCTGTTATTTGACTTACTATTACTTCATAATCTTTAATCCCCATTTGCTCTAATAATGCTTTTCTTCTAGGAGATTGAGAAGCTAATATTATTTTCATATATTCCTACTTTCTTATTTTGTAATTTCTTTTCTTATTTTATCATTTGCCTTTTGTTTAGTCAACTAAATTTTTAATTTCATTTTTTTATTACTGTTGATTACAATTCACAGCTAACTGAAATTAATTGATGAAAAAGCTATTTATAAAAAATGTGAAAATCAAGCGAATATAGAATAATCAAGCTTGTTTAAATGTTTTTTATAAGTAGCTTTTGTATTTAATAATTAAACTGTGAATTGTAACTATAGTTGTTACAGTTCAGTCAATGCTGTTAATTTTTATACTAAATTTATTTAATCTGTAAAATGAAATAAATAGTTACCATTTATCTCATTTTATGATATAATGTCCAAGAAAAGGAGTAAATTATGATAGAACTACTTTCACCTGTTGGTAATTTTGAATGTCTAAAAGCAGCTGTTCAAAATGGTGCTGATAGTGTCTATTTTGGATTAGACACTTTTAGTGCTAGAGCCTTTGCTCATAATTTTAATTTAAAAGATTTAGAAAAAGCCATTCAATATGCTAAAATCCGTGGCGTAAAAACAGATTTGACTTTGAATACACTGATTAAAGATGATGAGTTTGAAACTGCTATGAATTTAGCTAAAACAGCTTATGAATATGGAATCGATGCCATTATTGTACAAGATTTAGGGTTTGCTCTTAAACTAATCAAGCTTTTTCCTGATTTGCCAATCCATGGCAGTACCCAAATGGCAGTCCATAATTTAAATGGTGTTTTAGAGTCACAAAAACTTGGTTTTAAAAGAGTCGTATTAGCACGAGAATTTTCTATGGACGAAATCAATTATATTTGTAAAAATACAAATATTGAAATTGAATGTTTTGCCCATGGTGCTTTATGTATTTCTTATTCTGGTCAATGTCTATTTTCTAGCATGCTAGGTGGTCGTTCTGGAAATCGTGGTAAATGTGCTCAACCTTGTAGACTTCCTTATGAATTACTCGAAGATGACAAAAAAATCGATAGTGGTCATTTACTTAGTACCCGTGATTTATGTGCTTTAGATTACATTCCATCTTTTATTCAATCAGGCGTAAAATGCTTAAAAATTGAAGGAAGAATGAAATCACCTGAGTATGTAGCAACTGTTACTAGAATTTATAAAAAATATATTAATTTAGCACTATCAAAAGAACCTTATAAAGTAGACCCAATAGACAAGAAAGCATTAATGCAAGTCTTTAATCGTGGTATGTCATCTTGTGGTCACTTAGAAAAAACGCCAAATAAAAATCTTGTTTTTAAAGAAAAGCCTAACAATATGGGACTATTTTTAGGAATTGTCCAAAAATACAATAAAACAAAAGGTCTTGTTACATTAAAACTAGAAGAAAAAATAGAAATTGGCGATACTATTTCACTTCAAAATGAAACAGGAACTTATACCATTTCTGAATTAATGGCAAATAGCAATAATATTACTGAGACAAAAATTCGGTCAAACTGTTACCATTGGAAGAATGAAAGGAAATATTAATTTAGGTGACAAAATTTATAAACTATCCTCCAAATCATTGATTCTTTCAGCAAAAGAAAGTTATAGGAATGAGAACAAAAAAGTTTTATTAAATGGTAAAGTGACTATCAAAAAAGGACAACCTCTTTCTATCGTTGTAAAAAACGCATCTAATCTAAAATTATATAAAAGTCTAAATACCAATTGTCAATTAGATTGTATGCCAATTGAAGCAAAAAACAAACCTTTAGATAAGGAAACTGTCATCAGGCAATTATCAAAAACCTCCTCGACCCCATATCAATTTAAAAAGATTGACATTGATTTAGATGACCATCTGTTTTTACCTAAATTAAGTAAATTAAATGAGTTGAGAAGAACAGCATTAGAAAATGTGGAAAATTACGCTATAAATGAAATTCATAGAAAATTAAAAGCAGACACAAACGTTAATGCGGAAACAAATAAAAAGTCAAATTCAATCGAAAAAAATAATATTCAAACAAAGAACCATTCTCCTAAAATTTCTTTGTTGCTTAATATTATAAATTCAAAATTTAATTATACTAAACTAGATTCTGTAGATGATATATATATCCCTTTAAAATATTTTACCGATAGAAAATATGAGAATATTTTAAAAACTTTAACCGAAAGATTTACTACTTATATTTACCTCCCTACCATAAAAAAAATAAATTATAGAAATCTATTTTATAATAATGTAGAAAGTTCAATTAATAAATATCAAATTAAAGGATTTGTTATTTCTAACATTGGTAATATACAATTATTAAGCAACCTGACATGTAATTCCAAAAAATCCTTCAAAATTGTTGCCAATTATACTTTAAATGTATTTAATGCTAATACAATATTAGAATTAAAAAAGCTAGGAATTAGTAGATTTTCTATCTCACCAGAACTAGATAAAACTGCCATATTAAATTTGTGTGATACCAACTATTTACAAAAAGAATTGATTGTATATGGCAAAATCCCTTTATTGAATATGAACTATTGCCTATTAGGAAAAACAGATGAATGTTATCCAGAATGTAAACAATTATGCAAAACTAATCATACTTATTATTTAAAAGACAGACTAAACATGAAATTTAAAATATTACCTGATAACATTCAAACCGTTACTACTGTCTTTAATAGCAAGACTACATCAATTGCTCCTAAAGATTTTCCTATTGATTTTGCTAGAATTGATATTTTAGACGAAGATATTTCACAAATTAATAAAATTATTCAAACCGTAAAAGAAGGGAAACGCTTAGAAGGAAAAGAATATACCAATGGAAACTTGAATCGAGAAATCTAATGTGCAAATGAATGATTTTGGGGACGATTTTGGGGATGAAGAAAAAAATCATATTTTTTCTTCATCCCCAAAATCATCCATTGTATCTCAAATTTGTTTACTACTCAAGTCAATCATTAAATCCATGTTATCATCTTTGGCAGCTTTATTTCTTCGAATAGCACCACATTTTTCACATTTAAAAACAATCACATATCCCTTTTTCCCATCAATTTCTAAACTAACTGGTTCTAAATCTCCATGACATTGTTCTTGCCTATCTCCTGGATTCTTATCTACATGTTTTGAGTGTAAACAATAAGGACAATGATTTCTACAAGAATATCCTAACTTTGGTACTTTTTTACCACAATTTTCACATATAAATTCTTCATCTATTTCAACAAAATTTCTTTGCCCCATTTTACCTCCTTCGTGGAATGGCAAGTTTGTGCCTGTCCCAAACTCGCCACCTAATATTTAAAATTTCCTCCTCCTAAAAATTCCTTCAGCAATGAATTAGTTGGTACATATTCTGGTGGTATGGTTTCAAAGTATTTTAGCATATCAATCATTCTTCTTGCCTCAGCATATTCTGGCTCTTCTTGTTTAATTTCTTTCAGTAATGGCATTACCACTCCTTTTAATACTCCTAATTCATAGATTAATGATGTATTGAAAATACTATTAGCTTCTTCTTGATATGGAAATATATTTTTTTCTTCTCCGTTATTTACTTTGTGCCAAGTGGATATCGTATGTTTAGCCTCATATCCTCTAAATTGATAATCTCTTACAATTCTTCTGACTAGTCTAGTATCTGTTGTTGATATTCGATTATATCGATCCATGTTTAATACGGTTAAGGCACTAATATAGATTTTATATTTTTGGTCTTTTGCAATTTTGCTCGTTAATTTGTCATTTAAACAATGAATCCCTTCAATTACTAATACTTGATCTGATTCTAATTTTAACTTTTTGTTATTATATCTTTTGGTTCCAACATGAAAATCAAATTCTGGCATTTCTACTTCTTCCCCATTTAATAAGCGAGTCAAATGATTATTAAATAACTCTAAGTCAATAGCTTCAATGCATTCAAAATCATATTCTCCGTTTTCGTCTCTTGGTGTGTCTTTTCTTTCTACAAAATAATTGTCAACTGAAATCGTAACTGGTTTAATACGATTAATTCTTAGTTGAAGTCCTAATCTTTGTGCAAATGTAGTTTTTCCTGAAGAAGATGGTCCTGCAATTAATATCATTTTTACATTTCTATTTTTAGCAATTTCGTCTGCAATAGTAGCAATTTTCTTTTCATGCAAAGCTTCATCTAACATAATAATATCTTTAATATTATCTTCCTCAATCGCTTTGTTTAATTTGTAAACTGTATTGACATTTAAAATTTTATGAATATCATCATATTCATTTAATGCCCATGCTAACTTTTTTGTTTGAATTAACTTTGGCAATTGTTCTGGCTTACTAGAAGTTGGATATCTCACTAAAAATCCATCTTCATATTTGATGATTTCAAATATTTTTGTAACTCCTGTTCGATTTGCTAATGTTCCATAACAATAATTATAATAATCTTCACAATAATACATAAAAATCTCTTGATTATCTGGTAAATCCAACTGCAATCTTCCCTTTGATGTATCATCTTTTTGGTAAAATTCTTCTGCTTCTTTGCGTGTCATAATAATCTGTTTAATCGGTAAATCAGCTCTCACAATTTGATGCATCTCGTCACTTAGCTTTTGAATTAATTCCTCTGTAATTTCTATATCTTCGATTTCGCAAAACATAGAATTGGGTAATTGATAATTTACAATCATTTTTTTGTCTGGACATACTTTTTCTAAAGCTTTTCCCAAAATATAAATAATTGTTCTTCGATATATTTTTGTTCCTTCTTTAGAAGAAATATCAATTAATTTAATTTCTCCCTCTTGCTTAATTGGACAACTTAAATTTACATATTCATTATTAAATACAGCTCCTATCACAGGATATTCATTGTTTTTAATTTCCTCTTTTAATAATTCTTGTATGGTTGTTCCATTTTGAACCTCCATCATTTTATCTTGAAATTGTATCTTCATAAATTTCCTCCCTCTTTTGAATGATTCTTTTCATATATTTTTTCTATATAGATTTATATTATTTTGTTGAATCTACGTCATGATTTTCTCCTCCATCCCCAAAATCATCTCCATTTAAAAATCATCTTTTTCATTTTAACGTAAATAAAAACATAAGTCAATTGTTATAAATTCATTTTTTATGGATATACTCTTAATAAGAATAAATTTGGGAGGTTTGATTTATGGATTTAGAAAGAATGAATATGATTTTAAATAATGACCATAAATTTGATGTTTATTATGATGAAAGAGCAGTTTGGGTTCAAGGTATTAACGAAAATGAACAAGTGGCTAAAATTGGTTTTGTAGATAATTTTGAAGAAAAAGATGTTTTTATTAAGGATTTATATGAAAGAAATTTATATTAAATTCAATAACTCTTGGTTTTTATCGAGTAAAAACTAAATTGTTCCTTTTTAGTAGGTTGCAACATACAAGGTGTAAGAAATAATATTACACCTTAAGTTCATATATTTTTTATAGACAACCATTGGAAACTGGTAGTTACAATATAAACTTTTTAATAAAAATCATTGAGACTAATAATAACTATTTTAAAGATACAACGATATTATTTTATTGCATAGATTCCGTCTGAATTTTTTCCAATATATAAAATAAACATCACTTTGGAAAAACCCCTTTGTGATGTTTTGTATTTTCTAAAACTCTAATTTTTCTTGAATCCAATTAGCAACTTCGTCAATTTTTAATCTAATTTGCTCCATCGTATCTCTGTCTCTTATTGTGACAGAATCATCTTCTAATGTATCAAAATCCACTGTAACACAATATGGAGTACCAATTTCATCTTCTCTTCTATAGCGTTTTCCGATACTTCCTGTTTCATCATAATCACACATAAATTTTTTAGCAAGTTTTTCATATACCTCATTTGCTTTTTCTGATAATTTTTTAGAAAGAGGTAATACTGCTACTTTATATGGTGCTATTGCTGGATGTAAATGTAATACTACTCTTGCATCTCCATCCTCTAATTGTTCTTCTTCATAACTATCACATAAAAATGCTAATGTTACTCTGTCAGCTCCTACAGATGGTTCAATGCAATAAGGTACATATTTTTCTCCTGTCTCTGAATCTGTATAATGAAAATCTTCTTTCGAAACTTCCATATGACTCTTTAAATCAAAATCTGTTCTGTCTGCAATTCCCCATAATTCTCCCCATCCAAATGGAAACGCATATTCAATATCTGTTGTTCCATTGCTATAATGCGATAATTCTTCTGGTTTATGATCTCTTAATCTGATATTTTCTTCTGTCATTCCTAAATTTAATAACCACTGTTTACAGAAATTTTTCCAATAAGTTTGCCATTCCATATCTGTTCCTGGTTTGCAGAAAAATTCTAGTTCCATTTGTTCAAATTCACGTGTCCTAAAAGTAAAGTTTCCTGGTGTTATCTCATTTCTAAATGCTTTTCCAATTTGTGCAATTCCCATAGGCAATTTTCTTCTTGTTGTTCTCATAACATTTTTAAAGTTGACAAATATTCCTTGTGCTGTCTCTGGTCTTAAATAAATTTCTGCTTTTGCATCTTCTGTTACTCCTTGGAAAGTTTTGAACATTAGATTGAATTTTCTAATATCTGTAAAATTATGTTCTCCGCAATTTGGACAATTGATATGATTTTCGTCCATAAAGTGAATCATTTCCTCATCTGACATTCCGTCTGCTATCATATCTTTCCCTTGATTATGAGCCCATTCTTCAATCAATTTATCTGCTCTGTGTCTTGTTTTACATGCTTTACAGTCAATTAATGGGTCAGAAAAACCTCCTACATGTCCAGATGCTACCCAAGTAGTCGGATTCATTAAAATGGCTGCATCTAGTCCTACATTATATTTGTTTTCTTGTATAAATTTCTTTCTCCATGCTTCTTTTACATTGTTTTTTAATTCTACTCCTAAAGGACCATAGTCCCATGTATTAGCTAATCCTCCGTAAATTTCAGATCCTGGGTATATGTAGCCCCTATTCTTACAAAGTGCTACTAATGTGTCCATTGATTTTATCATAAAATCTCCTCCTTTTTCATTAGTGGGCTGTAATACTTTAAAAATTTAATTTGCAGAGTCCAGCCCATGTTTAATTGTTCGTCCGCGAAAAATTTTTTTGTTGTATAGAAAAATCAGAGATTTTTCTTATATAATAAAAAAACTCTCGAAACCTAGCGTCGCTAGGGACGAAAGTTTATTTCCGCGTTTCCACCCTAATTCTTAAAATTCAAAATTTTAAGCACCTTAATTCTAACTATTACTCCAAAGCTCCCCATATGTATTCATTGCTGGCATTTCACCATCACCAACTCTCTAAAAATGAATAATATCATACTTTTTCTTCTTCACCGTAATGATTTAATTTCATATATTATATTATCGGATTTAAAAAAAGTCAATAATTTTTGAAAAAATTATTGCTAAAATTCTTCTTTTGTGCTAATATAGTAATTGATTTTAAAATACTTAGGGGTATAGTGTTAATGGTAGCACATCGGTCTCCAAAACCGCCTGTGAGGGTTCGAATCCTTCTACCCCTGCCATTTTTATAACATTTCTTCACATTTAATTATCTCACTGATTATTTTTTCAAAATTTATTTCGAGGTGATTTTCATTTTAAAAAATTTTAAATATTTTTATCTATTTGTTTTTATTTTTTCCTTTTTTATTATTGTTTTTTTCATTGCCATTCTTAATTCTAATAATATATCTTACTCTCCTAATGGCAATTCCGAAATTTTAGATTTTAATCCCAATGGTTTTGTGTGGCCGATTCCCGGTTATACTAAAATAAGTTCTCCTTTTGGAAAACGAACTTCTCCTACTGGTCGGTGCGTCTTCTTCTCATTCAGGAGTCGATATTCCTGCTCCTCCTGGAAGTAAATTCATCGCTGTTCATGATGGCGAAATTACCTTTCGAGAATTTCTAGGTGCTGGTGGTTATACTATAACACTTTCTTTCGGTAATTACAAAATAAGTTATTGTCATTGTGACCCTAATTGGATTGTATCAGTAGGAGACAAAATCAAACAAGGACAACTTCTTGGCTGTGTTGGACCTAAAATTGTCTATGGTGTAAAGGGAAATCAGTATCATGATGCACAAGGAAATCCTACCAATGGAGCCACTACTCGGTCCTCATCTTCATTTAGGTATTCGAATTGATGGCAAATATGTAAATCCTTTAAACCATTTTTAATGTGATAACAATAATAGAAAAAAATGTCGCAAGGAAAACCTCCCCAAACGACACTTAAACAACATTACATATCATCATCTTCGTCACAGCCTTGACATCCATGACAATTTCCTTGACAGCCTTTGCCTTCCTCTCCTTCTACATCTCCTGACCAATCTAGTTCAATGATGTTTTGGCATTCTGGACAAGCAATCTCCGTCTTGTTTTCGTCTACATCTATGATAAATTCATAATCACAGTATGGACAAACAATTTCAAAGTCAAATCCATCTTCTGCATAAATATCTTTTTCAATATTATCAATAACTTGTTGCATTTGACCAATTTGTGAACTTAGTTTATTTTGTGTTACCTCTAATTTATCCATTTCTTCTTTTTTATAGTCCATAATATAATCCATTTGATCCAATACAACGTCTAAAAAAGAAGCAAATCTTTCTTTTACATATTCTAAGTCTTCTTTATTTTTTATATTTTTTTCTATGTCATCTAAAAAACTCTTGTACTCGTTTTTTAATATTCCCATTTTGTTAATCACCTTTCTTATATTCTTTCCATATATTCGCATGTTCTAGTATCAATTTTTAGAATATCACCGATATTTACGAATAATGGAACTTGGATTTCTAAACCAGTTTCTAATTTTGCAGGTTTTCCTGATGTTGTTGTGGTATTACCACTAAATCCTGGTTCTGTGTATGTAACTTCTAATTCTACAAATGTTGGTGGCTCTACTGCAAATGTGTTCCCTTTATATGAAAGCATCGTTACTTCCATGTTTTCTTTTAAATATTTTAAGCAATCTCCCAATTGTTCTTCATTTAATGGTGTTTGATCATAAGTTTCATTATCCATGAAATAATATAACCCCCCATCATTATATAAATATTGCATTACTTTCTTCTCAATTTCTGCTCCTGGAAATTTATCAGATGGGTTGAAAGTTTTTTCTAAAGTTGCTCCTGTAATTACATTTTTTAATTTTGTTCTTACAAATGCTGATCCTTTTCCTGGTTTTACATGTTGAAATTCTACAATTCTATATACATTTCCTTCCATTTCAAAAGTTGTTCCATTTCTAAAATCTCCTGCTGAATATACTGCTGCCATATTCATTTCTCCTCTCAATTTTCATTTATTTTTATTAGCCTTTTAACAGTTCTTATTTTACTACATATTTCTAGAAAAATCAAGTATTATATGCCTTTTCTATTATAAACACATTTATAAATCTTATATTATAATATAATTTTTCTCAGATTTGGTTAAATTTATACAACCAAATTTTGTAATTTGAACTGTATCTTCAATTCTCACGCCAAATTTTCCTAGTATGTAAATTCCGGGTTCATTTGTAACTATCATATTTTCACGTAATTGGGTATCGGAATGATAACTAACATAAGGTTCTTCATGAATTTGCATACCAACGCCATGACCCAAACCATGTATCAAACTATAACCATGTAATTTAAAATCATTTTCCACCATTTTAGTAAGTAATCTTGTATTAGCACCATCTTTATATTGTTTTTGTGTTTGTAGCTGATTTTTTAATACTAAATCATAAACTGGTTTCACCTCTTCTGGTACTTCCCCTACAAAAATAGTTCTAGTCATATCTGAACAATAGCCATTCACTTTACACCCCATATCAATGGTAATAATATCTTTTGTTTGTATCTTTCGATTCGTTGGAACCGCATGTGGTTGTGAAGTATTTTCACCAGATGCAACAATTGTTTCAAAAGACAATCCATCTGCTCTTTGCCTATAATATTCTTCTATTTCATTAGCTATTTCTTTTTCTGTCATACCTGGTTTTATATAAGATAACAAATAACTAAAGCAATTGTCTGTTATTTCGCATGCTTTTTGTATATTACCAACTTCTTCTTCGTCTTTTATCATTCTCTGTTTTTCTATCATATGATCAGTCTCTACAAAATTGTGAATTTTGAATTTTCTAATATATTCTTTATATTTGGCATAAGAAATGTCATATTCTTCAAATCCTACATTTTCACAGAATAAAAAGAAATTTTCATAATCATCTTTTGCTACATCATGAGCATCATATACAATAATTTCGTCAAATAAGGTTAATGTTCTATGTACTTGTTCTATATATCTACCATCTGTAATAAAGATATTCTCTTTTCTTGTTAAAAGAAAAATCCCCTCTGCTTCCAAGTTTGTTAAATAACGTATATTATCAGGATTAGTTAAAATTAATCCTTGTAAATCTAAACTCGACATGTTATTTCTCAACCACTGTAACTTAGCATTCATACTAATCCTCCTTTTCTTAACAACGTAAGATGGCTAATATTTTTTTAATTTATCCATGATATATTCCTAACGTAAAAATCATCATTAAAATGGCTTTTATTTGTTCAAATGGTACATACATACTAATAAAAGTTGCTATCACAATAAATGGTCCAAATGGTATATATTCATCTGATTTTTTTATTTTTGTTGCTAATAAGACAATGCTAAGGATTGCTCCTATCAAAAAGGAAACAAGTGTGATAATAATAATGTTAGATAGTCCAAAAAATAATCCTAATGCTCCCATTAATTTGACATCACCAAATCCCATAGCTTCTTTTCCATAAAAAAGTCCTCCTAATAAGGTAATTAATAAAAAAATTCCTCCTCCTGCTAACATCCCTAATAGCATGTTAATGGTAATGGCAACATTTGATAATCCATATAAAAAGGCAAATATGATTCCAATTTCAAATATGGTTAGATTTAATCGGTTTGGTATAATCTGTAATTTAAAGTCAATAACAAATGCAGATAATAACATAGGTGTTAAAATTAAAAATTTAATTAAATCTAAATTTCCAATTATCGTATCTTTTATCCCAAAAGTGTAAATCAAAGTTACATAGATTACCGCTGTTAGTAACATTAATATATAGTTTGGTCTAAAATTGATTCTATATTCACTGATTATGTCTTTTGAAATAACTCTTTTATATTCTGGCAATCTTTTATTTGCCCAGTCTATTAATTGCCCTATGATTAGTCCCATCATGCCTGCTACTACATAATAGGCTATATGTACATCATTAAAATACATTTTATTTTCCTTCCCTTCACATGTTCACACTATGCAACAACATAAAATGATAATTATGTTTTAAACTATTTTTCCTTCGCTTTCTCTTTATATTTCTTTTTTATTCTATTCTCAAAAGGTCTTTTCCATGCGGTATACCAGAAATCTTTTTCATCAATTGGTTCTACTAATATGGTAAACATATGGCAACGGTTTCCTCCAATCATATCTGTAAAAATTTGATCTCCTACTACTCCTATATTCTCTGGCTTTTCTTGTAATTCTTTTTGTACTTTTAAAAATCCAGATTTGAATGGTTTTTTGGCTAAATAACAATACGGTATATCTAATTGATTTGCCACTTCTTTTACTTTTTCTTTATGATTGGTATTGGATAATATATATAGTTTTATGCCTTGACTCTTTATTTCGTTTGCCCACTTGGAGATGCCTTCTCCCATTTTTCTTTGATAGTCTATTAATGTATTATCTACATCTAAAATTAAGGCATTTATTCTGTGTTCTCGTAAAAATTCTGTCGTAATCTGTTCCACTTTGTCAAAATGTGCTTTCGGATATAATATCATTTCATCCTCCGTTCGTCAAAATATCAAGTACATCTTATCAATTTGCTACTTATTTGTCAAGGAATTATAGCAATGTCTAAAAAAACATTTTCTTATTGGTTACTGTTCAGCCAATGCTGTCAACCTAACTCTAAAATCCTAGAAGCGTTGATTTTAATTAAATAAATAGGTAATCTATAAAATATTTCTGAAAATTCGAATGCAACTGAAAAATATTTAG
>CASDJM010000025.1 GCA_949280815.1 uncultured Clostridia bacterium | reverse complement strand
TAAAAGACAAGGTGTGTAGACAAATTAATTTTAAAATTAGTTTACACTACCAAGTTACAAGGAGGAGGTGAAAAGATGAATTACCATGAGTTAATAGTAACGACACAGTTAAAGCAAGATGTAACAAACGATGAAATGTATAGTTTCCTAAACAATCTAATCAATAATGCATTGTTATATGATGAACAACTTAGAGAAATACATGAAAGGAATGAATATAAATTTTATACCTATAGTAGTTTAAATCCAATCGAAAAAGACAGAATTTATAAAAAAAATAGAATTTATATTTTCAATATCAGAAGTATTAACAAGATATTTTTAGCAAACTTAAAAAGAGTATTACCTCTAACAGAGGCAAATGTAAAAATAATAGCGACAGAAATAAAAAGTTATTCGCAAAAATGGATAACAAGACTTACAACATTGTCACCAATCGTAGCAACTTTACCAAAAAAGAAATATTGGAAAAAAGAAGATGGATTAACAGAATTGACTACTAGAATGTGTAAAAATGCAGTTAGAAAATATAATCAATATTTTAATGCACAAATACCAGAAAATACTATATTTATTCAATCAATTGCACAGACCAATTTAAAGCCAATCAAAATTCCGTATAAGCAAGCGAATTTAATAGGAAACAAATTCATTATGGAAATAAAAACAGACAAATTATCACAAGATTTAGCTTTTTTTATGAAAGCAACAGGAGCGTTAGAAAAGAACACCATAGGGTTACGGATATATGGCAAGTAATTAAAGAAAGGAAGAAATATGGTTAACGATCTATTAAAAATTTTTAGAAATGCAGAAAATATGGAAAAAGCTGTTTTGGACAATTATATACCAAAAGATGGAACATATTTTAGGTTAGATGAAAATAACAGTATCAGTAGACTTATCATTAAAAGGAGCAAAACAGAACAAAATGAGTTATATCAATGGTTTAAAGAAGCAGATTATAATAGTAACTTGATTGATATGAATAAGCCAGTAGATACAACTAAAAAAATACATAGCAATAATTATTATACTGTATTTATGAAATGTGATATTTTGCCTAAAATAGGAACAAATCAAGAAAAAGCATTAACAGAAAAACAGCTAGGAGAAGTAATCGATAATTATTTTGCTACATTTTTAGAGGAAACAAAGGATAAAAAAACAAAAAGAATTATAGAGGCAATAGACATACAAGAAATTAATCAAGAAGAATTAGAAAAATGTAAAATTCAAATAAAAGATGCTATACCTAAAATAACTAAAGAAATAGAAGATAATAATTTAGCAGATAAAAATTACGTAAAAATTTTTATACAAAAAAACATGACAGATTACAAAAGAGAAGGAAAAAGATACTTTTACCCAAGAATATTCAATAAAAATGATTACAATATAGAAATGAATGGAGAAATATGGGGATTGGCTAACAATAATATGCGGATTGAATAGTAAAAAGCCATATTTAGAGTTAAAAACAACAAAATTTAGAGTTCCATACAGAATTACATTGGAGGAAGCACTTATTAGCAAAAAGTTTTTTGAATGGATTAATAATTTAGTAGATGAAGAAGATAGAACAATTAATAACATCTACATTCCAATTCATTTTAATTTTACTAATATAGAAGTTTCAGAAAAAAATGTAGAAGACGATACCTGCTTATACTTATATAAAACTACTAATAACGGAAAACCCATTATACAAGATTTTTCCATTATAAATCGTAGAAAAAAGATGAAGTCAATCAAAATGAAAAATTACTTAAATTTACATAACATGGAAGAGCAAAATATTGAAAACATAGAAACATTAGAAGCAAAAATTGATGAATATTATTATAATAATAAATTAAGAAGAAATTATTATAATGATGATATAAAAGCTAAAGCAGGAGCTTTTAGCCATAAGCAAGTTGATATTTTAATGACTACAAAGCAAGCAATGTTAGACTATGTCAAAAAAGGGATAGAAATTGGATTCAAAACTTGTGTTGACAATATGACAAAAGAGATGATATTACAAAAATTTATCGATAAGGAATATATCAATTTAAGAGACATAGCATACGCACAAAATTTTAGACTGAATTTATTAAAGTATTACGAAATGGGGGAAAAAACAAATATGGGAAATAGAATAAAGGATTTATATAATACGTTAAAAGAAAAAACAGAAGGAGATGAATTGGCAACATGTGAAACAGACGAGGAATTTTACTTTGCAGCTGGACAAGTTATCTATTATTTAGTAAATCAAAGTGAGGCAGCAAACAAGAGTCATGGTTTAGTTATACCTTTTTTAGAGTTATCAACAACAAAAAAATTAAAACAAGCTATTGAAACTATGTATAAAAAATATGGATATGAACTTATGTTACGAAATAGTAAAGTTAATAATTTAATTGGGCTGGTGACTGGATATGAAACACAATCAAAAGCATCCGATTATCAGGATTTGATTATTTCTGGAATATGTTCAAAAAATGTTATTTATACCAAAAAGAAAGAGGAGGAATAGAAGATGGAGAAGAAAAATAAAGTATATGGAGTAATAGGAATAAAGGCGATAATGAGTAATTGGAATGCCGATTTTACAGGAAGACCAAAAGCAATTAGTACAACACAAATTTTTGGAAGTGATAAAGCATTAAAATATCCAATGAAAAAGATGTGGGATGAAGAAGGAAAAAAAGTAATTTATCTAAAATCTTATAAAATAGACGAAAAAACAGGAGAGAAAATACAACCATTAGATTTAGATGAGAGATATAAAAAAGTATTCGGAGAAGTAATTGATAAGAAAACAAAATCAGAAGAAGTGTTGAAAAATTTATTCTCTGCGATTGATATTATGAATTTTGGAGCTACTTTTGCGACTAAAAATGCCAATTTAAGTATTACGGGAGCTGTTCAAATTGGACAGGGATTTAATAAATACGATGATAGTAATGTTGAGACACAAGATATTTTATCTCCGTTTAGAAATTCAAATAAGGAAGGTGCAGAAGCCTCAACATTAGGAACTAAAATAGTAGCTGATGAATGCCATTATATATATCCATTTTCTGTTAATCCACAAAACTATAAGAATTACAAAGATATATTACCAGAATTTGAAGGATATACAGAAGAAGCTTATCAAGAATTTAAAAGAATAAGTCTTGTTTCTGCAACAGCAATTAATACAAATAGTAAATCTGGATGTGAAAATGAATTTGCAATATTTATAGAAGCAAAAAAAGATAGTGATTTATATCTGGCTAATTTAGATCAATATATTACATTCGAAAAAATAGAAAATGGAAAAGATATAATCAATATAGAAACCTTAAAAGAAGTAATAAAAGAGAATCAGGATAAAATTCAAAAAATAGAAATTTATTACAATAAGATAACAACACAAATTAATACAGATGGAATAGAATGTGAAACTTATGATATATTTAAAAAGATAAGATAAGGAAGGTGATAACATGCAAAAAGCAATTAAATTTAAGCTTTTTGGGAAAACCGCTTTCTTTAAAAAGCCAGAAGTAAACGAATATGCTTATTTTACATATAATAATATCCATAAAATAGCTCTTTTAGGAATATTTGGTTCAATCATAGGGTTAGGAGGATATAATCAACAAAATGAAGAGAAATATCCAGAATTTTACGAAAAATTAAAAAATTTAAAAATAGCTATTGTACCAGACAAAAAACTAAAGGGGATTTATCCTAAGAAAATTCAAACTTTTAATAATAGTGCAGGATATGCTTCTAATGAGGAAGGTGGAAATCTAATTGTAAGAGAACAATGGTTAGAAAATCCTTCTTGGACAATTTATTTTTATAATGATGGAATGGTAGAAGAAAATATATACAACAAGCTAAAGGAATATATGATACAAGGGAAAACAGTATATATTCCGTATTTAGGGAAAAACGACCATCCAGCTACTATAACAGAAGTAGAAGAAGTGGAATTACAAGAAACAAAATTGGATTATATAGATTCTATTTTTACGGAAAATATAGAAATTGATAATTTTGATTCAGTGGATGAATTACCATATTTAGTGAAAGAAATACAGCCAATTAAATTGCAAGAACAATATAATTTTTATGAGTATGATTCATTTGTTTATACGAATTATTACCTAAAGAATAAAATGGATGGGTTTAGAGATGATGAAATAAATTTGTATTTCTTTTAGTTAGATTTTTTACTATAATATATAGTGTATTTAAATTCCATATACATATCGAGTGGTGTTGCAAGGCTTCCACGTTATACTTGAACATATAGTGGATTTAGTATTTTGAAAAAGGAGAAAAGATGTTAATAAATATCAAAGAACAAATTAACAATTTAGAAAAAATTTATGCTCATACAAAAGAAGGAGAACGAACAGAAACATTGGAAGAACATTTACAGAGAACCATAAAATATTATCAAAAAATAGAAGAAAAGAAAGACATAGATAAACATATAAAAAGGTTAATAAAGGGAACATTTAATTTTGAAAGAATAACAGAAGAAGAAAAAGAATATATATATAAACTATTTATTAATGCAATATACTTACATGATTTAGGGAAAATAAATCCAAAGTTTCAAAAAGACAAAATGAAAAATGAGAGATATAAAAAAATAGAAACCTGTACAAGTGAACATTCTCTCATATCAAGTTTGATGTATATAGACATATTTAGTCAGGATATAAATGAATTTAGAAACAAAAAATTAATAAAAACAATCCTATATTGTTTTTCTTATCAAATAGCAAGGCATCATTCTAATTTAGAAAATTTATCAGCAGAAATGTTTTTAAATAAATTAGAGAAGGTAAAAGAAGAAGAGCTTTACCAGGAATACAGAAACAAAAATAGATTATTACAAATAGATTTACAGGAAAACAATGTATTTTTACAAAAAAATAAAATATTAAAACAGTACCAAATAAAAGAGTTAGAATTCTTCATTTTAAATAAATTGTTATATTCGTTAATTATAACTTGTGACTATTACGCTACCTATGAATACATAAACTCAGAAGAAGTCAAAATTGAAACAGTAAACAATATAGAGAGTTTAATTGAAAAATATAAAGCGACACCAGTTTACCAAAGTATAGAAGAATATAAAAAAGATAAAAGTATTTTAGAAGAAAATAATATTAACCGTCTAAGATCAGATATATTTTTGAAAACAGAAGAAATATTAAATAAGAATATAGACAAGCATTTATTCTATTTAGAAGCACCAACAGGAAGCGGAAAGACGAATACATCAATTAACTTAGCGTTGAATTTATTAAAAAGAGATAAAAGGATGCAAGACATATTTTATATTTTTCCATTTAATACATTAATAGAACAAACAAAAGAAACATTTGAGAAGATATTTACCTATGAAAAAGACTTTATATGTATTAATTCCAGTATAGCTATAACACAAAAGCAAGAGGAAGAAGTTGATTACGAAAAATTATACTTGAATTACAATTTTATGCATTATCCTGTTATTTTAACGTCACATGTTAACTTATTTTCAGCTTTATTTGGAGTCAGAAAAGAAAACAATTTAATTTCATCTAGATTTAGTAATAGCGTTATTATAATAGATGAAATACAAGCATATAAAAATTCCATTTGGAAAGAGATGATAAATTTTTTAGAAAAATACAGTCAAATACTAAATATAAAAATAATCATTATGTCAGCAACATTACCAAAATTGGACAAGTTAATAAATGAAGATAAGCAGGTAGTAAATTTAATTGAAAACAAAGAAAAGTATTTTCAAAATCCTATTTTTCAAAACAGAGTAGAAATTGACACCAAATATTTAAATGAAAAAATAGACTTAGAAAAATTAGCAAATGTTATAAAAAATAGAGAACAAAATCAAGAAAAACTTCTTATCGAATTTATAAAAAATAAATCAGCAAGAGAATTTTATAAGCTATTAAAAAGTAAAGAAATACAAAAAGAAATAGTTGGAATAAGTGGAGATGACAATAAATATATTAGAAAACAAATATTAGAAAAAATAAAAAATACTAACGATATAATTGTAATTTGTACTCAAGTAATAGAGGCGGGAGTGAATATTGATATGGATATTGGATTCAAAGATATATCATTAATAGAGTCAGAAGAACAATTTTTGGGAAGAATTAATCGTTCCTGTAAAAAACAAAACTGCAAGGCATACTTTTTTGACTATAATCCAGCAAGCGAAATTTATCGAAATGACATTAGAAATGGATATAATATCAAAGATGAAAATTATAAAAAAATGTTAAAAGAAAAAGATTTCGAACATTATTATCAAGAGATACTAGAAGAAATAAATAAAAAAGGAGAAGAATATAACCAAAACAATTTTGATGAGTTTTTAAAAGAAGCACAAATATTGCAATTTGAGCAGATTGACAAAAAAATGAAATTAATTAATCAAATGAACCTATCAATATTTTTTAATCGAACGATTGTAATGGAAAATAAAAAAATAGTGGGAAGCCATGTTTGGGAAGAATATAAATCAATTTGTTTAAATAGTAAATTGAGTTATGCACAAAGACGAGTGGAACTTTCTAGAATTCGAGAAATAATGGATTTATTTATATATTCAGTAACCATATATGATAAAGACAACTGCAAAAAGTATTTTACAGAAGAGTTTGGGGATATTTTATATATTGAAAATGGAGAAGAGTTTATAGAAGATGATAAATTTGATAGAGAAAAATATGATGCAAAGTGTGGTAATATATATTGGTAAAGATAACAGGAACAATTATAAACTATTATTTATACCATAAGAGGCAATGTGCTATTTATGAAAAAAATTAATCTAGAAGATAATAGTGAAGAAGTAAGAATTGGAAGAGTGTGGGATTCACACTTGCAAAAAGTTATACTTGAACACATAGTGTATTTAAATGCTCTTTCTCCTAGTTCCGCGACTATTTCTTTTTGGTTATACTTGAACATATAGTGTATTTAAATTTACAAGCGAATCCAAACATAATTCCTTGATCTCCTGGTTGTACTTGAACATATAGTGTATTTAAATTATTATGCTAAAATTCCTGCGACAATTCGATATGGTTATACTTGAACACATAGTGTATTTAAATGTTGTAAATCCTCTTTAACTTTCCACCCCAAATTCGTTATATTTGAACATATAATGTATTTAAATACTGGACTATTAACAATATATTCTTGTGAATAAAAAGTTATACTTGAACATATAGTGTATTTAAATCTTGTAGTTAAGTCAAAAACTGTTTCTGCTAGACCAGTTATACTTGAACACATAGTGTATTTAAATTGTGTTTCTTTATCTGTTGTTACTGTAAATGCTATATGTTATACTTGAACATATAAATTATAAATGTTCAAGTATAACCAACATCTACCATTAAAACCCAATAATCTCATCATAAATTTCTATAGCATAATTATCTGTCATACCAGAAACAAAAAGCAAAATAGCTTGGCAAAAATCTGACTCATTAGGATCTTCAAAAAGAACTATATTTTTAAAATTCGATTTTTTTCTATCTGTATAATCATAATAACAATATAAAAAGCTCAAGAATCCATTATACAATTTTGGATAAAATTTCTGCAAAGACTGAACAGAATAAAAAGCACTCTTACCATCAAAACATGACTTTAACGTATTATAAATTTCAGTCAAAACAACTTCAAAATATCTATTAGAAGGCATAATTCTATCAGAAAAATAAATATTTTGATAATTAAATTCCTTAATTTTATTAATCAAATCATAAGCCTCATCAGAGAAACACAAACCATCTTCAGGAGAAGAATTTTCACATAAATCAGCAACCAAATAATGAATAATATTTGAGTTATTTAATTTCTTGTCTTTTCTATTATAATTTAATAATTCATAAAGTTCATCTAAATGGTTATCTAAAATGCCAAGAGTAATTGCATCTTCAATATCACGACCAATATATGAAATTTTATCAGCAATTTTAACAACACAAGCTTCCCAAGTATAAGGGGCAAATTGATTTGGTTTTGTATAATTGGATAAATCAATAAATTCATCTCTTGGTTTAATACTATTTTCGTCAATTTCACCACAATGAGAAATAATGCCATCTCTTACAGCATAAGTAAGATTTAAATTTTGCTTGTATTTCTCGCTATCTTCTAATAATTCGATAGAATCAACTAAATCTAAGCCATTTTTTTCATGCCAAAAAGGAACTCCCAAATCATTTTTTGAAAAGTTAGATAAAATTTTTTCACCAATATGTCCAAAAGGACTGTGACCTAAATCGTGACTAACTGCAATGGCTTTTGTTAATTCTGTATTAAGCCCTAAGTAGTTAGCAATAGAATAACTAATGGATTCAACATGAGTAACATGTTCAATTCTTGTACAAATATGATCATTTTCTGGAGAAAAGAATACTTGTGTTTTGTGTTTTAATCTTCTGTAACTGTTAGAATGAATAATTCTAGTATAATCTCTTTCAAATTCACTTCGAATGTCATGATTTCTATGATATAAAGGAAGTTTTCTTGCTATTATGTTTTTCCATTTTGGATTATTTTCATTAGCAGAATAATTTTTAAATAAATTGTTCATACTTTCACCTCTAGTTAAACTATACAACAAATAAGAATAAAAGTCTAATAATTTTTTTAGTTTTTGTGAGCAGAAAGAACTTGAAATTTTAAAAGATTTATATTAATATAAAATTAGAATTTAACACTTATGAAAGGAGAAAAGGCAAATGTTTAATTTAATAAAAGACGAATTTGAGGAAAATTCAGAGGATATTTTAGATACTATTAATAAAATGTTAGCCCGTAAAAAAGAAGAAAAAGAAAGCCAAGATAAAAAAGAGGATAAATAAAGGAGAGTTGTTACTCATAAAAGATATAAAACTTTTGAAACAAAAAAGTAGTAGAGCTGAACTGTAACAAGTAGAAATCTAACAGTCTCAGCATAGTTGAATAACAAGTCTCTTCCAAATTTAAGAAGGGAATGAAAATTAATATGGGAAAATTATTTGTAATAGATGGAACTGATGGAAGTGGGAAACAAACACAGTTTAAGAAATTAGAAGAAAGGCTAACAAAAGATGGAATAGAATACAAAGTGGTAAGTTTTCCGAATTATGACAGTCCAAGCTCATCTTTGGTTAAGATGTATTTATCAGGAGAATTTGGAAAAAATGCTAAAGAAATAAGTCCTTATATTGCTTCTACTTTCTATGCAGCTGATCGATATGCTACCTTTCGAACAGGATATAAAGACTACTACGAAAAAGGAGGAATTATATTAGCTGATCGATATACAACAGCTAATATGGTACACCAAGCAGGAAAAATATCCAATAAAGAAGAGAGAAAGGAATTTTTAAATTGGTTATGGGATTTTGAATTTAATTTATATAGGTTACCTGTTCCAACAGAGGTGTTTTTCTTAAATATGCCAGTAGAAAAGTCATTAGAATTAATCAAAGATAGAAAAAATAAATTTACGAATGATAAAGAAAAAGATATTCATGAAAGTGATGAAAATCATTTAATAGATGCTTATCATGCAGCATGTAACGTGGCGAAGGATTATGATTGGTATGAGGTTTGCTGTGTAAAAGATGATGCGATTCGAACAATTGAAGATATACATGAAGAAATATATGAAGAAATTAAAAAGCACATTTAGTCGTTTATGTGATTATTGCAAAAATAATGATTAATCTTAGTTTGACAGCGTTAAGAGAATGTTTCCAATTAATACTAGATATTCATATATGAAAATAAAAGAAAAGAGAAGATAAAACGAAAAAAAGTAAGTATTAATACAAAACCAAGAATTAACATTGATTATCAAACTTAATAAGACCAAAATAAACTTAAAATAAATTTGGAATATTTAGCCAAAAACGGTATAATATATATCGATGGTGCATTATTCTAGTCATACAAGCTTTACGAGGGTGGGGCTAAAAATCCACTAAAGGGCACATCGTTGAAGTTTCTTGTTTGTGCGCGAAATGCCAGTTTTGTGTGTATTCAGGGAGTAAAGAGATTAGGGTATTATGTAATGGCATATATAAGATTCCCTGGTTTCGCGGAGGCTTAAATTAAATCAATTTAAGTGAAACCTATGTTGCGTGCCAAGACACAAAATACATAGAGTAGCCTGTCTTGAGTGAAAGTATTGGGATTATCTGAATAAAAATAGAATTTATTTTGGCCAAATTAACTCTATTTTTAGATTATGAAATTGCTTTTGCAAAAAAGACTAGTAAAGAGATAAATGTATGTTAAGGAAAACTTCTAGAATGTTTGCTATGAAAAATAGCTAGGAAAGTCTAGGGATTAAGGTACAGATTTAAGTGGCAATCTGGTGTCTACAAAGATAATAAAAGTAGATATTTTCCTTAAACGGAAACGGCTCTAGCAGTAATGCTAAGCGGAAAATAGAGAAATTCGACTAGACCTAAACTGTAAAATTTACTTAGACTTTTACCATCTAACAATCGAAAAGTAATACAAGTGGCGAGTTTGGGACATTTCTTAGTTCTTAAGGTACCAAGTACCTTTTAGAAATAAGTTATGCTATGTGGATACAAACTCGCCATCATAATTATAGGTAGTTTGCAATGCTGTCAACTTAAGGTGTAATCTATTATTTTTTACACCTTGTGTGTCGCGACCTACTAAATAAAAGTCTGTGCAGGTTGCTCCAATTGCACTCGCTTTGCTCGTTTGGTCGCTTACGCGGTGTTGCAAAATAATAGATTACACTTTAAGTTGACAGCATTGAGGTAGTTTGGGGCAGACACAAACTAAGATATAAAAAAATAGAAAAGGAGAAGAGAGAGCAAGTGAGTAATATGCAAGAGAAACAAAAAAATAAGAAAGAGCACTCGAATTTTAAATGGTTTATTCAAGTGTTTATTATGACTTTTATATTGTCATTGATATTTTCTTACATATCAGCCAATGGAGTATCTCATTTAAATTTATTATCTGCGGTGTTAATTCTAATATTAGTGATAGGAATTGGTATATTTTTCGATATCATAGGAGTAGCAGTGACAGTTGCGGATGAACATGAATTTCATGCTAAAGCAACTAAAAAAGTAAAAGGGTCAAAAGATTCTATTAAGTTGATTAGAAATGCACCTAAGGTAGCCAATATTTGTGCAGATGTTATTGGAGATATTTGTGGCGTATTAAGTGGTGCAATCAGTGCATTGATTGCAATGAAAATTACAGAACAATTTAGTTTGAATTTTGACCTACAGTTTTTATTAAGTGCACTAGTAGCCTCATTAACAGTAGGAGGAAAAGCTCTAGGAAAGGGTATTGCCAATAATAAGTCTACTCAAATTGTTCATGCAGTGGGTATTGTTTTAAATAAATTTAAAAAGTAGAGGTAAAAGGGTATGTACCAAAAAAGAAAATTGAACAAAAAGAGAGTGCTTCTTGTTATATTGCTTGTAGTAATTATAGTGGAGAGTATCATATTAATCATTAAAAGTACCAATATAATAATAGAGAAAACGAGTGAAGAATTAGGCGAAGGGACTCAAATAGAAGAACAATCTAATGATGATATAAAAGAGGAGGAAAAAGAAGAGACTCAAATCGGTAAAAAAATAAGTTTTTTAAAGAATGTAAATGAGCCAGTTTATAAAAAAAATGAAAAAAATATTAAAATACCAATTTTAATTTATCATAATTTTAGGACACCAATACCATATGAAGCAGATACCTATAAATTGTTTAGCTCGCAAGAAAATTTCGATGAAAATGTAAAAACATTATTAAATGCAGGGTATACTTTTATTACATTAGAAGATTTATATCAATATAATAAAGGACAGATTGGATTGCCAGAAAAAGTTATGATTATTACGATGGATGATGGACAAATAGGCTGTTATACAGATGCTTTTCCAGTCTTAAAGAAATATCAAGTACCAGCAACTATATTTATTGTGAACCAATTAGTGGGAACGGAAGATTATTTCAGTTGGGAACAAGCAAAAGAAATGTATGATACAGGATTAGTAAAAATACATTGCCATGGATATCATCATTCTGAATATAGTAGTGTGGGAAAAGAAAAATTGGTTTCAGATTATACAAAATCGCATCAAGAAATAGAGACATATATGGGAGAAAAAGTTCAAAAGATAATGGCATATCCTGCTGGTAACTCATCAGAGAGTGCAATTAAATGGCTTAAGGAAATAGGATTTGAAATACAGGTTCAAACTAAATATGGTACTGTTAATAAGAGCCAAAGTCTTGATTTGACAGACCTAGGAAGAATTAGAGGAGAGAGAGCAACAGGAAAAGAGATTTTAAGTGCTATAAAGGCATCTAGTTAAGATTAAATTATTGACTAAATGATAAAAAACGATAGGGTGGTGTTAGTTTGAAAGCGTTAATTACAGGAGCATCTTCAGGAATTGGAAGAGATATGGCAAGAGTGCTTGCTAATAAAGGTTATAATTTGGTATTGGTAGCTAGAAATGAAGAGGCTTTAAAGCAATTAGCAGAAGAGCTAAAAGAAAAAGAGCAAATTGAAATTGAGACGATAGCTATGGATTTATCTATCATAGAAAATTGTGAACAACTCCACAAAAAAGTACAAAATGTGGATATCTTAATCAACAATGCAGGGTTTGGCGATTGCGGGAATTTTACTAAAACATCATTGCAGAAAGAAATAAATATGATTAATACAAATATAGTAGCTTATCACATTTTAATGAAATTATATTTGATTGATATGAAAGCAAAAGGAAGTGGAAAAGTACTAAATGTTGCTTCTATTGCTGGCTTTATGCCAGGACCTTTGATGTCAACGTATTATGCGACAAAGACATATATTGTAAGAATATCTGAAAGTATAAGAGAAGAATTAAAAAAGGAAAAATCAAAAGTACAGATTAGTATATTATGCCCAGGACCAGTAAGTACTAATTTCAATAAAGTAGCCAATGTAAAGTTCAAAATGAGAGAAGCCAATAGTATGAAAGTTGCTCGGATATGCCATCAAAAAATTAGAACAAGGGAAATTTTATATTGTTCCAGGGGTCGATGTGAAATTAGCGAAAATAGGAGCTAAATTAACACCATCACCATTAATTAGCAAAATAACCTATATGGTGCAAAAAAGAAAGTTAGAAAGGTAGTAATTAAAAATTGAGATTTTAGAATATAAATATTAGAATGGAGAAAGTTATGAAATTAATTTCGTGGAATGTGAATGGAATACGTGCTTGTGTCAATAAAGGATTTATAGACTTTTTTAATCAAATTGATGCGGACATATTTTGCATTCAAGAAACAAAATGTCAACCAGATCAAGTAGAATTAGAATTTGAAGGATACAGAAGCTTTTGGAATAGTGCAGAAAGAAAAGGTTACTCAGGAACAGCAATCTTTACGAGAAAAGAACCAATCACAGTGAATTATGGAATTGGAATACAAGAACATGATCAAGAAGGAAGAATTATTACACTAGAATTTGAGGATTTTTACCTAGTTAATAATTACACACCGAATTCAAAAAGAGGGCTAGAAAGACTAAATTATCGACAAATATGGGAAGATGAAATCAGAAATTACCTATTAAAATTAAATCAAACTAAACCAGTCATCATGTGTGGAGACTTGAATGTAGCACATAAAGAAATCGACTTAAAAAATCCTAAATCTAATCGAGGTAATGCGGGATTTACAGACGAAGAAAGAGAAAAAATGACACAATTACTAGAAGCAGGATTTATAGATAGTTTTCGTTATTTATATCCAGACAAAGAGGAAGCATATAGTTGGTGGTCTTATATGGGACGAGCCAGAGAAAAAAATGTAGGATGGAGAATCGATTACTTTATTGTATCAAATGACATACAAGAAAAAATAAAAGAGGCAGCCATCTATCCAGAAATCATGGGAAGTGACCATTGTCCAGTTGGACTTGAGATGTGATGGCGAGTTTGTGCCTGTCCCAAACTCGCCACAAAAAGAAGAAAGGAGAAGAAACGAGGAAATGAATGGGATTAGAAATCATGGAAAGAAATGGCTATATTGGTTTGTTTTGGGAGTAGCAATTATAGTAGTGTACAAGGCATTAGATAATTTTGGAGATATTATGGGAGTTGTTACAAAGTTTTTTGATATTATAACACCATTTTTGGTTGGTATCTTTATTAGCTACTTGTTATATATGCCATGTAAGAAAATAGAAGGGATATACGCCATGTCAAAGGTGAAATTCGTGGCGAAAAAGTGTAGGTCATTTAGCATTTTGACATTATATATTATTATCATACTTTTATTAATCATATTAATTAATTTTATATTGCCAGTGGTGTTTGAGAGTGTGACAGATTTGATTAATAATATACAAAATTATTATGAAATAGCAATTGACAATTATAATAATTTGCCAGATGATAATATTTTAAAAGGTGATATGGTAAATGATGCGATTCAGAATATCCAAAATTTGAATATAAAACAGTATTTTGAATTAGATAAGATTTTAGAATATGTTATAAGTGCAATTGATGCAGTAACTGGATTGTTTGATGTCGTTGTTGCTTTTATTGTATCAGTTTATGTTTTAGCAGAAAGAACACAAATATTGAATTCTATTAGAAGATTGGCGGAGGCAATATTTAAGGAAAAAACCTATAATAATTTAGGTAAGTATTTTAATAATTCGAATGAAATATTCTTTAAATTTATAGCTAGCCAGTTTTTGGATGCTATTATTGTGGGGATTTTAGTTACAATAGCTATGAGTATTATGGGAATTAAGTTTGCACCGTTATTAGGTTTTTTAATCGGCTTATTTAATATGATTCCATGTATTGGAGCAATTATTGCTACTGTGATTGCAGCACTTATAACTTTGATAACAGGAGGATTATCACAGGCTATTTGGATGCTAATTGTGGTTATTATTTTACAACAAATTGATGCTCATATTATTAATCCTAAGATTATTGGTCAGTCTTTGAAGATTAGTCCATTGCTAGTTATATTTGCTATTACAGTTGGTGGGGCTTATTTTGGGATATTGGGTATGTTTTTAGCAGTACCAGTGATTGCGGTTATTCGTATATTGATTGAAGACTATGTTGATTATAAAATAACGATGAAAAAAATGACAAAAGTTTTAGAAAATAAAGAAGAAATAAAAGGACAAATACACTTAGAAAATCAATAAAAAGTCAAGTGAAAAAGAAAAAAGATAGAAAGAATCTCGTTCAAGGTTACTGTTCAGCCTTGCTCTTTTCTTTTTAGTGAGAAAGCTTACATATTATTTTTGAAATACCACGTAAGCGACTAAACGAGCCTTGAGCGAGTGCGACACACAAGGTATAAAAAAATCATATAGTAAGCTTCCTTACAAGAACAACAAATAATAAGGCAGACTAGTAACCGTTCAAGCTAATTTTCATAGAAATTCTAAATCCATTTTATGGCATTCTTCCACGTTAAATGTGAACTTTTTCCATAAAATGGATTAATAATTTCTAATTCAATTACTTTCAATTCGATTTTTTCTATCTTTTTTTCTTTTTTACTTGACGATAATTTCTTTACATTTATATTTTTGTATAGTATAATCTTCTTTGTAAAATTTAGGAAGGCAAGGAGTTAACTATGTTAAAGAAATATTTATTAGTATTTTTAATATCTATGATACCATTAATAGAACTAAGGGGGGCCGTTCCTGTTGGCTTAAGCCAATTATGGGGAGATTCACTTCAGATTTTTCCACTTTATATCATCTGTATTATAGGAAATATGTTGCCAGTACCATTTATCTTCTTTTTTGCTAGAAAGATTTTGGTATGGGGATCGGATAAGAAATTTATTGGAAAGTTTTTTAAGTTTTGCTTAGAAAAAGGTGAAAAAGGTGGTAAAAAGTTACAAGAAAAAGCAGGACGTGGTTTATATTGGGCTTTGTTCCTTTTTGTAGGAATACCACTTCCAGGCACAGGTGCATGGACAGGAACCTTGGCAGCTAGCCTTTTAGATATGGATTTTAGGAAGAGTGTAATTGCAGTTATTGCCGGTGTGGTCTTGGCAGGTATTATAATGGGATTAGCATCTGTTGGAATATTTGGTGCAGTTGGGACAATTTTTAGTTAAAAAATTTGCTAAACCCTTGACATCCGTAAGAAAAATATGTTATTATAAAAAATATGATAAAAATGAAAATAGATTTTAAAAAGAGGAAATAAAGAAATCTTAGAGCCGGTTGAAAAAGTATTCTTTTTCAACAGCTCTTTTATTGCCATTTTAGTCATTTGTAATTTTTTTCAATGTTAAGTTTTAGAAGAAGAGGAATTAAATGCAAGGAGCCCTAGGGTTTTCAGTTTTGTAAAAGCAGACGAAATGAAAGTCATAGACTAGCAATTGTCATTTAAGAAGGACTTCTTTTAATCTATATAAAATGTTAAAGCGGTCTACCTAAAGTGTAATATTTTATTTTTTTATACCTTAGGAGAACAGTATTAACTAGTAACAATAAATTTTTTCTGCTTAATTTTTTTTAAGGAGTGATTTTTTTGAAAATCAAAGAAGTAAATTACGAGAAAGCATCTCGTAAAGATTTTGCAAAAGTTGGCGATTATATCGAAATGCCTAACCTAATCAAAGTACAAAAAGATTCCTATGATTGGTTTGTAGAAGAAGGATTAGGAGAAGTATTAAAAGATATTTCACCAATTGAAGACTACTCAGGAAATTTAGTTCTTGAATTTTTCGATTATTACATGGAGGACAAAACTAAATATAGTGTAGAAGAAGCCAAAGAAAGGGACGCTACTTACTCTACAAGATTACATGTAAAAGTAAGATTAATTAATCGTGAAACAGGTGAAATCAAAGAGCAAGAAATCTACTTAGGAGATTTTCCATTAATGACAGACAGTGGAACTTTTGTCATCAATGGGGCAGAGAGAGTTGTTGTAAGTCAGTTAGTTCGTTCACCAGGATGTTACTATGGAGAAGAATTTGACACGAAAACAGGAAAAAGAACTTACAATTCTACTATTATGCCTATTAGAGGAGCTTGGCTTGAATATGAAACCGACGGAAACGATATCTTTTATGTGCGTGTAGATAGAACAAGAAAAGTGCCAGTAACTACCTTATTAAGAGCAATCGGTGTTATTTCCGATGACCAAATCAGAGAATTGTTTGGTGAGGAAGAAATATTGACAGCAACGATGGCAAAAGATACCATTAAAGACCAAGACGAAGCCTTAATTGAAATTTATAAAAAATTAAGACCAGGAGAGCTTCCAACTGTAGATGCCGCTAAAAACTTATTCAATGGATTATTTTATGATAATAAAAGATATGATTTAGCTAAAGTAGGTAGATATAAATTCAATCAGAAATTAGGATTAGCAGGAAGAATTAAAGACAAAGTAGCAGCTGAAGATATTGTTGATAGCGAAACAGGAGAAGTATTCGTACAAGCAGGAGAAGTCATTTCAGAAGAAGTAGCCGAAAGCATTCAAACAGCTGGAATCAACATAGTTGATATCGCTGTTGGAGAAAGAAAAGTTAGAATTATAGGAAACAGTACAGTTAATATTCATAAAGTATTACCAAATGTTGATTTAAGTAAATTACATTTTAATGAATTAGTGAATTACAATGTATTAAAAAATATTATGGATAATACGGATCAAAAAGATTTAGTAAAAACAATAGCAGAAAGACAAAATGAATTAGTGGCAAAACATATCACAACAGAAGATATGATTGCTTCTATTAATTACTTATTGAACCTTTCTCATGGATTAGGAATACCAGATGACATCGATCATTTAGCAAATCGTAGAATTCGTTGTGTTGGAGAATTGTTACAAAATCAATTTAGAATTGGTTTAACTAGATTAGAAAGAGTCGTTCGTGAAAGGATGACAATTCAAGACTTAGATGTTGTAACACCACAAACATTAATCAATACAAAACCAATCACATCAGCGATTCGTGAGTTCTTTGGAAGTTCCCAATTATCACAATTCATGGATCAAACCAATCCTCTTTCAGAATTGACCCATAAAAGAAGAATATCAGCATTAGGACCTGGTGGATTGACAAGAGAAAGAGCTGGTTTTGAGGTACGTGACGTTCACTATACTCATTATGGTAGATTATGTCCAATCGAATCACCAGAAGGACCAAACATTGGATTAATCTCAGCACTTTCATCTTTTGCTAATATCAATGAATATGGATTTATTGAAACACCATATCGTAAAGTAGATCCCGAAACTCATAAATTAACAGACATTGTGGATTACATGAGTGCAGATGTAGAAGATAACTATATTATAGCTCAAGCTTCTGAACCAGTTGATGAAAATGGAAAATTCGTAGATAAGAGAATTAGAGTTAGATTTAAAAACGAAGTTATTGAAGTTGACAGCGATAAAGTACAATATGTCGATGTTTCACCAAAACAGTTAGTTTCAATTGCTGCTGCCATGATTCCATTCTTAGAGCATGATGATGCAAAAAGGGCTTTGATGGGTGCTAACATGCAACGTCAAGCGGTTCCACTTATGATAACAGAAAGCCCAATTGTAGGAACAGGAATCGAATATAGAGCAGCAAAAGACTCTGGAATTTTAGTATTAGCAGAAGAAGATGGTGTGATTGAGAAAGTAACAGCAGATAGTATCACTGTAAAATATGATGGAGGAAAAACCATTACTCACAAACTTCGTAAATTCAAAAGAACGAATGGTGGAACTTGTATCAATCAAAAACCAATTGTAAAAGCAGGAGAAAAAGTTAAAAAAGGTGATGCCATAGCAGATGGACCATCTACTTCAAATGGCGAAATGGCACTTGGTAAAAATGTATTAGTAGCTTTCTCAACTTGGGAAGGATACAACTACGAAGATGCTATTTTAATTAATGAAAAATTAGTCAAAGAAGATGTATTTACTTCTATTCATATTGAAGAATATGATTGTGAATGCCGTGATACAAAACTAGGAGCAGAGGAAATTACACGTGATATACCAAATATTGGTGACGATTCTTTAAAAGACCTAGATGAAAACGGAATTATCAGAATTGGAGCAGAAGTAAGACCAGGTGATATTTTAGTTGGTAAGGTTACACCAAAAGGAGAAACAGAATTAACAGCAGAAGAAAGATTGTTAAGGGCTATCTTTGGTGAAAAAGCAAGAGAAGTAAGAGATACTTCACTTAGAGTACCACATGGAGAACAAGGAACTATCGTAGATGTCAAAATCTTCACAAGAGATAATTCAGATGAATTAGGACCTGGTGTGAATCAAATTATTAGATGTTACATAGCAACCAAAAGAAAAATTTCTGTTGGAGACAAAATGGCTGGACGCCATGGTAACAAAGGTGTTATTTCAAGAGTATTACCAGAAGAAGATATGCCATTTATGCCAGATGGTACTCCAATTGATATCTTATTAAATCCACTAGGTGTTCCTTCTCGTATGAACTTAGGTCAAGTTTTAGAAGTACATTTAGGTGGAGCAGCCAAGGCATTAGGCTGGAAAATAGCTACCCCAGTATTTGATGGAGCGGATGAAAAAGACGTTAAAGAATTATTAAAACAAGCAGGTATGAGCGAAGATGGAAAAACGATTTTATATGATGGTAGAACAGGTGACCCATTTGATAAACCAATTACAGTTGGTGTTATGTATATGTTGAAGTTACATCACTTGGTTGATGATAAAATACATGCTCGTTCAACTGGTCCATACTCATTAGTTACCCAACAACCTCTTGGTGGTAAGGCACAATTTGGTGGACAACGTTTCGGAGAGATGGAAGTTTGGGCATTGGAGGCTTATGGTGCTTCTTATACATTGCAAGAAATGTTAACTGTTAAATCAGATGATATTGTAGGACGTGTTAAGACATATGAAGCTATTGTTAAAGGTGAGAATGTTCCAGAACCAGGTGTTCCAGAAAGCTTTAAGGTTCTTGTAAAAGAATTACAATCTCTAGGATTAGATGTTCGTCTATATTCAGAGGATAATCAAGAACTTGAGTTGAAGGAAAATATTGAAGAAGGAATTGAGTATGATCCTGAGAAAGACAAGAAGGTATTATCTGAGGAAGAAATTATTGCTGATGGAGATTTAGAGGAAGGGTATGGTAGTGAAGAACTAGAAGATGATATGTTGCTAGATGATGAAGCAAATAGTATGGAGGATAGTGATGAGCTTTTTGAAGAATTAGGCGATGAGGATGATGAGTTACTATTTGATAATGATTTGGCGAATGATAACTTAGATAATGATGCAGATATGATTGAGTAAAATGAACTAAATCAGGCATCTTACGTCGTTAATTCGAAAAAGAAAATTCTAATGTATGCTTAATGCTCATAACTTAAGGTGTAATATATTATTTTTTACACCTTGTGTGTCGCAACCTATGGAATGAAAATTTGTGTAGGCGGTGTTGCAAAATAATATATTATACCTTAAGTTGATAGCATTACACATATTACAGATTTTCTTTTCCGAATTGCCTAGTAATATACCTAATTTATTTCATTTTATGGAAGAAAAGAAACATCTTATGGTGTGTAGCAACGAGCGTCGAAAAAATCTTTTCGATATACAGACGTATTATCTCAAAGATTTTTTCTAGTTTTCCTAACAATACACCACTTTTGCTTCGTTTTAGATAGATATATTTTATGTATCGTAGAAAACGACTATCATACATCTGGTATAGAACCAGCACCTGCTGTAGTCCCTAGTATAGTTGCAATTCATAAAAATGGGACAGTTTATTGGGGGAGTTCAATGCAAAACTTAAAAGAAAGTAGAAACATGGATAAGCAAGAAATACAAAATTTAAAAAGTAAAGTATCCATGTTAGAGAAGGAACTACAACATAACGATAAAATAAGTAAAGAGGAACCTAATAAAATTATGATAAAAAATATAGTATACAGTACAAACCAAATGAGTGAAAAAGCGAAAAAGCTATGTTTAGAGATAGAAAAAGAATTAACTAAATAAATTTCAAAAAGTTAAGAGACGACTAAACGAAATTGCAAGAGCGGGGGATAGTTCTCTAAAGCTGTTTTGAAATTACCCAAAAATAGAAAAAATATGGGGGAGGAAGAAGTTTGGACGAATTAGATATTTTTGATAAATTGAAAATCGGAGTGGCATCTGATGAAAAAGTAAGAGAATGGTCAAAAGGTGAAGTTAAAAAACCAGAAACCATAAATTATAGAACATTAAAGCCAGAGAAAGATGGTCTATTTTGTGAAAGAATATTTGGACCAACGAAAGACTGGGAATGTCACTGTGGTAAATATAAAAGAGTAAGATATAAAGGAATTGTGTGTGACCGTTGTGGTGTTGAAGTAACGAAAGCAAAGGTTAGACGTGAAAGAATGGGACATATTGAATTAGCCGCACCAGTAGCACATATATGGTATTTTAAAGGAATTCCAAGTAGGATTGCTTTAATGTTAGATATTTCACCAAGAAACCTTGAAAAAATCATTTATTTTGCTTCTTATGTTGTTGTTGACAAAGGAACATCTGGACTTGAAAAATGTCAGGTGTTAAATGAAAAAGAATATCACGAAGCAGAAGAAAAATATGGAAGAGGTTCTTTTAGAGCTAGAATGGGAGCAGAAGCTCTAAAAGAATTATTGGAACAAGTAGATGTAGACAAATTGTCACTAGAAATTAGAAAAGAATTAGAGACAGCAAGTGAGCAAAAGAAAGTAAAATTGGTAAAAAGATTAGATACAGTTGAAGCATTTAGAATTTCTGGAAATCGACCAGAATGGATGATTATGCAAGTTGTTCCAGTTATTCCACCAGAATTAAGACCAATGGTACAATTAGATGGTGGTAGATTTGCTACATCAGATTTAAATGACTTGTATAGAAGAGTTATTAACAGAAATAACAGATTAAAAAGATTGTTAGAATTAGGAGCACCAGAAATTATTGTAAGAAATGAAAAAAGAATGCTTCAAGAATCAGTAGATGCTCTAATTGACAATGGAAGAAGAGGAAAACCAGTAACAGGTGCTGGAAACAGACCTTTAAAATCTTTATCAGACATGCTAAAAGGAAAACAAGGACGTTTCCGTCAAAACTTATTAGGAAAACGTGTTGATTATTCTGGACGTTCTGTTATCGTAGTAGGACCAGAGTTAAAGATTTATCAATGTGGACTTCCAAAAGAAATGGCAGTTGAATTATTCAAACCATTTGTTATGAGAGAATTAGTAGGAAGAGGAATTGCACAAAATATTAAAAATGCCAAAAGAATGGTAGAAAGATTAAGACCAGAAGTATGGGGTATCTTAGAGGAAGTTATCAAAGACCACCCAGTTATGTTAAACCGTGCACCTACTCTACATAGACTTGGTATTCAATCCTTTGAGCCAGTATTGGTAGAAGGAAGAGCGATTAAACTTCACCCATTAGTTTGTGAAGCTTTCAATGCTGACTTCGACGGTGATCAAATGGCGGTTCATTTACCATTATCACCAGAAGCACAAGCAGAATCAAGATATTTGATGCTTTCTACTAACAACTTGCTAAAACCACAAGATGGTAAACCAGTTGCTGTACCTAGACTAGACATGATTTTAGGAGCTTACTATTTAACGATGGTTTTAGATGGTGAAAAAGGAGAAGGAAAATACTTTAAAGACCCAGATGAAGCCATTATGGCTTTTGAAAATCATGATGTTGCAATTCATGCCAAGATTTTTGTAAGAATTCAAAAAGAGATTAATGGAGAAATCAAAACGAAAAAGATTGAAACTAGTGTTGGTAGAATTATCTTTAATAAAGGAATTCCACAAGATTTAGGATTTATTGACAGAGAAAAAGATTCATTCCAATATGAAATTGATTTCCCTGTTATGAAAAAATCAATGGGAAATATCATTGAAAGAGTAATTAGAACTCATGGATTATCAGAATCGGCAGAAGTAATTGACTATATCAAAGCATTAGGATTTAAATATTCAACATTAGCAGGAATTACCTTCTCTATGGATGACGTGCAGGTGCCAGCAGCGAAAAAAGATTTATTAGCAGAAGCAGATCAAAAGGTTGAAACAATTAGAAAACAATATGCAAGAGGTTTGATTACAGATGATGAAAGATATAATGCTGTAATTGATGTATGGGAAGACACAACAAAACAGGTAAGTACTAGCATGGAAGAAAACTTTGATGAGTTAAATCCAATCTATATGATGGTTAAATCAGGAGCCCGTGGTAATATGAACCAATTAAGACAAATTGCAGGTATTCGTGGACTGATGGCAAGTACCACAGGTAAAGCGGTAGAAATTCCGATTAAATCTTCTTTTGCAGAAGGATTAGATGCTTTAGAGTACTTTATTTCAGCCCATGGAGCTCGTAAAGGGCTTTCTGATACAGCGTTAAGAACAGCTGACTCTGGATACTTAACAAGAAGATTGGTAGATGTATCACAAGATATTATTGTTAGAGAACAAGATTGTGGAACAGGAGACGGAATTGTTGTTTACGATATTAAAGATGGAAATCAAATTATTGAAAAAATGCAAGAAAGACTATTAGGAAGATTCCCAGTAGAAGATGTCATTCACCCAGAAACGAAAAAATTAATTGTAGACAAAAATACTATGATTACAGAGGCTATTTCAGAACAAATTGTAGAAGCTGGCATTGAGAAATTAAAAGTACGTTCTGTTCTAGGATGTCGTTCAAAACATGGTGTATGTCAAAAATGTTATGGTATGGGATTAGCAAGACGTGATCTTGTATCTATTGGTGAAGCGATTGGTATTATTGCAGCACAATCTATTGGTGAGCCAGGTACACAGCTTACTATGAGAACGATTCACTCTGGTGGTGTTGCCGGTGTAGCTGATATTACACAAGGTCTTCCAAGGGTTGAAGAATTGTTTGAAGCTAGAAAACCAAAGGGATTGGCTATTATTACTGAAATTGACGGTAAAGTAAAAATTAAAGAAACGAAAAAGAAAAAGGAAGTTGTTGTTACTTCAAATGATAATTCTAAAACATATACCATTCCGTTTGGTTCTAAAATGAAAGTAAAAGATGGCGATTTAGTAGAAGCAGGAGAACCACTAATAGAAGGTTCTATCAATCCAAGCGAAATCTTAGAAATTAAAGGACCAGAAGGTGTATATGAATACTTAATTTCAGAAGTACAAAAAGTGTATAGAAATCAAGGTGTTGATATTAATGATAAACATATTGAGGTTATTGGTAGACAAATGCTTAAAAAGGTTAGAGTGGAAGATAATGCTGATACAGATATGTTCCCAGGTTCTTTAATTGATATGTATGAATTTGAGGATAAAAACAATGAAATAATGGCAGAAGGAAAACGTCCTGCAACTGGTAAGAGAGTATTACTTGGTATTACAAAGGCTTCTCTTGCAACTGATAGCTTCTTGTCAGCAGCTTCTTTCCAAGAGACAACAAGAGTTCTTACAGAAGCAGCTGTAAAAGGTAAAACAGATGATTTAATTGGACTAAAAGAGAATGTTATTATTGGTAAGTTGATTCCAGCAGGTACAGGAATGCAAAAGTATCAAAATATTCATATTAGTACTGAAAATGAAATAGAAGAAGTGACAGATGTGGCAGAATAATTGTAGAATACTAACAAATTTTATAAATGAAACTGTAATGATATCCAAAGAAGGAGACTCTTTACGGTTTCATTTTTTACATAGTGTTCTGATTTTTATTCTATTAGACTTTCAAAATAAAAGGATGAGATGATTGTTACTGGTCAGCCTTGCTCTTTCTCACAAGAACAACAAATAATAAAGCTGAACAGTCAATGCTGTCAACCTAACTCCAAAATCCTACAAGTGTTGATTTTAATTAAATAAATAGGTAATCTATAAAATATGGCTGAAAATTCGAATGCAACTAAAAAGTATTTAGAAATTGAAGATTGTTATTCAATAGCTTATAATTATGATAGAAATAAAGAGAGTCATATGATGAAAAATAGTGAATGGAGAGCAATGGCATACTTAACCCATAGTCAATATGAAAGAAAAGGAGCACGAGTAAGCTCAACTGGAAATATTTATGGGATGCAAGCTATTGCACCATTTATGCTTCGTGGAGGTAGATTCGATTTTGAATCTGGTTCAAGTATTTTCTATATGGGTGGCACTGGAGAGACAAATTATCCAGATTGCTCGTATCGTGTTGTTTTGTCTGGTTTCTAGTACTCAGATTTATGTGTATCTGTGTTATTTCAATTATATTATAGGAATAGATAATGCGAGTGTTTCTAACCTAGTAAATTTATTTGAGTTTAAAAAGGTATGGTTGTAACATTGTACTGAACCCAAAAAGTTGGACAGTATAAATTAGGCTACTAACAAGGAATG
>CASDJM010000024.1 GCA_949280815.1 uncultured Clostridia bacterium | reverse complement strand
AATTTATGGAAATTATTTCCATATTTCATTTTTTCATAGATTACTTTACACTATCGATATTTTATGATTTTATTATACAATAATATCTAAGAAAATCAAATATGCAATAAAAATTTATATCAATTACCAAAAATAACTTAACTATCTTTTTTAGTTAGGTTATTTTTACTAATTTTCTCTATAAAAAACACTATATTATCAAAGTTTTGTGCAAATAGGGATAGGAGCAAAATATAAAACCATGAAAACTTGGTCTTTCTTTTAAAACTCCTATATTAGCCTTATATAGCTGTTTTCTCAAACAACTTCTACGCTAAAGCTTCGCATTAAGTTACTGTATTTGCTCATTCTTCGCAAACAGTAACTAAAACTTATACTACTTTTTTATAAAATCGCCTTAAAATCGATTCTGGAGCTTCATTATTTTTGATTAGTCCTAGTTGGATTTTTTTCATTATTGTAACTTCATAATTAAAAAAAATTTTATATAACTTTAGATTATTTTATCAAAATCCCTTAAATCCTTATATTTCAGTATTTTGCTTAATTTTATAGACAACAAATATATGTCTAATTTTTAAAAATGGCTTAAAATCGATTCTCGTGCGTCGCTTTTTTGGCCATTTTTCAGCACTTTTAATAAATGCCTAAAAATCAACATTTTTACTAAAATTATATTATAAAGATTAGATTTAATAAAATACACATCAAATTTAAAACATAAACTTGCTGGATAAATCATTAAAATGTCTTAAAATTGATTTTCAGCTTAGCTCTTAACGAATTATTAATGAGTTTTAGAGATAAGCTATGCGTTAGCTGAAGCTTCATAATATGAAATTATATTATAGAATTAGTAATCTAAATTTATATAATGATTATACAAAAATTTTATAAAGTATTTATAAAATTGTAATGCAAAATTTTATTTCCGAACAATTGTAACAAATGTTCGTTTTCTGGAATTGGATTTTATAAATTAAACTTTGCACAAAATTAAAATTCTGAATTTTAATTATATAAATTTTTATAATTTTCAATTTGTAAAATTTATTCAAAAAACTCATATTAGAAAATTTCTTGTTCAAATTTATTTATCATTTGTTTAACAATTATAAATATCGAATTATCCTATTCCCTACTCCCTACTGATTTTCACTATACTTAAAAGACAAAAGAAGAATTCCTCTCTTGTCTCTTTTTCTCAATTATAAGGCTGTGAAACACCCGATTTATAACTTTCTCATTTTATTATGGTAGTGAAACAGCAAGATTTTCTATATTTATCTAAGCTCTCCATATTCATCACTATCTTTATCAGCTCTAATATCTTCTTTTACTTGTTTTTCGGATTGCTGATAAATTTCATATAACTTTTCAAGCATTTTTGAATTACCACTGGCAATAAATGCAATTTTTTCTGTAGGGCTAGTTAATGTTTCAATAGATAACGGTTTTCCATCTATTCCTATAATTTCTCCATCAAGCTCACGTAAAATTGCAGTAGAAGCAGCTAAATCCCAAGCTCTAACACCTAAATGGAAAACAGCGTTAGCATAATCATGTGGTCTATTTTCTTTTCCTAAAGCTATTTTTACTACATCTAGTGCAATTGGACCTACTACTTTTAGACTTGCTCCATCAAGATAAAGTTTTTTAAACATTTCATTTGTTATATTAAAATCTTTAACATCATAAAAAGGAGTATCAAAAGTAATTACTGATTTCTTAATTTTTTCAGTCTCATGTTTTGGCTTAACCACACTTTTTAAATTTGCCATATCATCTATATCACAAGCATAAACACCTTTATCTTTAATAGCAGAATATACTGTTCCTGCTATAACATCATATAAAATTCCACCAGAAAGTTCTTTATTATTTACAATTCCTATTGCTATTGCATGAGGCCAACCATTTGTAAAATTGGTAGTTCCATCTATTGGATCTACTATAAATTTTAATTCAACATTATCTTCGAATTTAGTTTCTTCTGCAGATTCTTCTGCTATAACTTGCGAATTGGGAAACATTTTTAATAATGTACCTTTTAAATATTCTTCTAATTTTTTATCTGTACTAGTAACTATATTAGCAACTCCCTCTTTTTCTTCACTGGTAATGTCTCTAAGATTTAAAATTTCTTTCGTTTTAGGAAGTATTGATAATACTTTTAATACAATTTCTTTATTTTCCATTACTATTTCTCCTTAATAAAATCTACAATTATAATATCAAATTTTAGATATTATTGCAACCTATTATTTCCATTTAAAACCGAAATCTGTTCTTTTAATTTTACACATCTCACCATTATCTCGATAAAAAACAATTCCTTCAATATAATGATTATTTAAATATTCTTTTAACCCCTCATATGTTCTAGGAACATTATTTAGTATTCGCTTGCCATGTTTTTCTAATATATCTGTATCTAAATTATAAGGATTACCTTGTTCATGTAATCCTATTAATTCATAAGTCCCATCTTCCCATAAATTATTTTTATCAAATGCTTCAAAGTGATATTTATCTGATGGATTATTTCTATCACATAATAACCAATGTGGCCAATGACCAGTAATAGCATCTTTAGTTGGTTGGCATGGAATAGCATTTACTGGGAGCTTTCTTCCTTCTTTATAATCATATCTTCTATATAATTTGTTATCTTTTATCATACAACAAGTACCATCTAATTTTTCAGTAGCATATCCTTCACCATTTAAAACCCATTCACATCCTTCATGAACTTGATTTAGGCATTTTATAATTTCATGATTTTCAAATTGTCGTTCAAATAAGGTAGGCATTTTTTTCATTTATCTCTCATCTCCTCAGTTCGCATAAAATATTATTCTTTCTCTAATATAAAATCTATAATATTTCTACATTTTATTCCTTCTTCAGATGTTTCATTATACACCCTATCTAGTGTTAATATAGTTTTTTCGTAATTATCATTTATGCTCTTTAATGGAGTAAATTCTCTATTTCTTACATTCTCTTCTAATAAAGAAAGAGTTACTTGATAATATTTCTTTTCTTTAGAGTTTGTGGCTATAAAATCAACTTCAAGAGAATCAGTTTTTCCTATAGTAACAGTATATCCTCTATTTAATAATTCAAAAAAAACTATATTTTCTATAATATGTCCATAATCAGAATTTCTAAAACCTAATATAGAATTTCTGATTCCCATATCAACTATATAATATTTTTCTAATGTTTTTAATAGTTCTTTTCCTTTTATGTCATATCTGGGTGCTTTATATATTATATATGCATTCTCTAGCATTTCTAAATAATTTAGTATTGTATTATGAGTAACCTTAGTTCCTTGACTTGTTAAAAAATCAGCTATCTTTTTTGCTGATATTAAACTACCAGTATTGCTCATTAAAAATTTCAAAACTTTCTCCAATAAACTAGCATCTGTCAATTTGTTTTTTTCTATGACATCTTTCATAAATACAGTATTATATATTCCCTTTATTGCATCATCAAATAAATTATAGTCATTACTTAACTTTATTATTCCGGGCATTCCGCCATATTTCATATATTGATTAAATTTTTCATCAATACTAACAGTACTTTTGAAATTCGCAAATTTTAAAAACTCTTTAAAGGATAATGGTAGCATTTTAATTTCTATATATCTACCAGATAAATATGTTGATAATTCTGATGATAATAAGTATGCATTAGAACCTGTTATGTATATATCACAATCAAAATCAACCGATAAAGCATTAACACATTTTTCCCAGTTTGTAACTCTTTGTACTTCGTCTAACAATATATATGTTTTTTCTTCACTTTTAATTTGCTTTTTGATTTCATTGTACATATCTTTATAATCAATTATCTTGTCAAATTCAAAAGACTCGAAATTCATATATATTACATTTGTTTTTGAATTTTCTTCTTTTAGCTTATTCATAAACATTTTTAATAAACTAGATTTTCCGCATCTTCTTATGCCAGTTATTACTTTTATAAATTCTGTATCTTTGTAAGATGCTAATTTATTCATATAATTTTCTCTATTTATCATATTTCATCACCTATTATAAGTATATTCTATATTAAGGTCTTTGTCAAGTTTTGTTAATGTGCTAACAAAACTTCTTGATTTTATATAATTTTGTTAATTTATCGACATTTCTATATAATAAACTTTCAAAATATTTATAGACTCTCAATTGATAGGTATAAAAAATCAAAAAAATTATACACGTTTTTAAAATATGTATAATTTTTGGTTTGTATTATTAAAGTTTTATGAAAATGGAATAGGAAAAATAGAGGGTATCCAAATAGAACACCCTCTATGTCATTTTCTATACGTACCCTCTCTATGCTTTCATCTTCAGCATAATAAGATACTTAGGCACAGTAGTTATCACATCTACATCATACAATTCCTCAAATAAAACATGTTTTTTGTATCTAATTGCAATAACCACAGACCAATTCCGAAAAAGCATATTGTTAATGACAAATTCCTCTGACAGGTTATTCATATGGCGATAAAGTATATTCAGTCCTTGTATGCCCTCTTTACTTTTAAATCCATCATTACTTAACAATTGCTCAATAACGGATTGATGTATAAGAATCCATGAATCCTTTATCTTCATTTCTTCTTTCATCCGCTTTTCTTCTTCGGCAAGAAAATCCAATAAATACTTATTTTTTGGTACTTGTAAATTTAATATTTCCATGATATATTCCTCCTTTTGCTGTGCTATACCATAAGTTACAATAAGATATTACTTATATTTTATGCAATTATACTATAATTATAAAAGCAAAAAGCTAACAAAACTCATACGAATTTTGTTAGCTTTTTATATACATATATAGATAACAATTATCATTTTTCTCATAATACTCGAAGCAATAATTTAAATCTATATCTAAATTAGTAGACAAAACGAATTGTGAATAAATGTTATGTATTAAAGGTGCAATATCTGATTGATTAGCTCCACCACAATCAAATACTGCATATTTTCCAGATTTAATTGTAATCTGTTCAGAATTTTCAAGTTTTTCCTTACATCCTACATAATATATCTCTGTATTATCATCTTGTTTGAATGTAATTCCATACATACCTAACTCCACAATTTTTTCAAATAAATGTCTCTCTTTTAAATTCTGATATAATTCCCTAATTCTATATAAAAAATCTTCTTTTGTTTTTGCATATGAAGTTTTATATCCATATATTTGTATTTCCTCAATCTCTTCAATTTTATAAGTATATTTGAAAGGTTTATCAATCTGATTTAATTGATAAACTGGAAATTGTATAAATTCAACATTACTTTTTCTACATTCACTCGGTGTCATATGAAACATATTTTTAAAACTTCTAGAAAAAGAATTTTCTGATTCATACTGGTATTTAATAGCTAAATCTATTATTTTTATATCTGAACTTTTTAGTTCTTCGTATGCCTTACTTAGTCTTCGCTTTCTAATATACTCTGATAAAGACATATTAGTAATGAAAATAAAAATTCTTTGCATGGATTGTTCTGAAACTGCTAATATTTTTGATAATTCCCTATAGTCTATTTTTTCAGTTAAATGATTTTCTATATATTTAATTAATTCTTCGAATTTTTCTCTATTATCCATAATTCTATATCCTTTTTTTTATTTATTCCATTCTTTTGATTTTTCTTCTAAATAATTTAAAATCTACTCCAATTTTGTTTCACGTTTTTTACACCTTTCATAAACTACTTATCGGTTTGTATTAGTTCCATTAGTCGACATATTAGTGGATTGATTGGTTCTGTTTGTATTACTTGAATTACTCTGATTTACTGCAGTGTTCGCATTGGTATTAGTAGAAGCATTCGTACGATTCATATTATTTGATACATTCTTAGTTGAACTACTATTAGAACTATTCGTATTTGTAACATTTGTATTATTTCTGTTAGTATTACTAGAAGTATTATTAGTTGTTACCATATTAGAGCTATTATTCACATTTGTATTCGTGGTTGTATTTATATTATTGGTAGAAGTATTGCTTTGAGGAACTTGTTGAGGATCCTCTGCATCAATATCTTGTGTAATTTCTTCTATAATTTCCTGTACTTTATTTGGTGTTGTATTATTCGTATTCTCTTTTAACTCTGAACCAGTGTGATTACTACATAAATCAGGAATCGTGAGCCACAAGAAATATTCAGTATAAGTATTAGGACATCCAGTGGTTGCTTTTTTTCCTGTTTCTGCACATATCGTACAACTAGAAACTGTATTTGGCTTTTCAAAACTAGCACTATTTAATCCAGCATGTACTCTTGACATGACATTTGCCCATAATAATCCTGCTGGATTTCTTTTATTGTATTCTATGGATTCGTTTTCATCATAGCCATACCAAGTAACTGCTGTATAATATGGAGTAAACCCACAAAGCCATCTATCATAGTTTTCGTCAGTCGTTCCTGTTTTAGCAGCTACATCTACTCCTGCTATTTTACAATAGGTTGCTGTTCCGTGTGTACCGATAACTGGTTGGGTCAATATTTCTTTTACAATATAAGCAACCTCTTTTGATACTACCCTTTTCTTCTTTTGTGATGTTTTTACAATGGTTTTTCCTGTTTTATTATCAATACTAGAATAAAAGCTTGGTTCTATGTATTCACCATCATTGGCAATGGTTGCATAAGCACCAGCCATTTCTAATGGACTGATTCCCTTTTGCAATCCTCCTAAGGATAGGACTAACGTTTCATCTTCGTCTGTTAGTGTACTAATTCCCATTTTTTCTAAATACTTTATAGACGTTTTGGGTTTTAAGGTTTCCATAATTTCTACAAATGGAATATTTTGAGAAGACTCCACTGCTCTTCTAACTGTTACCTTACCTAAAGGTGGATTATAATCTGTTGGATGATAGCCCTCTGGAAAGTCTCTTTCTGTATCATCATAAATAGAGGATGCTGTAATAATTTTTTTATCAATCCCTGGTATTAAGATTGATAAAGGTTTAATGGAAGACCCTGTTTGCCTAATGCTTTGTGTGGCTCTATTTAAAGACCTTGCTTGTGTCTTTTTTCCAAGTCCACCTGTACAACCAACAACATATCCCGTTTTATAATCTATGATTACCATAGCAGCCTGGGAAGAATTACCTCCAATTTTTGAGGCTATACTATATTTTGGCTTTTCAAATTCTGTTTCTGTTTGTTTCTGAATTTTTGAATCTTGTGTACTATGGATTGTTAATCCTGCCATATTAATATAATTCGTAGCAAATGTTTTTGATATGTCATATTTCTCTGCGATATCTTCTGTAACTTCCAAAATAAGAGCATCTGTATGATAAGAATATACAGCATCTTCTGATGGTATGGTTCCTTTCTTGAAGTTTAACCCTTTGTCTACACTATTTATAGCTGTATTGTAATTTTCTTCATTAATATATTTTAATTCTAACATTTTAGCAAGAACAGTCTTCGTTCTTTTAGTAATTTTTTCTGTATTTCCGTCTTCAAAAGGATTATAAGAATTAGGAGAATGATTAAGACCTGCTATAAAAGCACATTCTTCTAAACTTAAATCTTTTGCTGATTTACTAAAATAATATTGTGCTGCTGTTTCTACACCATACATATTAGGTCCAACATAGATAATGTTAAAATAGCCCTCCAAAATTTCGTCTTTGGATAAACAAGTTTCTAACAACCATGCTTTCCACCACTCTTTTACTTTTCTTGTGATACTATCAGTTGAGTCTCCTGTTAAATTTTTTACCAATTGTTGTGTGATAGTACTTCCTCCATAAGAGGATTTACCAAAATGAAAAACATAAGAAGCAATAGCACCACCAGTTCTTTTGATATCAATTCCACTATGCTTATAAAAACGTTCATCTTCAATGGAAACATATGCATTTTTTAAATTATCTGGCAATTCAGACAAGGCAATTGTTTGATTTTTTCGTTCGCAACCTAATTTAGCAATCTCATTTCCATCCATGTCTAAAACAATGGAATTTTTATTTGCTAACATTTCTTTTGCTAATGCTTTCCAACAATATGCAGAAATTCCTAATATAACACCTATTATAAGAATAGCAATAATGATAACAATAAGAATTCTCTTTTTCCACTTTCTATTTTTTTGTTTTTTAGCTTTTTTGCTTTTTCTTCTACTTTTTGTATCTATATCATGATCGTCTTCTTCTCTTCTTTTACTTTTACGAAAGGCTTTTGGAACAAAATCTTCTTCGTCCTTCTTTGATTTACCTCTCTTCCCTTTTTTATGTAACAATTAAACCACTTTCCTTTTTATTACTAATGCATTATTTTATGAATAGTTTATTATATTTTTTTTGTAATGACAATTCAGGGTCAACAAGTAAATGTCGGCAACTTAATGCGTAATATATTATTTTTTCAACACCGCGTAAGCGACCAGCTACTGCATACTGCCACTGTAACAAGCCAAGCTTTAACAGTGGACAGCAAAATATAAAAAACTATTCTAAAAAATCTACTCATAGTATATCATAAATCGCATAAAATACAAATATGGAAATCGAAAAAATAGAAACAAATTTAAAAAGAAATTTATACCTTCAGTCCTCAAAGCTGAAGTTTTCTTCTCCTTCTAAAAATATAGAAAACCAAGTCATTCGAATTAATCCAGAAATTACCTTTCAGAAAATTCTAGGATTTGGAGGAGCCTTAACAGAAAGTACTTGCTATGTTTTAAGTAAAATTGATAAAAACATAGCCAATCAAATCCTAGAAGAATATTTTGCAAAAGATAAATTAAATTATCAATTTTGCAGACTCTCCATTGCTAGTTGTGATTTTTCTTTAGATAGTTATTCTTATTCACACAAAACTAATTTATCAGATTTTAATATAAATCGTGACTTACAATATGTTATTCCTACTATTAAATTGGCTCAAAATGTTAATAAAAACATTCAGTTCTTATCTTCTCCTTGGTCACCTCCTGCTTTCATGAAAAATAATCATCATTTGTTTAGTGGCGGAAAGTTATTACCTCAGTATAGAAAATTATGGGCAGATTATCTGGTAAAATATGTTTTTAATTATCAAAGCTATGGTATTCCTATCTCTTATATGACAATTCAAAATGAGCCAAATGCTAAACAAATATGGGAATCTTGCCTTTATTCTTCTGCTGAAGAAGCGGATTTATTAAAAAATTATTTGCATCCTACTTTTAAAAGAAATGGAATAAATACACAATTTTTGATATGGGATCACAATAAAGATATCATACTAGAACGAAGTATTGAAACTCTAATCGAACATAATGCTTTGGATTACGCCAAACGGAATCGCTTTTCATTGGTACACTGGTGGACATTTTGAAAGTTTAGAAAGATTGCATCATTTATTCCCTACTCTACTTCTCTTTCATACAGAAGGCTGTACTGGTTATTCTCATTTTAAACCGCAAGATGAATTGTTTAATGCAGAAATGTATGCTTATGAAATAATGGAAGATTTCAATCACGGCGTGAATGCTTTTATGGATTGGAACTTAGTTTTAGATTTTAAGCGGTGGACCAAATCATGTTAGAAATTATTGTAATAGTCCTATTATGATAAATAAGCAAAATACGAATTATATTAAAACGCCTGCTTTCTATTATATTTCACACTTAGCTAAATATATTAAACCTGGTAGTAGAAGAATTCATTTTAATAAATTTTCTGAAAATATTTCTGTATCAGCCTTTCAAAATCCTGATAAAAGTGTTATTATAGTATTATTAAATAAAACTGATAAAAGTATAGAATATAATTTGGGCTATAATCAGTTTGCATTACATGATAATTTGGATAGTCATGCGATTGTGACTTTTATCATACATTAGTTGATAATCTTATTTAAGTTTAATTATATTTTTAGAAAGGATGAATACTTATGATTAGTCGAGAAGATAACCCAGAGTTTTTAAATTCTTTTTTAGATTACTCTGTTACTATCTTAAATAAGTCACCTAATAGCATTAAAGAATATAACTATGATTTAATGATGTTTTTAAGGTTTATCAAGCTACATTTTCATATGACAGATGAAACCGATTTGAAAGAAATTAAAATAGACGATATGACAATTGATACAATAAAGAAAATTACCTTGGATGATATTCATGCCTTTATTTCCTATCTGACACGTGAATATCATAGTAAATCAACAACAAGAGCTAGAAAGGTTTCAACCATTCGCATATTTTTTAAATATTTAAGTAGAAAAGCTAAATTAATTGATACGAATCCAGCACAAGATTTAGAAACACCTAAATTAGACAAACGACTACCAAAATATCTTTCTTTAGAAGATAGTAAAAAATTATTAGATGTTACTTCCAATGAAGATAATAGGAATTCTGAAAGAGATTATGCTATTATTACTTTGTTTTTAAATTGTGGTATGCGTCTTTCTGAATTGGTTGGTATTAATCTTCAAGATATTGATTTCGGAGATTGTAAATTAAATGTTATTGGTAAGGGTAACAAAGAAAGAACGATATACTTAAATAAAGCATGTATGAGAGCAATTGCTGACTATCTAGAAGTACGACCAAAAGAAGGTATAAAACATGATAATAAATATTCGGAAAAAGCTCTTTTCTTAAGCGAAAGAAAAACTAGAATTAGTAATCGAACCGTAGAAAATGTTGTAAGTAAGCAATTACAATCTGCTGGTTTGGATACTAAAAAATATTCTGTTCATAAGTTAAGACATACAGCTGCTACTTTGATGTATCAATATGGACAAGTTGATATTAGAGCTCTTCAAGAATTGCTAGGACATGAAAGTATTTCTACTACTGAAATATACACACATGTTAGTAATGACCAAGTTCGTAATGCTGTTGAAAGTAATCCACTAGCTGATATATAGAAGATTGCCTTTTGGGGCAATCTCTTTTTATATATTTGGAATTAATATTTTTTGCCCTATTTCTAAATTTCCATTTTGTAGATTATTAATTTCCTTAATTTCATACATAACATCTCTAATATCTTTATTTTTATAGTATTCATTTGTACTTACTTCCTTTTCAGCAATAGACCATAAGGTATCACCTTTTATAATATAATCTTCTCGATATGCTACTTCTGTCTTTGAATAAGTTCTATTGATTCCTAATAGTGTAAGAATCATCAATCCTATTAAAATAACCAAACTCCTTATAAATTTCTTTTTGTTTACTATTTTTATTTTCATATATAATCATCTCCTTTTAGAAACTTTGTTTGCTTGTTAAGATGATTATACACGAACATTTTTTCCTTGTCAATACTTTTTGGAAAAAATGTTCGTTTTTTTTATTGCCATTGTTACTGGTCAGCCTTGCTCTTTTCTTTTTAGTGAAAAAGCTTATTATATTATTTTTGAAATACCGCGTAAGCGACTAAACGAGCTTTAAGCGAGTGCGATTGGAGCAACTTACAGACTAATATATTTGATTCTGGAAGTATTTCATCTAAAAAGTCCTGCTAAATCATAATCTAAATTTTCTAGCACTTTCCTTGCCTCTTCTGCCTGCTTTATTCCAGTTTTATTTAATACAAGATTTTTATTATATGCAAATTTACCATCTCTATTCCAATCTGTTTGCCCATGTCTTAGTAAATATATTTTCATGAATGACCTCCCTTTTTGATTATATAATAGATTATTCTATTTTTCAAATACCTTCCTATAATAAGGCTGAATTTCTGGCAATAAACTATCCAAATATATCACATTGCCATTCACATCTTCAATCTTCATATTGGGAAAAGTCTTTAGCATCTTTTCATCATCCCAATAAGTATTAATAAATGTAAGTAAAGAATTCTTTTCCTCCAATTTTTGATAGACCGCTTCTCTTCTTTCAAAATCTTCTGTTTTTATATTTTTCTGAATTACCATTCTTGTAACAAACATATCTTGAGCATAGCAAGTTAGCACACAATCAAACATAAGAAAGATAACCATAAAAGAAAGAAATCCTTTTGCCAATTTGCGTGATATTCTAGTTTCTATTTTATTGATTATTTGATCTAGAAAAGGATTGAATTTTTTTACTAAAAATATCGTTAGAATTCCCCAAAACGCAGAATAAAGCAAACAAATTCTACCATTTATATTTAAGATATTATTACTATAATCCCACCATTTTGTGTGCATTACTATTTCTACCAAAAAACTAGTTAAGTATTCTGTTATAGAACCTATCAAATAGCCACCTAGAAATAATGTAAAATTGTTTTTGTTAAAGTATTGTGAAAACACAATAATAATGACAGCTCCTACACCATAAATTCCGTAAAAATGGTCCATATAAAAAACTTTGCCTACATTGCCATAGTCCTGTTGTTAAGATACCAAATAGGGTTTCAATGAGGTATCCTAAAAAACTGTATATGACAAAGTAAGCAAATATTTTCCCAATGCAAATTTTGTCTTTCATGTACTCCTCCTTACCATAACAATTCTGTCAATTTAAGGTGTAATCTATTATTTTTGTAGCACCGCGTAAGCGACTAAACAAGCAAAGCGAGTGCGATTGGAGCAACCTACCATCCTTAAAATTAGAAGGTTGCGACACACAAGGTGTAAAAAAATAATAGATTACACCTTAAATTGACAGCATTGCTTACCATAACGGTATCATTATAATTAATATCCTAAAAAATATCTTTATTTCAATACTAAAAATTTATCATCCACTATTTGACAGATGCCTTCGTTATAGATAAAGCTATATTTATAATATATAGTATTCTCTATAATATCCTCATCATATTCAAATATTTTTTCTTTATTTAAGGTATATTTAGGTGGTAATCCTACCTTATGTGAAATTTCAAATCCAAAAGAAAGTAACATAGTCAAAAAGTTTATGTGCTTTTTATCCGTAGCTGGGTGTTACAAATAAAAACACATAAACTTTTATAGTTTTAAATACTTACTTATAATAATATTGGGCTAATTTGTTCGCCATCTAAAGCATATTCTATTGTTTTTATGAGATATTCAAAATCAAATACAATAGACCTTGGTTTTGTAATGGGATTATCTTGTCTAAATGGAACAAAATAATAATTTTTTCTATTTAATAATCTTCCTAGATTTTCGGCATTTCCACTTAGTCCATTGTTAGTTGATGGGGCAATTACTAAGGGATAACCGATTTCTCAAATGTGATTTTGCTGCCATTGTCGCTGGTGTATCAATGATGTCACAAGCTAGTTTTGACATGGTATTTCCGCGAGCATGGTGCAATGACCATAATATCTGTTAATTTTTTAGGTCCAATGGGTTCAGCATCTGGAATGGTATGGATAATTTCTTTGCCTGTTATGTTCTCTATTTCTTCTATGAAATCTTTTGCTTTCCCAAATTTTGTGTCCATCGAATAAGCATTGTATGACATAACTGGTATTATTTCTGCTCCTTTTTGGATTAGTTCTTTCATTTTTGGTATGGTTTTTCGAAAGGTGCAAAACGAACCAGTTAATACGAATCCTATCTTCTTACCTTTTACTTCCAAAATTTATCTACTCCTCCTTTCATACTACTTTTATATATAATATGAAATTATGTAAATTTTGAAAGCTGTTTTTGGTTTTTATTTTAGTTTTATAGATATTTGAATAATTCAGATAATTCATTTATCATATATTTATAGTTTGAAGTTTCTTTTTTCTATTAATCCATATTCCTCTCATCCCCATATTTATGCTTCCTTCAATATCTACTTTGTATTTATCCCCTACCATAATGCAGTTTTCTGGTTTGATATTTATTTTTTTACAAGCTATTTTGAACATATTTTCTATTTTTTATAATCCTATAAATCTCTCCCCAGTTACTCACCTCTATCACATTTTCATTCTCTAGTTTTTTCATATCCTTATCCCTAAAATAAATCGTTTTAATCCCATTTTCAGATAACTTTTTACAGATATCAAAATTATCATCAATCATATAATCTATCTTTTCTTTTTCAGCTATTTCTAATTTATCCTCTTGTTTCCAATAATACTTTGAAAAAGTAATATTCTCTCGCTCAAATTTTTCTCTTGCGACATCTTGCATTCCTTCTACTGTTACACCTCTAGCAGAAATCACAATTAGCTCATGTCCATCTTTTTGTAATAAATGAATCACATCTTTCGCTCCTGGCATTAATTCTGCTTGTTTTGATAGTTTCATAAAATATTGATTAATAAAATTCATTCTTTCTTCATCTGTCCAATTATATCTATTTCTTAAATAGTGTTCATTTCTATTGATGATTCCATCTTTTTTTAATTCTATAAAATCGTATAAATCTCCGTAGGTTCTTAGAACTTTTTCATAATCTAATATAACACCATCTACATCCATTCCTATTTTCATAATTACTACAACTCCTTATCCCTAAGTATTATAATTGTTAGTATCAAATATTTCTAATGGATAGATATTATTGTTTTTCAGAGTATAAATTGCTTTTATATTAACATCATATCCTCTTAGTTCTTCTACCTTCCCCGCTGGATAACTCCATTGTCCATAAAATCTCTTTGATGCTTCTTTTACCATTAATATTTTGTTATCTTTTCTGATGACACAACCTGCTATAACTTTCATACTATTTTCCCTCTCTTTATTATGATGATATAATAATTCTATTTTTATCTGGGTCTAAAATGGCAAATTCAGTTAGTACTATCTTAAATTCCAAATTTTCTTGATAAAACTTTATAGATTCTTGCATTACTTTCTTTATATCACAAAAAACATATAATTACTAGTGGTTTATACCTATTTCCATAAAAACTAGTATTATCGTTCAATATTTAGGTCTGAATAACAACCAAAAAACATACTTATTAAATGGTGATATTTTGAGAAAAACAAAAATTTTTTTAATCAATGGAATCATACTAACCATCACAGCCTTTATCATGAAAAGCATAGGAATGGTATTTAATCTATATATTTCTAACAAAATTGGTTCAGAAGCGGTTGGTGTATTTAGTCTAGTCATGTCTGTCTACCTATTTGCTATTACCTTAGCCACCTCTGGATTAAGTCTTGCTTGTACTTGCCTTGTTTCGGAACAATTTGCGAAAGGGAATTTTTTCGATGGTTTAAAAGCCGTCAAAAGTTGCCTTTTCTTTTCTGTACTACTAGGAATCGGAAGTAGTTTACTTGTTTTATTTTTCTCCCCTATCATTTCGCAGAATTGGTTAAATTCAACCGTATCATGTACACCTCTTTATTTCATAGCAATCGGATTGCCTTTTATTGCTATTTCCAGTGTAATCAATGGTTATTTTTCTGCTGTTAGAAAAGCATATAAAAGTGCTATTTCTCAAGTATTTGAATTACTTGTCAAAATCCTTGCTACTATTTTATTATTAAACTTTTATGCCAATCAAACTGTCGAATCAATTTGTGTTTGCCTGATTTTAGCTGACGTCATTTCTGAAGTTTGTTCTTGTTCTTTGTTACTAGTTTTATACCAAATAGATAAGCTTAAATATTGCAAAAGAGCAATTACCAATATTACTTTTAAAAGAAGAATTTTAAAAATAACCTTTCCTGTTTCTATTACTTCCTATATTCGCTCTGGTTTGTCCACTTTAAAACAATTTATCATTCCTAGTCGTTTAGTGTTATTTGGATTTCCTTATAGTATTGCCTTATCTGAATATGGAAAAATTAATGGAATGACAATGTCTGTTCTTATGTTTCCTAATGTGTTTATCCAATCTTTTAGCAATTTACTCATACCTGAATTTGCTAGTTTAATGGCAAATCAGTATAAAAAGAGAATATTAGAGGTTTGTCAAAAAATATTTTTGGTTACCTCTCTATTCTCTATTAGCATTTCTATTATTTTCTTTTTGTTTGCCAATGAAATTAGTCTTATGATATTTAAAAATTTATCATGTGCTACGTACATTAAAATACTTTCTCCGCTTATTTTATTTATGTACCCAGATAACATTATAGATAGCATGTTAAAAGGTCTCAATAAGCAATTTGGCGTTATGGTTTGTAATATTTTAGATTTGGTATTGACGATTGGTGTTTTGTATTTTTTGTTGCCTTCTTTTGGTTTGACTGGTTATCTTTTGGCTATTATGATTAGCGAAGTGTTTAATTTTTGTGTTAGCTTTTTTCAATTACATCGAGCAACTGGTTTTAAGTTACCTTTTCCTTTGGTTTGCTGTTATGTGTTTTCTGTTGCTTTGGGAATTTATGAAATTATGAAATTCTAATTGCAGTTAAAAGTTATGGATAAAATACTTCAATATAATTTTTCCTGCTTCTTTTGCTATCCCTTTGCAAATTCTAAATACTCCTCTTCCTTATTACATTTCCTTTCCTATAAGAATTTTTCCTTCAATTCCTTCTTCTAAATTTTGTACAAACATTTCGGCATCTCTTTCTTCTCCCACAACACTTCCATAATGAACAGGAACAGCGATTGTTGGTTTTATTTCATTTATCAATTCTGTTGCTCCTTTGCTATCCATTGTATACGTTCCACCTACTGGGACAAAAGCAACATCACAACTAACTTTTTTATTTTCTTCGGTAATATCAGTATCTCCAGCCACATAATATACCTTGCCTTGTAAATTTAACAAATAGCCAACCCAATTATTTTCCTTTGGATGGAATTTTTTATTGGTATTATAAGCTGGAATCGTTTTTATCTCAATTCCTAAAATTTGATAAGTGTAATTTGGCTCTACTGTTATGATGTTTTCCTTTGAAAATCCTAGCTCTAGCGTCCTATCATATAAGTCTTTTGTAATGCAAATAATCGTATTTTCACTTCTTACTTTTTCAATATCTTCTTCTGAAAAATGGTCATAATGAGAATGCGTAATTAATATGATATCAGCATCATTGTATTGTTTTTTTAATTGAAATGGATCTGTATAGATAATCTTTTCTTTATCAAATTTAATACAGTTATGATTTAAAACCTCAATGTTTTCTAACATAATTATCACCTCTTCTCATAATTTACCATAAATAATAAAAAAAGGCAATTGAGTTTGCCTAATTTCAACTATTATTTATTTAAAGATTTATTATATTTTTTATAAAGTGACTATTCGAGGGAACCAACAAATTACAGTCTGTTTGCAGCCTAAGAGTCACTGAAATAAAAAATATAATAAATCTTTATAATTAACTATTTTTTATTTTTGAAAAACGTTTATTGACTTCGTTCCAATTAACGATATTCCAAAAAGCATTAATATACTCTGGTCTTTTTGTTTTATATTGAAGATAATAAGAATGTTCCCACATATCTAAAACTAGTAATGGCTGACAGCCCCATAAAGTAAGGTTTTGGTGTTTTTCGCATTGTAATATTTCAAGCTTATTCCATTTAGGAACCCAAACTAATAAACACCAGCCGAGAAGCTTCTACTGCTGCACTTGCTGCATTAAACTGATTTTTAAAATTATCATAACTTCCAAAATCTTTTACCATTCTCTCCATTAATTCTGTACTTGGCTCCGTTGGAATCGCTGGTCCCATATTCGTAAAAAATAATTCATGTAAAATAGCTCCTGAACCAAAGAAACTTAAATTTTTTTCTAAACATTTAATATTGGAAAATTCATTGTTTTTTCTTGCTTGTTCTAGCTTTTCTTCTGTTTGATTGGTATTGTCTACATATCCTTTGTATAGTATATTGTAGTGTAAATCTAAGGTTTCTGCTGAATAGTAAGGCTCTAAAGCATTGATTGGATAGGGTAATTCTATCATTTTTAACATTTCTATCTCCTCCACTCTTAATTATTATATCCATATCCTTTCACAAATATAACTTTTGTAAAGGATTCTTATTCATTAATTTTGTATACCGTATATTCGGAATCATAGTTATATCCTAACTTTTTAGCTAACTCTAATGAAGTATCCTTCTTTAACTCTTATATTAATCTCTATACCATCTTTATAAATAATATTCGAACTACAAATTCCAACAATTTCATCATTTCTAAAACAACATACACCTATTCCTTTATTCTTATAATCATCTGTTATCAACATTTGTTTTGGATTTTCATTATCTGCTTTGATTATTTTCCTTTTTTAAAGAATATCTCTTGCTTTTTTCAAAATGATGATAGGTGCTTTCAATATTCTCACTCCAATCACTATTAGCAATAATCCTTTTACAAGTTTTGGGAAGATTTTTAAATACTTGCTTTGCTAATTCAGATTTGCTATCACCATTTATAAAACAGTACTGTCTAACTAATAAATAGGCAATGGTAGGATTTTCTAAATTATCAACATATGCTTCACCCATAAGTCCATCTAAGACTGATTTTCCCATATAGTACACAAATATAGGATAATATTACTTTTAAGAATACATCTGTCAATATCGTATATTTTGCTATATATTTAGTATCTCCACTTCCTCGTAAGCCTCCTGCATAAACATCTCTAATATTTTGAGTATATTGCGCTATCACTATTACAATCATTCCCCTTGCTATTGCTGATATAAATAGCATAACTCTTGCTGTTACATTTATTGCAGATAAGGAAGCTGTGTATATTGTTTCATCATTTATTGAACCGATTAACATCGTATCTATCATGGTAAATACATCCTATAAGATAAAAGTTATTATTGTTGGTATAGAATTTTTTATAAGATTACTTTTTATCTTTTTATCATTATCTTTTTCTAGTTTTTCCATGTAATTCCTCCCAATTTCTTTTTTACTTTAACATAATATGACAAAAAAAGAAAGCCTATCTTCTTTTAAGTTTCATTTATTCTAATATAAAAATGCCACTTAGGAGGAGTTTATGAAAACCAAAATTAAAATATATTCTCTGTAACAAAAATGTAATATTTTTTATCTTTTTTTCTGTTATAATAGAAAGAGAGAATTAATCAGATTACAAAAGATTTTGGAGGGTATTATGCTTTTTTATCATTTTGACATATTAGATGATTTAATAAAAAGTAATTTAACAAATAATATAGAAATAGAAAAAGAAAACATCAAACAAATCATAGAATTATATGAAAATAAAAAAAATAATCTTCTTGCTATCACTAATAATGTAGTTGAAGTAACAGATTCGATAAATAAAAAGAAATTAGAAAACTTTTATGAAACGATTTCTTCCTTAAAAAAACTATTTGAAGAAATCAATACCATTCAACAATTTGCTTCTCAATTAAAAAACGATTTAGAAGAAACCCTTACCTTATATCATAAAAGTAGTGAAAATAATAAAAACGAAATAAAAGCAAATTTAGTAGAATATAATAAACAACGAGATGAATTAACCCATAAAATTTTAAAATTTGAAAATACAAGCTCTTCCGTTTTAAATTCTGCCATTGCCCTATCACTAAAAGTTTCAAATAAAAAAGCAAAGAAAAGCCATACTTTTATAAATAATTACAATACTACCAATGAAAAAACAAAAATTGATATCGAACTTGAACCACATGATAACAATACTTTAATCATTTCTGAGAAAGAACAAAAGGCATTTTTACCATTCTTCTACTCTGAAGTAGAAGCTATTTATCAGAAATCTGACCACAAATATCAAACTTTACAAGAGGTCATCAATGATTTATATATACTTCCTTTAAGTCGATTCAAAAACTCTGCCCTTGCTAGATTTAGAGAAAGCTTTCATTTAATTCGAGAAAAAGAAAAAGGTTCTATTACAAAAGCCTTAGATTTAGGATTAGAATTAATGTTTAAATATGAATTAAATCCTATTATTATAGCAGCTTGTAGAAATTTAGACGAATTTGATATTTACTTAGATTGCTTAGAAGAAAATGAATTATATGATTTTACCTGTTTTGAAATTAAATTCGAAATCATGCCACAATTGGCAAAAACAAAGTAAATAATAAAGGTCTTTTTTCGTATTTTTTTGTATTTTTTTGTACACAATAAACTTGTTATGAACCAGATTTTAAATACCAAATTAAAGAAAACGATAAATCAGATTTTAAGCACAGGGTCAAAAAAAGAAGTAAGTCAAATTTTAAACACAAAATTTGACTTCGAACAAGATGACTCCTCTCTCCAACCCAATTCCACATACATTTCAGAAATATTACCCAATAAGAAAAATTGGTTCCGATTCCAATTTATTTTTTCGATTTTCATTATAATTATATCCATTTTCTCTAGTGCTTTGTATCTTTCCTACTTAGAAAAACAAGAAAATTTATCCAATGACTTAATTACTAATTACAATATTCATCGCCTATATAGTTCACCAGAAGAAAATGAAAATTCAGAAATATTTAATGGTCTATTTCGGAATCATTGAAATACCAAAAATTGATTTATACTATCCTGTCTTTTCTCATTTAACAGAAGATTTGTTAAAAATTGCCCCCTGCAAATTTTATGGTAACACACCTAATCAAAACGGAAATATCTGTATAGCTGGTCATAATTATGACAATTCCTTATTTTTTAGTAAATTATCTAATTTGTCTCTAAATGATGAAATTCATATCTTTGATAATAATGGAATCGAATATGTTTATTTTGTTTATGATTTATATGAAGTAGAAGATTCGGACCTTTCTCCTGTTTTTGATTATGAGCAAAATCAAAAGACTTTAACCCTTGTTACTTGCAATAACTTCAACTCTAACCGTATTATTTTAAAAGCAAATCAAAAAAAGCTCTTATAAAAAAGCTTTTTTGATTTTATCTATTTTATTTATATATTTCTATAATCTTTAATTTTCTTATATGCATATATAGCTGATATTCCAAATACTACTATTAACATAGCTACTGGAATAGAATCTTCTATACCTGTTTTTGGTAAATTTGTATTATTATATATACTTGAATGATTAGTATTATTTGCATTATTAGTATTGCTTGCTGTATTTGTGTTATTTATATTTGTATTATTGGTACTTCTAGTGTTCGTATTTGTATTGGTATTAGTATTTGTATTTGTATTTGTAGTATTGCTAGTATTTGCAGTATTAGTATTATTACCAGTACTTGTAGAATTATTTAATGTTAATTGATTAAAACCATTGTCATCTGCTGCTAATACATTAGTACTAAACATTATTACCATTACACTCATTAATAAAATTGAAAATAACTTAACTAAATTTGATTTCTTCATATCAATTCTCCTTACTTTTTATACATTCTTTATTAGTATTCTATTAATTGACTTCAATTATACTATTTTTTTATATATAATTCAAGTGTTTTTAATAAAAAATATATAAATCAATTCTTTTGTCATCAATTATTATTTTATACTTAAAAAAATAATATGTCAATAGTTTTTTCTATTTTTTAAATTACATTTTTATTACAAGTCTATTACGTTTTTTACACATTAAATTTAAATAGTACAATATCGCCATCTTGCATAATATATTCTTTTCCCTCTGAACGAACTAATCCCTTTTCCTTAGCATTTACCATAGACCCCTCATTCATTAAATCAGAATAGGAAACAACCTCTGCTTTAATAAAACCTCTTTCAATATCAGAATGGATTTTTCCAGCAGCTTGTGGTGCTTTGGTTCCTTTTTTTATAGTCCAAGCTCTTACTTCAGGTTCACCAGCCGTTAAAAATGACATCAATCCTAACAAATCATAACTTTTCTTAATCACTTTGTCTAAACCAGATTCTGCTAAGCCAAGTGCTTCTAGCATTTCTTTTTTATCTTCTTCTTCTAATCCAGACAATTCTTCTTCTATTTTCACACATAGCGGTATCACTTCTGCCTTTTCCTTTGCCACATATTCTTTTACTTTTTGAACCATTCCATCATTCTCAGCATTTTCTAACTGTTCTTCTGAAATATTAGCAATATACAAAATAGGTTTAGTTGTAAGCAAAAACATTTCTTTTACTAACTCTTGTTCTTCTTCCTTGAAATCAATAGCTCTTGCTGATATCCCATTCTCTAAATTTTCTTTTATTTTCTCTAATAAATCAATCTCTTGTTGATATTTTTTATCAGCTTTTAAATTTTTTCTTGCTTTATCTAATCGTTTGTTAATCGTTTCAATATCTGCAAAAATCAACTCTAAATTAATCGTTTCAATATCTCGAATTGGGTCAACACTTCCATCCACATGAACCACATTAGAATCATCAAAACATCGAACCACTTCACAAATACTATCTGTTTCACGAATATGGGATAAAAATTTATTTCCTAATCCCTCTCCCTTACTTGCTCCCTTCACAAGTCCTGCAATATCAACAAATTCAATCACAGCATGCGTTGTTTTTTGTGGCTGATACATTTTTGTCAATTCATCTAATCTCTCATCAGGCACAGGAACCACTCCTACATTTGGCTCTATCGTACAAAATGGATAGTTAGCACATTCAGCTCCTGCTTTTGTAATACTATTAAACATCGTACTTTTGCCTACATTTGGTAGACCTACAATACCTATTTTCATAATTAATCTTCTCCTTTTTTATTTGCGATGGCGAGTTTGGGGTGGCGAGTTTGGGACAGGCACAAAGTCGCCATTCGTTATTTGTGGTTAGTTTGTGCCTGTCCCAAACTCGCCACCAAACTCGCCACATCTTTTTACTTGCTTTTGTTTTTTATTTCGTCTACAATTTTCTTTATAAATTCATCAACTGCCATAGTTCCAACATCGCCCTCTTTTCTTGAACGAACTGCTACTGTATTTTCTTCTACTTCTTTAGCCCCTACTACTAACATATAAGGAATTCTTTCTAGTTGTGCTTCTCTAATTTTATAACCTGTTTTTTCGTTTCTGTCATCTACTCCCACACGCACACCTTCTTGAACCAATTTTTCTTTTAATTGGTAAGCATATTCATGTTGATTGTCTGTGATTGGTAAAATTTTGACTTGTGTTGGTGCCAACCAAGTTGGAAGAAATCCTTTTGTTTCTTCTAATAAGAAAGAGATAAATCGATCCGAACTTCCAAGAATTGCTCTGTGTATTACGACTGGTCTATGTTTTTCGCCATCTTCTCCAATATATTCAAGCTGAAATCTTTCTGGTAAGGCAAAATCTAATTGACAGGTTGGAATGGTTATATCATGATTTAAGGCAGTTTTTATTTGGATATCAATTTTAGGTCCATAGAAAGCTGCTTCTCCTTCTGCTTCATAAAATGGTATTTCTAATTCTGTTAAAATTTCTCTTAACTGACTTTCTGCTGTTTCCCACATTTTGTCATTGTCGATATATTTTTCTTTATTGTGTTTATCTCGTAAGGATAATCTATATTGGAATGCTTCTGATGGAAAACCAAAATCTTTTTGATAGACTTCTACGATTAATTTTAAAACTTTACCAACTTCTTCTTTAATCTGGTCTGGTCTAACAAATAGATGGGCATCGTTTTGACACATTTGACGTACTCTTTCTAATCCACATACACTACCACTTGATTCATATCTAAAATCATGGGCAAGTTCCCCAATTCTAATTGGTAAGTCTCGATAAGAATGTAGTTTATTTTTATAAACTAACATATGATGAGGACAGTTCATTGGTCTTAAAACCATCTCTTCATTTTCCATTTTCATAACAGGAAACATATCTTCTTTATAGTGATCCCAATGTCCTGAAGTTTTATATAAATCTACGTTAGCAAGTGATGGTGTATAAACATGATTATAGCCTAAAGAGATTTCTTTATCTTGAATGTATCTTTCTAACAACCTTCTAATGGTTGCTCCATTTGGTAAATACATAGGAAGTCCTGCTCCTACTAATGGATGTGTCATAAATATTTCTAAGTCTTTTCCAATTTTTCTGTGATCTCTTTGTTTAGCTTCTTCTAAGAAGTCTAGATGTTCTTGCAACATACTTGCTTTTGGAAAAGAAATAGCATAAATTCTTTGTAGCATTTTATTCTTTTCGCTACCTCTCCAATAAGCACCTGAGGAAGATAAAATTTTAACTGTTTTTACCTTTCCAGTGCTCTCTAAGTGGGGTCCTGCACATAAATCGGTAAAGTCTCCTTGTTTGTAAAAACTAATTTCTTCTTCCTCTGGTAAATCTTTAATTAATTCTACTTTGTATGGTTCGTCTTTCATTAATTCTAATGCTTCTTTTCTTGGCAAAGAGAATCTCTCAATTTCTATATTTTCTTTGATGATTTTCTTCATTTCTTCTTCTATTTTTGCCTTATCTTCATCGGTAAAAGGTTTTTCGACATCAAAATCATAATAGAAACCTTCGTCAATAGCTGGTCCTATTGCAATTTTTGCCTCTGGAAATAGTCTTTTAACTGCTTGTGCCATAATATGAGAAGTCGTATGCCAATATGCCTTTTTTCCATTCAAATCATCATTTTGAAAGGTATGAATCACTAAATTACAATCTTCTTGTAATTCATATCTTAAATCTTTTACTTGTCCATCTATTTCTCCGCAAGTAGCATTTCTTGCTAGTCCTTCACTAATTTTTTTAGCTACCTCTAAAATAGAACTTCCTTCTTGCACTTCTAAAATTGAACCATCTTTTAATGAAACTTTAATCATAAAAATTCCTCCTTTGTGATGATTTTGGGGACGCAGTCAAAAAATCATCGTTTTTGTCATTATAATAGAACAATAATCTAAACTTCCTATTATATATGTATTTTCCTATACAAGAACAATAGTGAGCTGATTAATATTTTATAAAATTTAATATATAGAATTCAACCCACGTTTAATTGTCTGTCCGCGAAAATTTGCTTTGCTATTTGACGATAATTTTTTGACTGCGTCCCCAAAAATCATCATCAAAAAGCACTCCAATGGATAAATATTATCATCCATAGGAGTGCTTTATTTACACGGTTCCATCCTACTTTTCACTTAATTCTAAGAAGATAACGGTTCTTTTCCGTCTAGCTTGTTCACTAGAAGCTTAGAAGAGTTAGTTTTTCAGATATGTTCTCTTGAATTAGCTTCCAGCCATTTGACTAATTCTCTCTTGAAGTAACCTTTATCTTACTTTTCTCTTACTCGCTTTTACTTATGAAATAATTTTAATATTTTTTTTGAAAAAAGTCAATAGAAATTATTTACTTTTTGAAATTCTTGTTGTATAATGAACAAGTCTTTTTAAGATATGTTTCTAAAAAAACATTAAAAACGTCTCAAAGGAGAACGTACAGTATCACTTTTTGTTATACTCAAACAGCTAAGAAATCTTTAATAAGACATGCTTCCATAGCTCAGTTGGTAGAGTGCTACCTTGGTAAGGTAGAGGTCACGGGTTCAATTCCCGTTGGAAGCCCCATAATTTAATTATCAGAATAACAAACGTGGCATAAAATATATTTTGACCTTTTAAAATATATTTCGTGCCACGTTCTTGTTTGTCTTCGAAAAATTTATCGTGGGCTGAACTCTATGCATCAAATTCTATAAAATATTAATCAGCCCACTATTGTTCTATTATAGGAAAGTTCTCCGAACTTCCTATAATAGAAAGCATTCCACAGAAAATTGCTTCGCAATTTTCGCGGGCGAACAATTAAACGTGGGCTGAACTCTGCACATCAAATTCTATAAATATTAATCTGCCCACTATTGTTCTTCATTTTCATTAAACATATTTTTAATTGCTTTTTTGCGAATTCTTTGTATCGCATTGTCTACTGATTTCACTGGAGAATCTAATTTTTGTGCAATGGTTAAATAGCTTTCTCCTTTGATAAATCGATCTAAAACTTGTTTTTCAAATTTACTTAGCGATTTATTTACTGCATTTTCAACTTCTGTGTAATATTCTTTTTTCATAACAGTTTCTAATGGGTCTTCTATGGTTTTGCTATCAAAAGTATCGATGAATTCCACACTATCTTCTTCATTATTATCATAAGCTGCTGTATTTAATGATAAATACGAATTAAGTGGCATATGCTTTTGACGATTGGAACTTTTTATAGCTGTTATTAGTTGTCTTTCAATACAAATATTAGCAAAAGATTTAAAGGTATTTTGCTTTTCTACATCAAAATTCTTTATCGCCTTAAATAGCCCTATCATCCCTTCTTGGACAATATCTTCTCTTTCTGCACCTATAATAAAGTATTTTCCCACCTTTATATTGACTAAATTTTTATATTTTTCCAATAAATAAGATAAGGCTTTTTCGTCACCTTGCTTGATTAGAGATACTATTTGCTCATCTGTTAAATTATTATATTGATTTGTCGTATAAAATACATTTTCATTTTGCATATGTGTTTTGTATACCTCCAAAATGTGCTTTTTTAGTATTATATATTTGAAATTTCGCAATGTCAAGCACTTTTTATCGTTTTTTATCAAAAAAATGTTACTGTTCAACTCTACTATCTTCTTGTCTTAAAAATTTGTATATTCTTTATAGTAACAATGAAGTGAAGTGAACCCAAATTGTTAGACAAAAATGTTTAGCAAGGAGGGTTCATTTTT
>CASDJM010000023.1 GCA_949280815.1 uncultured Clostridia bacterium | reverse complement strand
TATGGAAATTATTTCCATATTTCATTTTTTCATAGATTACTTTACACTATCTTCTCCATTATACAACAAAAAGTTTAACAAAGGAATAGAATTCATAAAAAATTAAGATATAAATGCAAGTAACATGACTCTTTACAAAGAAATAGACATATGATAGAATACTAGACGATGAGATATGAGTATATTCATTGCTTATTAGTACCTAAAGAAGGTGGAAAAATGATGAAATTTACAAAAATGCAAGGGTTAGGGAATGATTATGTGTATATGGATGCTATTCATCAAGAGATAGAAAACCAATCATCGCTAGCTCAATCTGTTAGTGATAGGCACTTTGGTGTTGGATCAGATGGTCTAATTCTAATTTGTAAGAGTCATGTAGCAGATTTTAAAATGAGGATGTTTAATTCAGATGGAAGCGAAGCGGAAATGTGTGGAAATGGTATACGTTGTGTTGGAAAATTCGTATATGATAAAGGGTTAACAGATAAAACAATGGTGATGATTGAAACATTAGCTGGTGTTAAAACATTAAAATTAAATGTAACAAATAACAAAGTAGAAACTGTTAGAGTAGATATGGGAGAACCCATATTTTCACCAGAAAAAATACCAGTTATGGCAATTGAGGAACCAGTACAAAATTTAAAAGTAAAAGCAATGGACAAACAATTTAATTTTACTTGCGTATCAATGGGAAATCCTCATGCGATTACAGTTGTAGAAGATATGGAAACTTTTGATGTTGAAAGGTACGGTAAGATTTTGGAAGTAGATTCTGTATTTCCTAATAAAACGAATGTAGAATTTGTAGAAATCCTAGATAAAGAGCATATCAAAATGAGAGTTTGGGAAAGAGGCTCAGGAGAAACATTAGCATGTGGAACAGGTGCTTGTGCTACACTGGTTGCTTGCAGTCTAAATGGATTAACAAAACGACATGCCTATGTAGAATTACTTCGGAGGAATTTTAGAAATTGAATGGAATGAAGAAGATAATCATGTGTATATGACAGGACCAGCAGTTACTGTATTTGAAGGAGAAATATAGAAAAGAATTACTGTCAAACGTATTGATAGGTTTGCTAAAAGCTTATTATATTTTTTAATTAAAGTGTAATAAAAGTTGAATAGTGATAGAAAAGGAGAAAATAATGAGTTTTATTAATGAAAATTTTTTAGAGCTACAAGATAGTTATTTATTTTCAACAATTGCAAAGAAAGTAGCAAAATTTACAGAAGAAAATCCAGATAAAAAAATTATAAAATTGGGAATTGGGGATGTTACAAAACCAATTGTACCAGCTTGCTTAGAGGCTATGCACAAAGCAGTAGACGAAATAGGAACAGCGGAAGGTTTTAAAGGATATGGACCAGAACAAGGTTATGAATTTTTAAGAAAAGCAATTGTAGAAAATGATTATAAAGTCAGAGGGGTAGAAATTACAGAAGATGAAATTTTTGTATCTGATGGAGCAAAATGTGACTGTGGTAATATTGTAGATATTTTTGCACAAAGCAATAAAGTTGCAATAACAGATCCAGTGTATCCAGTTTACTTAGATACTAACATCATGTCTGGAAGAAGTATTACATATTTACCAGTAACAGCAGAAAATAATTTTATACCAGAATTACCAAAGGAAAAAGTAGATATGATTTATCTATGTTTTCCAAACAATCCAACTGGCACAGTCTTAAACAAAAAAGAACTAAAAAAATGGGTAGATTATGCAAGAGAAAACAAATCAATTATTTTATATGATGCAGCTTATGAAGCTTTTATTACAGAGGAAAATGTGCCACATACTATTTATGAAATAGAAGGAGCGAAAGAAGTTGCTATTGAATTTAAGAGCTATTCTAAAACAGCAGGATTTACAGGAGTAAGATGTGCTTATGTGGTGATTCCAAAAGTATTGAAAGGTTATACAAAGACAGGAGAAGAAATTAGTTTAAATAGATTATGGAATCGTAGAACTTGTACGAAATTTAATGGGGTATCTTATGTTGTACAAAGAGCAGCAGAAGCAATTTACTCAGAAGAGGGAAAAAAGCAAATTAGAGAAAATATTAAGGCTTATTTAGAAAATGCAAGGATTATCAAAGATGGCTTAGAAGAAGCAGGATTTACCGTTTATGGAGGCGTTAATTCTCCTTACATCTGGTTAAAAGTACCAGAAGGTATGACATCTTGGGATTTTTTTGATAAACTTTTGGAAGAGGCAAATGTAGTAGGAACACCAGGAAGTGGATTTGGAACACATGGAGAAGGCTATTTTAGATTGACAGCTTTTGGTACGAAAGAAAATTCAATGGAAGCGATTGAAAGAATTAAAAGACTATCAAGTAAATTAAAATAAGATGCAAAGGACTATATAATGTAGTCCTTTTATTAATTTCACTATTGTCTTATGATATACTGAAAAAACAGAAAGAGATAAGGTGATAGATTGTCAACAATAGAAAAATTTTTAAAATGAAAGAATTGAAAGAGAAAGGCTTAAGGTTAGGTGCAAAATCAAAAGAAAATGGAGCCAATAAATATATTAATCGACAAGAAGAAAAAAATTAAAATATAGATTCAAAACGATAAGAACAAAAATTTGGTAAAAATACTTGACATTTATTTTATATATTTATATAATTAACACTATAAAAACAGAAAGAGGAGAGAAAATGAAAGAACAATTTTTAGAACTATTAAAAACAGTAAAAAGAGAAGGAATAGAAGAACTAATCAATTTTTTAGAAAAATCAGACTTTTTCATAGCACCAGCTAGTACAAGATTTCATGGAGACCATGAGGGAGGATTAGTAGAGCACAGTTTAAAAGTATATGAGATTTTAAAACATAAAGTGCAAAATTGCATTATACCCATTGATATACCAGAAGAATCTATTATCATAATTGGTCTATTACATGATATTTGTAAAACGAATTTCTACAAAGTGGATTATAGAAATGCTAAAAATGCACTAGGTGTATGGGAAAAAGTGCCATATTATACAGTTGATGATACAATACCATATGGACATGGAGAAAAATCAGTGATGATGATAACAGAATATATCAAATTAACACCAGAAGAAAAATATTCTATTCGTTGGCATATGGGATATACGGAACCAAAGGAAAATTATAATGCAATCGGAAGTAGCTATACCAAATATCCAATTGCTTTATTAACACATGAGGCAGATTTAGAAGCAACTTATTTGTATGATACATAAATTTTAGATGGGGAAGGAAAGAAAAAATGTTAGCATATATTAAAGGAACCATAGAAATGAAAATGACAGGATATATTGTAATTGACGTAGGTGGATTGGGTTACAAAGTATTTATGTCAGATGTAGGAATCGAAAAAATAGGGAACATAGGAGAAATGGTGAAAGTACACACTTATTATAAAGTGAGAGAAGATGATATCAGTATTTTTGGTTTCAACACACTAGAGGAACTAAAAATGTTTGAATTATTAATCAGTGTAAGTGGTGTAGGAGCTAAAACAGCACTAACGATGTTAGCTGTTTGTGAGCCATCTGAATTTGCATTAGCTGTTATTGCTGAAGATGTAAAAACACTTACACAAATACCAGGTATTGGAGCAAAATCAGCACAAAGAATTATTTTAGAATTAAAAGATAAAATAACAAAAGAACAGCAAATTGAGAAAATAAATGCACAAGTAAATAGTAAGTCCAAGACAAAATCAGAGACAGAAGATAAATTACAAGTGGCAATTGAAAACAATAATAAAGTAGCAGAAGCTATAGCAGCACTTCAAGTGTTAGGATATAACAAGAAAGAAATTGAAAAAGCATTTGCTAAATTGGATAAAAATGAATTATCAACAGAAGAACTGATAAAAAAAGGACTATATCTTTTAGGAAAATAAATTGCCAAAAGGAAGAAAATATGGAATCTTCACTTATAGAAGAAAAATCAAGGTATTATAGAATATAGAGCATATATTATGCCTCTGATTATAGAAACATATATATTAAAAAGAATTTGGATAAAAAAGAAAAAATAGGAACATGAATAGAAATGAACTGCTAGCCTATCGAATATGACCAGAAGCATTAGAGCAAAAATGAGGCATTAGATTATATTCAGTTATGGGATTACTATAGAAATAGATGTGCCATATCTAAAGATATATATGACAAATCATCATATTTAATTGGAAAAGAAGAAATGTCAAAAGAAGAAGACTTTGAATTACTATCTAAAGTTCAGCATAATCTGTATCAAAAATGCATTGAATATGGAGCTTATGGACGATATGAGACTCAGCAGACAGTTAATGGAACCAAAATTTTAGCAGACAGAGAGCAAGAAAAGGAACAAGAATATTGAAAAATAGTCTAAATTGCCAAAAGGGACGAACTTTTTTAGCAATTTAAAAAATTAATAAAGGAGGAAAAGCGTGAACAGTAATGAACCACTAGCTTACAGAATGAGACCAAAAACACTAGAAGAATATGTAGGACAAGAACATGTTATCGGAAAAGGCAAAATCTTATATCGAACGATAAAAGCAGATAGATTATCCAGTATTATTCTATTTGGACCTCCTGGATGTGGAAAAACATCATTAGCAAGAGTTATTAGTGAAACGACCAAATATAAATTTTATAAAATTAATGCTGTAACTTCGGGTGTATCAGACATCAAAAAAGTTGTAGAAGAGACTAAAAATTTTATGTTAAATCCTACTGGTAAGAGCATTTTATTTATTGATGAAATTCATAGGTTTAACAAATTACAACAAGATGCTTTACTTCCTTTTGTAGAAAATGGAACTGTTATTTTAATTGGTGCAACTACAGAAAATCCTTATTTTGAAGTAAACAAGGCTTTGATATCAAGGTCAATGGTAATCAAATTAAATCCATTAACAGAGGAAGACATTTATCGAGTATTAAAAAATGCATTAGAAAGAAAAGATGGACTAGGAGAATACAACATTGAAATAGAAGATGAGACTTTAAAGAAAATAGCAACGATTAGCAATGGAGATGTAAGAACTGCATTAAATGGATTAGAAGTTGCTACTTTAACGACGCCAATGCGGAGAAGATGGTTATATTCATCTAACAGATGAAGTAATCAAAAATAGTATACAGAATAGAAAGGCTATTTTTGATAAAAATGGGGAAGAACACTATGATAACATTAGTGCTTTTATTAAATCTATGAGAGGATCAGATTCAGATGCCACTATATTTTACTTAGCAAGAGCATTAAATGGAGGAGAAGACCCATTATTTTTAGCTAGAAGAATTGTTATATGTGCTTCAGAAGATGTAGGAATGGCAAATCCAAATGCTTTAGTTGTAGCCAATTCAGCCATGCAAGCTATCCATATGATAGGCATGCCAGAAGCAAGAATTTTATTATCAGAGGCAGCAGTATATGTGGCTACTTCTAAAAAATCAAATGCAACTTATCTAGGAATTAATCAAGCTTTGGAAGATGTAGCAACAAAAGACACAGGGGAAATTCCAATGCATATACGAAATGCACCAATCGAAAAAATGAAAGAATTAGGATATAGTCAAGGGTATTTATATCCACATGATTTTCCAGGACATCAAGTAGAACAACAATATTTGCCAGATAAGATGTTGGGGACCAAATACTATAATCCAGATTGAGAAATAAGAAAAGGGGACAGGTTTGAACTGTCTCATTTTTAAGTATAAAAGTAAAAAAATAGGGAAATCTATTAAAAAGTAGGTTTTTAGTATGATTAAAAAAATGATAATTGGGTTATTAGCAGGAGTAGTAAGTGGATTGTTTTCTACAGGTGGAGGCATGATATTAGTTCCAGCTTTTATTTATTTGTTAGATGTAGATGATACGAAAGCGAGAGGAACTTCTATTTTTTGTATTTTACCAATGGTTATAACAAGTAGTTTTTTCTATTATAAAGGGAATTTTATTGACTGGAGAGTAGCAGGATTGTGTGCAATAGGAGGGGCTATAGGGGGATATATAGGTGCAAAGTTATTAAAAAAATTACCAGAAAAAATATTAAAAATAGTATTTACAGTTTTTTTAATTTATGTGTCTTATAAAATGATAACTTGATTCTGGAGGAGAAATGTCAGAAATATTAATAGGATTAGTATCAGGAATTGTAAGTGGAACAGGAATGGGAGGAGGAACGATTTTAATTTTTCTTCTTTCCTTTTTAATAGGAATTGAGCAACATATAGCACAAGCAACTAATCTAATTTTTTTTATTCCAACTTCCATTGTAGCAATTATTGTAAATTTAAAGAACAAAAATATAGATATGAAATTAGCTCTTTTTATATCTATATTTGGAATTTTAGGTGCCATTATAGGAGCGAATATATCTATTCATATAGATGTGGGAATCTTAAAAAAATGTTTTGGAGTTTTTTTAGCTACGATAGCTATCCATGAAATATATTCCATTTTTAAAATATATATAAAACAGTATAAAAGTAACAAGAAAAAGAGAAAATAGAAATATAACTAAAAAATATTTAAGATAGCAACTGTTGGAGGTGAGGAAAATGAAATTTGTAAAAGGTGTTATGATTGGTGGATTGATTACAACTGGATTAATGATGATGTATGCAGAATCTGATATGATGAATAAGAAAAAACTAATGAAAAAAGGAAAACAATTTGCTAAAAAAATAGGAATGATGTAAGCAAGTGTGACAAGAGGGACGACCCTCTTGTCACATAAATTAATTACTTGCATTCTTCTTTTTCATGCTTTTCGCATTTTTCGCATTTGTCACAATCGTCAATAAAGCAATCACATTTGTCGCACTTTTCACCTTTTAGGCATTTTCCTTCATGATGACATTTAGCACAAATTTTGATTTTTTTAGTATCGTTTACCCAGATTTGAAGAGCATATTCTTTACCAGGACATAGTGGTCCAAATACAAATTCGCCTTCTTTATCTGTAAAAGTATGACCAATTGGTCTTCTTTCTTCTTTACCATGTTCACAAACAACTTCCACTAATTTTACAACAGCATCTTTAACTGGTTCTTTAAAACAATTTTTTACTACTCCATAAATAACGTCACGATTGTCTTCTGGTAGAGTTATATCTAAATCAAATTGTTTTCCTCCTGAGATTATGCCATCAACATCTAGAACTGGACAAAAAGGTTTTTTATTATCCATTTCCATATTTATCATTCCTTTCTTTTTTGTAACTTTAAAGTTACTTTATATATCATATGAAGAAAAATGTAGAAAGTTGAAACATTTTGTCTAGAATTTTAAATAAATATTTTGTATAATATAGGGTAAGAAGTTTTACTGAAATAAGAAAAAGGAATTATGAAGGTGAATAAAAAAAGTATCTTAATAATAGGAATAGAAATAGCATTTTTGATATGTTTATATGTTTTTGTAAATTCTGAGTACATAAAAATATTACCGCAATGTTGGATTTATCAAACTGTAGGGTTACTTTGCCCAGCATGTGGAGGAACAAGATGTGTGATTTATTTATTGAATCTGAATTGGATAGAGGCTTTTTTTTCGCATATAATATTTTTTATAGGAATATGTTATTTAGTGGTTGCAAATATAGTATATTTAATTAATTTAAATAGAGAAAAGAAGATAGCGATTTGGATTTATCCTAAGTATTGGTATGCTATTATTTTTGCGATTTTATTATTATTTTACACAATCACGCGAAATTTGTTGTAAAAAACCAAAGAAGATAGTATAATAAGATAAAGGAAAGGAGAAATGATATATGGATGAAGAGAAAAAGGAAATAATAGAGGTAGAAAAAGTTAATGATAATGATAACACAAAGAATATGGAAAAGGGAAGAACACCAGAAAAAGAAGATACACAAACAGAAGAAGTACAAGAACCTAACAAAAATAAAAAAGGATTTTGCATTGCATCTATGGTACTAGGTATTGTTGCATTAGTATTTTTCTGTTTGTGGTACATATCAATACCTTGTGGAATACTAGCGATAATATTTGGTATATTAGGTCTTAAATCAGTTAATAAAGGAATGGCAATAGCAGGATTGGTGACAGGATCAATTGGGTTAATTATTTCAACTCTGATTATAATAATCGTATTTATATTTGGAATTGCAGTAGGAATTTCTGATGTATGGGATGATGTAGATGATGATTATTACTACCACAAATATGATTTTTATGATTAAAAAATAAAGAATTGGTTATATGGATAACCAATTTTTTTGTTGTATAGAAAAATTGCTATGCAATTTTTTGCGGACGAACAATAAAACGTGGACTGAACTCTGCATATTAAAGTTTATAAAATATTAATCAGCCATTATTGTTCCATATTTAATATCTATGTAAATAATTAATCAATTCATCATATACAGGAGGTCTGTCTACAATTATTTTTTTATTACGCATTTCTTGTAATTCATTAATATTTACAAATTTAACTGCTTGTACTTCTGACTCTTGCATTTTAACATCCTTGATAGTAAGGCCTTCTTTTCTTAAAATAAAGAAATCATAGAACTGATTTTCAATAAAATCATCTGAAAATTTCTGAGTAGTTCGATATGAGAACATATAGCGAAATGATTTGATATCAATATGATAGCCTAAGCTAATATTAACTTCTTCATTGATTTCTCTTGTTGCTGCCGATAAGGCATCTTGTCCAGTTGAAATATGTCCAGCTACTGAAATATCCCACATGCCAGCATTTTTTTCTTTTTCTTCTGCTCTTTGTTGTAAAAGAATTTCATTATTATCATTTATAATAGCAACAACAATAGATCTGTGCCATAACCCCTTTTTATGAATTTCATTTCTTGGCATGATTTCACCAGTTTTTACGCCGTTTTCATCTAAAACGTCAATTAATTCTATACTCATAAAACTTCCTCCTTGGTAGGTATTTCATTTGCTATATCTCTTTTATATTTTTCAGCATAACTATTAGCAACCTTTAAATAGTTATCAATTTTAGCTATAGACCAATCTCTACCCTCTTCGTAATACTTCATGATGTTATCAATTTGTAGTTTTACATCAGTTGAATCACCATTATCAATTATCACATGATTAAAATCCAACCAATCAGTATAATAGAATTCATCTGCTTGCTCATATTCTGCTAAGTGTTTTTTTACATATTTATCATCTAAATAATCTTTTTGCTGTATCATATATTCTTCTTTAGATAAACCATGTATAAAAATAGTGACTAATTCGTCTGGATATTTTGTTTGCAATTTTCTAATTGCTTTTGGTTTGCTAACAATAAGACTGGATGAAACACCATCTTTTAATCTTTCATCTAATTCTTGGGTATTAATTCCATAAGTATTACCATAATTGTCGTATGTTAAATCACAAGAATTCATATCAAATAGTTCATCTTCTGGACAAATCATTTCTTCTCCATCATTTTCTTTTCGCTTCCTAGTAGTATGCTTTGGCATTATGATAGAATGGAGAAAACTTTGAACTCTTATAGTTTCTAAAGCTTTATCTTTTCCTGAACCGGGATTACCAATAAAGACATATATTTTAGGAGTACTGCGTTGTTTTATCGTTTTTTCTTGTTGCACTTTTTTGGTATTCATGTTATTTAAATTTTGTAGCATTTGTGAAAGCTTTTGAATTCCATTTTCGGTATTTAATATGGTATAGTCATATAAAGAGATATTATTGGTATATCGATCAAAATCTTTAATTGCCTTCTGGTATCTTTTTTCTGCACTTTCAGATGTATCACCACGTTGTTTAGCAATTTCCATAAAAATATCCTTATTTTTAGGATTAAACCTATGAACATAACAAGCAAAAGAATTTTCACCATATAAATTTTTTAAATCATGTATAAGTGCAATATCATTTACAATGATGACAGCGTCTCTTCCATTTTTTAGGTAGTTATCGATGTCCTCCTTTGAAAAACCGTAATAATTATCATAGTTAATATAAGATAAAGGTAACCTTAGATTTAGAAAAGCTTGCTTTTTTGTTTTATCATCTGCTTCGTTATATTTTCCTACAACTGGTCGTATTCCTATTGGCTTTCCTTGTTTGACAGCTTCTATTTCTTCTTCTCTAAAATTTCTAGTTACATATTTGTTGATGTAGGCATAATTGTGCTCATTTACTAGGAGGTCACCAATTATGCTTTTTCCAGAACCAGATATCCCAGATAGAATAATTAATTTTCCTGATTTCTTTTCTTCATTTGTTTGTTCTTTTAAATTTTCCTTAAATTCTAAGAATTTTGGATTCAATTTTTTCACCTCAAAAATAACATTATGTATATAGTATCACACATAGAGATTTATGTCAAATCATATATTTCGCTAAAAGATTGATTATTTTCGCATTTTCCTTCGAAGAAAAGCATACAATTAAAGTAGCTTTAACTTAGGAGGGATTTTCATGTTTTTTATTGTAAACAGACAAAAAATATACACATACCTAGTATCCATTGTGACAGTTGTATTACTATTTTGTGTGGCAGGTAGCTTAAACAATACTAGTAGTAAAGAAGATACTGTACCAACATCAAGTACAACGCAAAAATTATTACCAATCTATAATGTACAAACTGAACAAAAGAAAGTAGCATTTACTATGAATTGTGCTTGGTCGCAATAGCCATAGGGACAGAAATTAAAAGAGCTGGTATTTCTAGTAAAAATGGTGCTTCATAAATGAGGCAGTTAAAAACTTCGTTTTTAAGCAGAATGAGAACGATAGGAGAGTCGTTCTCTTCCTGCAAAAAAATGGAGTTATTTTTTTGGCTATTAAAAATTACGAAACTATTGAAAAATTACTGTAAATTGTATTATAAGAATACCAATACATAAATAATAGGAGAAATAAATGAGTGAAGATTTAATTGGAAAATTTGAATACAATGATAATTATTTTTATATCACAAAAAATGAAAAAGAAACAATAAGATATTGGATTCAAGAGAATAGAATATTAAAGTCATTAGAAAATGATACACATAAAAGAATGGTTAAAGAAGTTATAAAAAAACTAAATCATATTAGGTATATGTTAATTAGTAGTGTGAAATTTGAGGAAGAAAGTTATCTATGGTATGTAAATAGCTATATTCCACAAAGCATTCTTGTTACCAAAAAGACAAAAGAAATAAGTGGATACGAAGAAAATAGAGACCTTTATGAAAAATACAATCTTAATCCTAATGTTGTATATATAAGTGAGAAAACAGAGAAATATTTTAGCGAAAATGTAAAACCTAAAGCAAAGGTAATAAAAATTGCTGTTTTAGGTGTTGTTATGTCTATTATGCTTACAGCAACTGGAACAGAATTTTTATCTAAAAACAAATTAGATAAAAATAGTCTATTTAGAAATCAAGAAGAAGTAAATGCTACAGATATAAAAGATATTAAAATTGGTACAACTATTGAAAAAATACTAAGTGCTATTTCTAACAATAACAATTTAATACAAGAAGAAAAAGAATTTATAGCACAAAATTTTGGAGAATTTTTTGATGATGCTAAACAATATATGAATGAAGAAGAAATTATTTCTATTTTAGAGACATTAGAGATAAACTATGAATACAAAGAAAACTTACAAGATGCAATTACTGCTGGAGATTATGATAGGGGGCAAAATATAATAACATTTTATGTTGGAAATAATATAGAAGAAGTTATAAATTATAGTAAGATAGTCCCTATGCATGAAGTATTTCATTCTTTACAATCATTTGGGTTTGGGAAAATTATGGAGGGAATAACGGAAGTTTATGCAGAAGAATATGGAGAGAAAAGTTCTACAGCATATTATCCAAATGAAAAATTATGGGCAAAACTTTTATTAGAAGTATTTGGAAAGGATTTAATATTAGAGGATTCTCTCAATGGTGGTGAATTACAATATATACCAGAAAGAATATCACAATTATCAGAGAATACAACATTAAATTCAGCTCAATCTGATATGATGAGCTTAATATCTGATATAAATGATAGTATTGAATATTTGGAAAAAAAGAAATTCTCTGCTTTTTCGAAATCATTTCACGAGAATCAGGAAGATGAAAAGAGAATAGAAGACGTTTTTGCACGATTGGAAGATTATGATAAAATTTTAAATGGAAGAGAAAAAAATAAGATGATAGAAATATATAAAGATGCCATATTAAAAACTAATAATAGTAAACTTTTAGAAAATGATGGAGAATATGTATCGAATGTTAATAAAAATTATTTTACGAATAGGGTCAATACTATAAAAATAGAAATTAGTAACAATGATGGTGGGTATGAATATAAGAAAAAAGATAAAGAAGGAAACATTATTCAGTCAGGTAAAATTCCATTTAGAAATGTAATTGCTAATGTAGATGGAAAGATACTTTATAAAGAAGAGATTAATACAACTATGCAAAATATTTTAGAGGAGTATAATAGAAAGCAAGAAGATTATGAAAGATAAAGTATTTTTTAATAAAAGTGGAAAAATTAGATAAAAAATGTTATACTATTTATAGTAAGCAAAAAGATAGGAGGGAAAGAATGTCAAATACAATAAAGAATATTTTAGAAGAATATGTAAATGGATTATTAAAAATGATAGGTAAGAATTTAAAACAAGTAATTTTATATGGATCCTATGCAAGAGGTGAACAAGATGAAAATGGAGAAACAAGTGATATAGACATTATGATATTAGTTGATTTAGAAGAAGATAAAATAAAGGAATTACAAAATAAAGTAATTGACTACAGTTATGATTTAGATTTAGAATATGATATTTTATTATCTCCAATTATAGAAAATATTGAAAATTATAACAATAGAAAAGGATATATGACATTTTATAAAAATATTGAAAAAGAAGGTGTTTTGCTGAATGGATAATAAAGAGATAGAAATGTTATCAAAATATAGATTAGAGCAATCAAAAGAAAATTTAGAAGAAGCAGAAGCTCTTTTTAATATTAACAAATTTAAGGGTGCAAGTAACAGGGCTTATTATTCAATATTCCATGCAATAAAGGCAATACTAGCATTAGAACAAATAGATTTTAAAAAACATTCATCTGTAATAGCATATTTTAATAAAGAATATATAAGTAAGGGAATTTTTCCTAGAGAATTAGGCAAAAGAGTAAGTGAAGCAAGATTTTTTAGAGAAAAAAGTGACTATGTAGATTTTTATATAGTAACAAAAGAAGAATGCGAAATACAAGTAGATACAGCAAGATTAATGATTGAAAAAGCTGAAAAATATATAAATAGAAAGTTAAATAATAAATCAAAAAAGTTCTAGTATATTGATATGATACTGGAACTTTTTTTACATTTCAATAAAAATTTCATAAAATGTACAATTTCATTTTTTATTTGCACTCTTCTTTAATATAGAAATAAAATAAAAATTTATTCATAGTAATAAAAAATATGAATATAGTTAAACAGGTGATAAATATGAAAGTGTACAGAGAATTTGAAAAAAACGGCAAAACAATGCAAGAGAAAGTGAAGGAAATAATATTAAGATATATTTACGAAAACTATTGCGACTTATTTCAAACAGAGTTACAATCGGACAAACTGGGAATAACTGAATCTATTATTAATTAAACATTGAAAGGGGTAGAAAATGGTAAATGTAAATAATAGAGAAGTAATTGAAACAAGAGGCAATAATTTAATTTATTGTGGTATGGTAAATGAAGAAGTTTTATATAGAGTGGCGATATATTTAAGGTTATCAAGAGATGACGAAAATATGGGAGATTCCGAGAGCATAATTAATCAAAGAGCATTTTTAACTAAATATGTAGAAAACCAAGCTAACTGGGTACTGGTAGATATATATATAGATGATGGATATACTGGAACTAATTTTAATAGACCAGATTTTATAAGGCTAAAACAAGATATTGAAGATGAAAAAATAAATCTAGTAATAACAAAAGATTTGTCTAGATTAGGAAGAGATTATATAGACACAGGATATTATTTAGAAAAATATTTTCCATCAAAAAGGGTAAGATATATAGCAGTAAATGATGGTATAGATACATTTGAAAAAAACAATGGAAATAATGATATGGGTGCATTTAAGTCAGTTGTAAATGATATGTATGCAAAAGATATCTCAAAAAAAGTAAGAACTGCTAAAAAGACAAAAGCAGAAAAGGGAGAATTTATTGGAGCATTTGCACCTTATGGTTATAAAAAAGACCCTAACGATATAACAAAATTAGTGATAGATGAAGAAGTAGCAGATGTAGTTAGGTTTATCTTTAATGAATACAATAAGGGAAATGGACTTGCATATATTGGTAGAAGATTAAATGAAAAAAAAATTGAATGTCCATCTGTTTATAAGCAAAAAACTTGCAAATTTCATTGTAAAACATTTACAGGTCTATGGGGACATGAAACAATTAAAAAGATATTAAGGAATAGAGTTTACATAGGAGAATTAATCCAAAGAAAAGGAGAGATGGTTAGTTATAAAGTAAAAAAATATATTCAATTACCAAAAGAAGAACATATTATTATTCCAAATGCACATGAGGCGATAGTTAGTAAAGAAGTATTTGATTTAGCACAAAGTATTTTAGATGCTAAAATGCATAAAAATCATAATAAGCAATGTAAAGATCACTTATTGTCTGGATTATTATATTGTCCAAGATGCCATAATAAATATAGATATCAAAAACAAACAGGACTAAAAGATGATATGGTTGCAGTATGTAGTGTATATAATAGGTATGGAAAAGATTATTGTACAAGAGTGGCAATAAAAGAAAGTGTTTTAGATAAGGTTGTAAAAGAAGATTTAAAGGCAATGGCACAAGAAAAAATTAATAAGAATAAAATTGTTAAATTAGAAGATGTAAATAATTTAAAGAAACAAAAAACAAAAATAACTAAAACAAAGTTTGATTACGAAAGAAGAATTATTGAAATAGATAGAATATTAAAAGTAAGTTATGAAGATAAAATAAACGGAATTCTTACTACAGAAGAATTTGTAAATATGTCAAATGAATATAGGAAAGAAAAAGAAAGCTTAGTTTTAAAAATAGAAGCATTAGAAAAACAAGTAAATTCTTATGAGAATAATAAAGAAGATGAACTAACAAAAATTATAAAAAACATAACTGATTTTGATAATATTGATAAAAATACAATAATGAGTTTAGTTAATAAGATTGAGATAATAGATTCAGAGACTATAAAAGTATATTATAAGTTCTCTGAATAAAAAAATGTACCCCTATGGCAACTGCGACTGGAATGCAGATGACATAGATGTTATTCTAAAAACCTTACAAGATAACAATGTGAAAATAACTTTTTTCATGGTAGGAGAATGGATTGAAAAATATCCAGAAGCAGCGGGAAAAATTCATGAAGCAGGTCATGAAATAGCAAGCCACAGTGATACACACCCCCATGTTAATAATTTAAGTTATGAAAAAAATATAGAAGAAATTGAAAAAAGTAATGATAAAATTGAAAAAATAACGGGGAAAAGAACAACCATTTACAGAGCACCTTATGGGGAATACAATGATACGGTTATCAAAGCGGCACAAGACAAAGGTTATCGTACAATACAATGGGATTTAGATACACTTGATTATACAGGACTAACAGGAGAGGAAATGTGGAGACGATTAGAGGGAAAAATAAAATCAGGAGACATTATCCTAAGTCATAACGGTACGAAAAATACAGCAAATAGCCTAGATATGTTACTAAAAAACATCAAACAAAAAGGATTAGAAGTAGTTACTATATCTGACCTTATTTATTTAGACAATTATACGATTAATAGTAATGGAACACAAGTGAAAAGATAGCAAGAACAAAAGCAATATAATTAGCTTTTTTAATCTTTTAGATTACAGGTATGTTGTGTGTATAAAATTACCAAAAAAGGAAACAATAATAAAAAATGAGTATGGTAATAGGGGATGAAAAATGTCATTTATCGGTATTGTTGCAAATAAAAAATGTTTTGGAAATATCAAAAAGAAAGTTACAGAAGAAATAAAAGATGAAACCATCAATTTTATTCAAATCAACCTTAGAAGTATAGAAAATATAAAAAATATAAAATTTGAAATTATTATAGTAGAAGACAATTTAGATAAATTAAAAAATAATCAAGAGATATTAAAAAAGATTTTCGAAACAACGCAGTATTTAATAATCAATACAGATAGGAATGAAAAAGACGAAGAAATAGAAAAAATGCCAAATACAATAACCTATGGTCTCAATCAAAAGGCGGACATTACAGTTTCTAGTATTAGTGATATGGATATTTTGGTTTATTGGCAGAAAAATATACAAGATAGAGAAGAAAATAGAATAGAAATAGAAGAGAGAAGAATTAAAAGAGAAGCAAAAAACACATTGAAAACCTATGAAATCTTGATTATTTATGCAATTTTTAAAATATATAATAAAAGCATAATCGAGGAAATATAGGAAAAATCTAACTTTTTTGAACAAAATTAACTTTTTATGTAGACAAATCCAAAAAAATGGTGTATAATAATAACTGTAATTAGTTGTGCATAAGGAAAAAGATACAAATCGATAAAACATAGAAATAGGGAGGAAAAGAATTTGGATACAAATTATTTAGAAAACAACTATTTAACATTAGTTGGAAAAGTTACAGGAGAAAAAGAATTTAGTCATGAGATATATGGAGAAAGATTTTACGTTTTTAAATTAGCCATATTACGTTTAAGTGGAAATGAAGATATTATACCAATTACTATATCAGAAAGACTAATTCAAGAAGATACCTTAAAAGAAGGTAAAAAATTATTAGTAAAAGGTCAGTTTAGATCTTATAACAGTTATGAAAATGAAAGAAACAGATTAATCCTAACGGTATTTGCGAAAGATGTTATGGAAGTAGAAGAAAATGAAGAAGAAGAGAATGAAATTGTCAGAAAAGATTCTATTACAAACGAAGTAGTATTAATGGGATATATATGTAAAAAGCCTATTTATAGACAAACACCATTTGGAAGAGAAATATCAGATATATTACTTGCTGTTAATAGAGCTTATAATAAATCAGATTATATACCATGTATTGCTTGGGGCAGAAATGCAAGATTTTGCCAAAACTTAGAAGTTGGTTCACAAGTAAAAATAGTAGGAAGAGTTCAATCTAGGACATATGAGAAAAAGTATGAAGATGGGACTTCTCAAACTAGAGTTGCTTATGAAGTATCAATTGGAAGCTTAGAAGTAATAGATGAAAAAGATGCCGAGAAAGAGGAAGAAGTAGAAAAACAAGAAGCGGTATAAAATTGGAATTGTATAAATAATTAGATAAATTATAGTAAAAAGTTTTAAAAGACTAGTCTTTTGAAACTTTTTTTGATATAATTGAAAAATATTAGAATTCAAATTAATATATTTTAGCAAATTTTGAATAACTAATAATAAATGTTAAGATAAAAAAGGGAGACGAATTTATGAAAAAAGAAGTGAAAAAGGAAATAAGTTCATCTGTTAAATTTACCATATTAGCAGTTATTTTAATTGCCATTTTTTGTATTGCCTTAACACCAGTAACTTTTCAGAATGACACTTATTATACCATTAAAATAGGAGAATATATCGCTCAAAATGGAATTGATATGCAAGATAAATTTTCTTGGCATGAAGATTTAGGCTATACTTATCCACATTGGCTATATGATTTAATTACTTATTTTATTTATAGTACATTTGGATTTACTGGAATTTATATTACGACTTGTATTTTATCGATTATTTTAGGACTGTCTATTTACTTTGTAAATACAAAGCTAGCGAAGAATCAATTATTCTCATTTTTAATTACTTTAGGGGTCATGTATATCATAAGAGGCTATATAGCAGCAAGAGCACAATTAGTCACATTTATCCTATTTATCTTAACCATTTATCTGATAGAGCTATTTTTAGAAACTAAAAAGAAAAGATATGCAACAGGTTTAATCATTATACCAATTATTATAGCTAATATACATGTTGCAGTATTTCCATTTTATTTCGTTTTATATTTGCCATATATAGCAGAATATTTAGTTGCCATATTGGCTGAAACAATTATATACAGAAAAGTAAAAATAGCAATATTAAAAATTAGAATCAATCAATACAGTAAAAAAGTTGGGCAAGAAGAAAAAATCGAGGTATTAAAAAAGAAACTAGAGGATTTAGAGACAACAATCGATAAGATTAAAATAAAAAGGACAAAAGAATTACAAGATCCATATCGAATTAGATTGATTAAAAATTCAAATGTAAAATGGCTTATTTTAATCATGATAATATGTTTGTTAACAGGATTATTAACACCTTTGGGAACAACGCCATATACTTATTTAGCAAAAACGCTGCAAGGAAATACAACTGAAAATATTAACGAACATCTACCAATGACTTTATCAGATGATACTGATGCGATGTGTGCTCTTATTTTATTTTTAGCAATATTAACCTTTACAAAAGTTAAAATTAGATTGAGTGACTTATTTATGATAGGTGGTTTATGCTACTTAATGCTAAAATCGAGAAGACAGATTACGATGTTTGCTATTGTTGGTTCTGTTATTTTAAATAGATTGATGCTTCAATTATTAGAATACTATACGAAACAAAAAGAAAAAGAATTGATAAAAAAATTAATTCATGTAGTAGGGATTGTGGTAATAACAGTTATAATACTAGGTTTAAGTTATTATCTTGGAAAAGACAAATTCAATGATAAATATATTGATGTAAGTGTTTATCCAGTACAAGCATCTGATTATATCTTAAATAATATTGATTTAGAGACAGCGAGATTTTATAATGAATATAACTATGGCAGTTATTTATTATTTAGAGGAATACCAGTATTTATAGATTCTAGAGCAGATTTATATGCACCAGAATTTAGTGGGAAAGAAGAAGATATTTTCTCTGACTTTATTGATATGTCGAGTATTGGAACGTTTTATGGCGATGTTTTTGAAAAATATGATATGACTCATGTGATTACTTATAAGAACTCGAAAATTAACATGATTATTACTAAGACTGAATCTGAGAAATATGAGGAGTTGTATCAAGATGATTATTTTGTGATATATCAAATTGTAAAATAATATTAAATATCGACTGCCTCTGGGTCTAAATAGGGACATGTGAGTATTAAAATAAAAGAGTAATAAATTAGATATCCCCTTAAACTCAGAACCAGTGGGGACGAAAGGAAGGAAAATGGAGGAAGAAGAAGGGAAAACTCTTGTGAAAAGGGATAATAAGTTGACCAAAGAGTCTATCCTATTAATTAGTATAGTAGTTGTAATAATTTTGACTGACCAAGTACTTAAAATTTGGGTTCAAAGTGCAGGAGAAATTAGTATCATTTCTGGAATATTAAATTTTAAAGTTAATGAAAATAATAGTCCAGCTTATGGAATTGGTTCTAATTCCAAAATTATGTATGTACTAACAAATGTAGTTATTTTAGGTGTTATTTTTAAATTTATTACAACACAAAATCAGTTTGTAGATAAAAAGTTAAAAATATTTTTGGGTTTTATTATAGCAGGTGGGGTTTCAAATGTAATTGATAAATTGCTTAGGGGATATGTGACAGAGTTTATAGATTTTGGACAAGTAATCAATTTGCCAGTTTTTAATGTGGCAGATTTGTGTGTACTAATTGGTTGGGTGACGATTGTAGCTATTTTTGCTTCATTTACAGTGAAAGAATGGAGAGGTAAAAAGAAAATGACTTAAAGAATTATAATAAAGAATTAGTATCAATTTAAAGTTTAACAATAGGAAAATAATTTGAGAAAGGAATGTAGTAAGATTTGGAGACTTTTGTGGTAAACAAAGAAGATGAGAATAACCGAATTGATAGCTATTTGACGAAGAAAAAGGATGGGATTTCTAGGGTGGCTGTGCAAAGACTAATGGAAGAAGAGAAGATTCTGGTAAATGGGAAAAAAACAAAACCATCTTATAGGATACAAGAAAATGACGAAATAACAATAGAGGAAGAGAAGCCAAAAGAAATTGAATTAAAAGCACAAGACATTCCAATAGAAATCATCTATGAAGATAAAGATATTATTGTTGTGAATAAGCCAAAAGGAATGGTAGTACATCCAGCGAATGGAAATCCAGATGGAACTCTAGTTAATGCTATCATGGCAATTTGCAAGGATTCCTTATCAGGCATTGGAGGAGAAATAAGACCAGGAATTGTACATCGAATTGATAAAGATACTTCAGGGATTTTAATAGTTGCTAAGAATGATAAAGCACATATTAACTTAAGTGAGCAGATTAAAAACCATGAAGTCCAAAAAACTTATCTAGCAATAGTAAGAGGGATTGTTAAAGAGAACGAAGCGACTATCAATATGCCAATTGGAAGAAGTACAAGAGATAGAAAAAAGATGGCAGTAACGAAAAATGGAAGGAAAGCGATTACACATTTTAAGGTAATAGAGAGGTTTTCAAAACACAACTGCACATTATTAGAAGTAAAAATAGAAACAGGAAGAACTCACCAAATTAGGGTACATTTATCACAGATTGGCTATCCAATAATAGGTGATATGGTGTATTCTAATGGAAAAAATGAGTGGGGGATTCAGGGGCAATGTTTACATGCTAAAAGTTTGAAATTTAAACATCCAATAGCAGAGAAAGAGATGTTTTTAGAAGCAGAATTACCAGCTTATTTCAAAGCAATGATTTTGGGGATGGAGGAAAAAATCATCGAAAAGAAATAGCATATGTGAAGATAGTAGTTTGATTATCGAAGATGATTTTTCCTCCATCCTCAAAATCATCGCTTAGGGGGAAACGATTTGGAAGAAGTAAGATTACAAAAGTATTTGGCAGAAGCGGGGATTGCCTCTAGAAGGAAGGCAGAAGAATTGATTCAACAAGGCAAAGTGAAAGTAAATCATAAAATAGTGGTAGAGCTTGGAACGAAAATAAATCCAGAAAAGGATGAGATAGAATATGAAGGAAACACAATAACAATAAAAAATGAAAAAGTTTATATTTTATTGAATAAACCAATTGGTTATGTAACAACAGCAAAGGAACAATTTAACAGGGATTCTGTATTAGATTTAGTAAAGGTGAAGCAAAGGATTGTTCCAGTAGGAAGATTAGATATGTATACATCAGGGGCATTACTATTAACCAATGATGGAGATTTTGTGTATCAAGTAACACATCCCAAGCACGAAATAGAAAAGACTTATACAGTTACCATAAAAGGAATTATTACAAAGGAAAAAATAGAAATGCTAAGGAAAGGTGTAAAAATAGGGGATTATACCACAAAACCAGCTAATGTTAAAATTTTAAAAACAGAGGAAGAAAGAAATCAATCCAGATTAGAAATTACAATACATGAAGGAAAAAATAGACAAGTTCGTAAAATGTGTGAAGCAGTTGGACATAAGGTGTTAGCATTACATAGAAGCAAGATAGCAGGAATAGGTGTAAAAAATCTGCCATTGGGGAAATGGAGATATCTAAGTAAAAATGAGATAAATAAAATTTTATCATAAAGAATCTTGAAAATAAAATAGAAAACATATATAATAAGACAAACATAGGAAAAAGGAGAAAAAGAAACCAATGAATACATTAAAATTCAAGCCAGAAGGATGGAATAATGAAATTACGCCATTAGATTCAAATAATATAAATAACTATATCCAAGCAAATGAAACATTACAAGGACTAGTAAAAAAATGTGATGACAATTATAACCTATATATTCAATTTGAAAATGGTTTAACAGGAATTATGCCAAGGCAAGAAGTGGAAGCAATCAATATAGGAGAAGAAGGATTGCCAAGAACTAATTTATGTACAGGAAAAGTGCACAAATTTGTACAATTTAAAATAAAAGAAGCAAAAGATGAAAATAATATAGTTGTATCAAGAAGAGAAGTGCAAGAAGAAGCATTAGAGTGGGTAAAAACAGATTTAAAAGAAGGCACAAGAGTAACAGGAATTGTTAAAAGTATCAAACCATATGGGGCTTTTATTGAAATTGGTGGAGGAGTAGTAGGACTTGCATATATAGAAGATTTATCGATTGCAAGAATCAAAACACCTTATGAAAGATTAAAAATTGGACAAAAGGTAGAAGTTGTGGTAAAATCGATAGAGAGAGGCACTGGTAAAGTTATCTTATCCCATAAAGAGACATTAGGAACTTGGGAAGAAAATGTAGAGAAATTTATGACTGGTATAAAAGCAAAAGGAATTGTTAGAGAAACAGAGAAAAATAAAAATGGCATTTTTATTGAATTAACACCAAATTTAGTAGGAATGGCAGAATATAGAGAAGGTCTTGAATATGGACAACCAGTAGATGTCTATATTAAGAAAATAGATTACCAAAGAAAAAAGATAAAATTATTAATTGTATAATAGGAGGGATTTAAAATGGTTGAAGATAACCAAATTAAAGCACTAGTATCACCTTTTGCTATTAGAGAAGGTGAAATCAAAACATTTGATGGAAAAGATGGGTATGTTTCTATGAATCAGATTGTACATAAGATTGACATAGGACATATTAATGAAATTCATTTTGCTATTTTGGAATTAGTAAATGAATTCGAATTTATTACATCAAGACAATTGTATCAAATGCTAGAGATTAAAGGAATTGACCCAAAATCTCAAGATAAATTGAATAATAAATTAGATCAACTTGTAAAATCTAAAATATTGACAAGATATTACTTTACTTCTGATGAAGGAAAAGGAATTTATAGAATTTATTGTTTAGAGAAGATGGGAAAATATTTATTAAATTCAAAAGAAATTGAATGTAAATGGCAATCATCTGATAACACAAAACCAGTTCCAATGATTAAAAAGAGATTAGCTGGTAATCAGACATTAATTGCTTATTTAAGAAAAGTAAAAGCTTTTGATAGCTATGTTGTAAAACCAGCTATTACAGCAAAAGTATCTGGAAAGATTTTTAAAGCAACAGGGGGAAGCGTAAAATTAACCAAAAATCGAAAATCAATTCAATTTGTTTTTGAAGTAATCCGAAGAGAGGATGACTGGCAAAAGAAAACGGTAGATAAAATGAGATTATATAAAGAATTCTATGAAAATTTTGTAGCAGGTGATTCAGGATTTACTGGTATGCCACAATTAATTCTAATTTGTGAAGATGAAAAACATATGGCAGAGTCTTTTAAAGAAATTGTAAAAAATGGAGTGGAAATACCACAAATAAAATTGTATTTTACTACTGATTTGAGACAGAATAAAGAGACTTTGGAAGAAACTTTAGTAGAATTTAAGTTAGTAGATGGTAAATATAAGATGGAGAATATTGAACTAAAATTATTAGGAATGTAAAAAAATGCCAAGAGGGACACACCTTTTGGCATTTTTTTAGCTAATTCCTAAAATCTTCTTCGCTTTTTCAACATCATTTGCATTTGCATTTCTAGTATTTTCTAAAGCATAATCAAAACCGAGTTTTTTCCATTTAAATTTTCCCATGTCATGATAGGGAAGAATTTCAACCTTTTGTACTGTCTTTAAGCTAGCAATGAAATCTTTTAATTTCAATAAGTCCTGTTCATTATCTGTATAGCCAGGAACTAGAACCTGTCGAATCCAAATAGGAATATTGTTATCACTTAAATACTTAGCAAATTCCAACTCTAATTTATTAGAAAAACCAACTAATTCTTTACTTTTTTCATCATTGATATGTTTAATATCCAATAAAACTAAGTCTGTCAAAGACAATACTTTTTTAATATCATCTGTTAATGCAACCATGCCAGAGGTATCAATACAAGTATGAATATTTTGATTGTTTAATCGAGTAAATAGTTCGATTAAAAACTTAACCTGTAAAAGAGGTTCTCCACCTGTAACTGTAACACCACCGATTGGGATAAATATAATTTTTGTATCTCATAATTTTATCAAAGATATCATCTAGAGATTTATAACTTCCACCTTTCATATTCCAAGTATCACGATTATGGCAGTATTTACATTCTAAATGACAGCCTTGTAAAAAGAGAACAAATCGAATACCAGGTCCATCTACCGTACCAAAAGACTCGATAGAGTGAACTTTAGCATAATATCTTAAATCTTTTTCTTCCATTTCTTGCTCCTTTTTGACTGGGATTAGGAGATATTTCTTAAAATCCCGGATAAAGAAAACGAAGGATGATTTTTTTCCTCCGTTCTAACGCATAAGTTATCTGAAATAAATATTTCATATTTGAACAGCTAACTCATCTCCAAAATCATGTTAAATTTTTTCATGAATGGTTCTGTTGATAACATCTAATTGTTGTTCTCTTGTTAGTTTTGTAAAGTTTACAGCATATCCGGAAACTCGAATAGTTAATTGAGGATATTTTTCAGGATGTTCCATGGCATCTTCTAGTAAACTTCTATCAAATACATTAACATTAATGTGATGTCCTGTTTGTGCAAAATAACCATCTAACATATTAACTAAGTTAGTAACTCTTTCATCTTCTGATTTTCCAAGTGTACCTGGTGTGATAGAGAAGGTGTAAGAAATTCCATCTTCCGCAGAGTCAAATGGTAATTTTGCGATGGAATTCATAACAGCCAAAGCTCCATTGGTATCTCTTCCATGTAAAGGATTGGCTCCAGGTCCAAATGGTTCACCTGCCCTCCTTCCATCTGGTGTGTTTCCAGTTGCTTTACCATAAACTACATTAGAGGTGATGGTTAAGATTGATAAAGTGTGTTTTGCGTTTCGATATGTTTGATGTTTTCTTAATTTATTCATAAAGTTTTTTACCACGTCAATGGCAATTTGGTCAACTCTATCGTCATCATTTCCGTATTTTGGAAAGTCACCTTCTACCAGATAATCTGTTGCTAAACCTGTTTCGTCACGAACGACTTTTACTTTTGCGTATTTGATAGCTGATAAAGAATCAGCGACTACAGATAGTCCAGCGATTCCGCAAGCCATGGTACGAACAATTTCTCTATCATGTAATGCCATTTCAATTGCTTCATAGGAATATTTGTCATGCATATAATGAATGATATTTAATGCTTTAATATAAATTTTAGCTACATAGTCCATCATCTGATTGAATTTTTCCATAACTTCGTCATAGTCTAAATATTCAGAAGTAATTGGTTTAAATATTGGTGCAACTTGTTTTCCTGTTAGGGCATCTCTACCTCCGTTGATAGAATACAATAGTGTTTTGGCTAAATTGGCTCTAGCACCAAAGAATTGCATTTGTTTTCCGATTTTCATTGGAGATACACAACATGCGATACCATAGTCATCCCCTAAAGTGATTCTCATTAAATCGTCGTTTTCATATTGAATGGATGATGTGTTGATGGATAATTTAGTAGTATATCTTTTGAATCCTTCTGGTAGTTGAGTAGACCATAAAACCGTCAAGTTTGGCTCTGGTGCAGGTCCTAAAGTTTCAAGTGTATGAAGAATTCTAAAAGAATTTTTGGTAACTAAAGTTCTTCCATCAATTCCCATACCACCGATACTTTCTGTTACCCATACAGGGTCACCACTAAATAATTCGTTATATTCGGGTGTTCTTAAGAAACGTACTAATCTTAATTTCATAACAAAATGATCCATAATTTCTTGTGCTTCTGCTTCGGTTAATGTTCCATTTTTTAAATCTCTTTCAAAATAAATATCTAAGAAAGTTGAAATTCTTCCAATACTCATAGCAGCACCATTTTGATCTTTGATTGCGGCTAAGTAACCAAAATATAGCCATTGAACAGCTTCTTTTGCATTTGATGCTGGGCTAGAAATGTCAAATCCATATTTAGAAGCCATTACTTTTAATTCATTTAAAGCGTTGATTTGTTCACTAATTTCTTCTCTTTCACGAATCACAGATTCTGTCATTTCGTCTATATTTAAAACAGATAATTCTTCTTTCTTTTCTTCGATTAAAGCATCTACACCGTATAAAGCAACTCTTCTATAATCTCCAATAATTCTTCCACGACCATAACCATCAGGAAGTCCTGTGATTAAATGAGAACTTCTAGCAGCTCTAATATCTGGTGTATAAACACTAAATACTCCATCGTTGTGCGTTTTTCTATATTTATGGAAAATTTCATCGGTTTCTGGATCAACTTTTCTTCCATAGGCTTCACAGGATTTTTCTACAATTCGAATTCCACCAAATGGCATAATAGCTCTTTTTAATGGCGCATCTGTTTGTAGCCCAACGATATCCTCTAAATCTTTGTTGATATAACCTGCTTCATGACTAGCTATCATAGATGCTGTTTTGGTATCAATGTCTAAAACACTACCAGGTGCATCATGTTCTTTTTTGTATAATTCTAATACTTCATTCCATAATTCTTTTGTTTTTTCAGTAGCATCTACTAAGAAACTGTCATCTCCTTCATATGGAGTATAGTTTTTTTGAATGAAATCTCTAACATTGATTTCATTTTGCCAATCCCCTAAATTAAATTCATTCCATTGTTCAAATTTCATGCATTTGCCTCCTTTAAATATATATTCTTATTATTAACATTTTTACTAAACATTATCATAACATATGTAAAAAATATTGGCAATATTTTGAATTGCAATTTATTAAAAAGTTTCTTATTATTCGTTACAATTCAAACTGTTATTTAAATATATTAGTAAAGCTGTAATAAAAATGTAATATAATGAGCATTTACAAAAAATAATTAATGTGGTATAAATAAGCAAGGATATATTATAGCTGGGGAACATAATATAATAAAATGAAGAAAAAACAAAGGGATAGTGTAAAGTAATCTATGAAAAAATGAAATATGGAAATAATTTCCATAAATT
>CASDJM010000022.1 GCA_949280815.1 uncultured Clostridia bacterium | reverse complement strand
CTCTTTCCTTTGTTTCTCTTCGCCTTATTATAATTATGTTCCTTTGTTGTAATATCGTTTTGTTTATTTATATCACATTAATTATTTTTTGTAAACATCATTTTATATTACATTTATATTACAGATAAATCAAAAGTATATTCCGCTGAATGTTCAAAAGAACTATGATAATGTATAAAAAAAATTGAATCTCAAAAAGGTTGCACCAATGAGATTCAACTCAAGCCAAATTCAAACACAATAGTAATGTAGTTTTAAACTGTTAGGTCTAAAACCTCTTTTAATCTTCCAAACTTTTTTGTTAAATACAGATAGCCGATTAAAGCTTCAAAGGCAGTAGCATATTTATACTCCTGTACATTTGCATTTTTGGGCAAATGATGACTTTCTGCATTTCTGCCACGTCTTACGATTTCTTTTTCTTCTTCTGTTAATTTATCATGAATCTCTTTTAAAAGTTTTGCTTGATTTTTTGCTTTTACATGTTTAATTGTTTCAATATGTAATTTATGTGGCTTTAAATTGGTCTTATTGACTAAATTAGTTCTTATATACAATTCATACACACAATCACCTACATAAGCCCATGTCAATGGTGATAATAAATTGATTTCTTCTTCTGGTCTATCTAACTTTATAAATTCCTCCATATATTAACTTTCCTCTATTTTTTATTTGTTTGCTAGAAATATATTTAATATTTAACTTGGATTTTCTATTGTAATTTTTCCGATTACTCCATTTTTAAATTCATCTAATAATATTCTTGCTGTTTTTTCTTCGTCTATGTTACCACCAGAAATAATACACCCTCTTTTTCTTCCTATTGCTAGCATAATTTCGTAGATATTTTCATTTTCTGCCTGTTCTTGTGCAAGCTTTTCTTCAATAAATTGTTCCGAAATTTTGTATCTTTCACATAGTTTAGTTCTATAATTTCTTATTAGAAATTTTGTTAAATAATAAGCAATATCTACTCTTTCCAATATATCTTCTTTAATGGTTCCTGTGAAAGCTAAGTTTAAAGCTACTTCTTCACTTTCAAATTTAGGCCATAGTACACCTGGTGTATCTAGCAATTCTATTTTGTCATTGATTCGAATCCATTGTTTTTGCTTGGTCACACCTGGTTTATTTCCTACTCCTGCTGTTGTCCTTTTCGAAATTCGATTGATGAAAGATGATTTCCCAACATTTGGTATTCCTAGTATCATAGCTCTTATTTTTCTTCCAATTCTTCCTTTATTAGCTTGTGCTTGTACATCTGTGTTCATAATATTTTCAATTTTTCGAATACATTGGTCAATTCCTTTTCCAGAGTTTGAATCTGTTAACACAGCTGGTATGCCTTTTTTTTCAAAATATTGTAACCAAAATTGATTTTGCTTTTCATCTGCCAAATCACATTTATTTAATACAACTATTTTCTTTTTTCCTTTTGTTATAGTTGCTATATCGGGATTCTGACTGGAAATTGGTATTCTACTGTCAAGTAATTCAATTACTATATCTATTATTTTTAAGTCTTCTTGGATTTGTCTTCTAGTTTTTGCCATATGACCAGGATACCAGTTGATATTGGTTGTATTTTCATTCATTTATATCACTTCCTTTTTATTCTCCTTTAACAGTAGTATTAATTTTATTCTTTCTCTTCGCACTATACTCAATCAAGCTCGTCCCCATTTAAATACCAATCCAGTGAGAATATTAATGCTGTCAACTTAAGGTGACAGCTTTAGCAGAGACATTTTCGACATTACAATGTTCTATAATTATTTTTATCTGCTCGGTCATCCAATTTTCTATCAAACTGCTCATTTTTATAGAACCAATCTGTTTTCTTGTCTTTTGGATTTGCTCTTCTATTTTTATCTAATAATAAGTCAAATAATACAGCTACTGGTATCGCAATTCCTATTAATGATATAAAGGTATTTAGATACATTCCCGCATTAGAAATACTAATATCTGAACTAGCTGTTATTAATGTTGTTATTCCTGTTATTAAACTAGTTCCAAAATACATTCCATAGGCTGCCAAATAAATCAATGCACCCACTATTTTTCTTTTAATAATTAATAGCATACATGCTAACACAACAAATAATAAAATTATTTCCATTGTTTGATTAAATGGTTCAATTCCTCCAAAGTTTGCTCCTAATTCATAAGTAACAGCAACAGCAATTCTAAATGCCCAAAACATTGCCATAAACATAACTAACATCCATGTTGAAAAATTTTTCATTTGTTTTTCCTCCTCTTTCTTTTCTTTTTTACGAGATGAGAGATTTATTAGCTGTAGAACAAAAGGGCATAATTAAAATTTCCCTACCTTTTAGAGTACTTTTCATGCCCCATATTTGTTCGCACGCCAAAATTGCTATGCAATTTTGTGTGATGTGTACAATGTATTTTTATAATAGAAAGTCAACATGACTTTCCTATTATATGAATTTAAGTTCAATCCCTCTTTTAAAAAAGACGGAAAATCCGCCTTTTTTGCTACTTTCTTAATCTACAAAATCAAAATCATCTTTGAATTTTTCTTTAAATATTTCAAATACTTTATTTAATATATCTTCATCTTCGATACTTATATAAGATTCTTCCTCTGCTTCTTCGTCGTCTGTATCTTCTACTTTTAGGATTACTACTTCTCCTTCTTCCTCTTCTCCTTCTTCTGTAACAGGTAATAATACTACATATTCTTCATCATCTAATTCAACTAAGTCTAAAAATTCAAATTTTACTTCATTTCCTTCTTCATCATTTAATATTATTATGTTGTCTAAATCTTCTCCTTCAAAGTTTTCTTCCATTCTTGTTCTCCTTTCAATTTTATTCATTATATTTTTATATTTAATATAATAACCTATTTTAAATTATTTTTCAATGAATTCTTGCATTTTTTATAAAATTATTATGGTCTTTTATTGATTACAAAGTTTAAGTCAATTTATTTAAATAAGTTTCCAAAATGTACATAGCAGATATAGTATCCACTATATTCTTCTTTTTATTCTTATTAACATCTAAAAAATTCATTGTTTTATGAGCTTCAACTGTTGTCAATCTTTCGTCAATCGTTTCTATTTTCAACTGATTGTATTTACATTTTAATTTATGGACAAATTCTTGCGTTATTTTCGCTCTTTCTGATATGGTTCCATTCATATGAAGTGGCATTCCGACTACAATTGTATCTACTTCATAATTTGCCAAAATCTCATCTAATCTTCTTAATATAACCTTATCTGATCCATTTCTTTGTATGGTTTCTAATCCTTGTGCTGTAATATTTAGACTGTCTGTTATCGCTACTCCTACTCTTGCTTCTCCATAATCAATTCCTAAAATTCTCATATTTATTTTTCTTCTAATCCTATATAATCTTTTACCATTTTTTCTAGCAATTCGTCTCTTTCAATAGTTCTTATTTTATTTCTAGCATCTTTGTGACTAGTAATATATGTTGGGTCTCCTGATAAAATATAGCCAACAATTTGATTAATTGGATTATATCCTTTTTCTACTAATGCTTCATACACTTCTTTTAGAATTTCTCTAGATTTTACATTTTCTTCTCTTTCAACCTCAAAATGCATTGTTTTATCAAACTCCATACCTCATTCCTCCTTCTTTTTTATTTGATTATAATTTACAGTTTATTATATTTCTTATGAAATAACAATTTGGAGAGACCGACAAATTATGGACTGTTAGTAAATTTTCATTTAAAATTTGGTTTACAGTCTGTTATACGACCTAAGAGTTATGAATAAAAAATATAATAAACTAAAAATTGGATTATCATATATTTGTTATATCGCTTTCTTGAATATCTGCATGGTCTAGGTATTCTTCTAATTTCTTTAATACCTCTTCTAAACCTGTTCCTTTATAATAAGAAGATATAACAAAATTCAATCTTGGAATTGCAACTTCTCTGCAACCTGATTCTTTTTGGTCTCTTCCTGATAATTTAACTTCTAGATTTAACTCTTGTCTTTCTTCCTCAGCTAATTCAATTTGCATATTTTCTATTGTTTCTTTTATTTCATTTAAAAAGCCTGCCACTGCATCTATTTCTACTCCCGAAAATGCAATAACAAATTTAGGTCCCATGTATCTTACAAATACATAATCTCGTGATAAATTTTCTTGTATATAATTACTAATTTGTGCGATTACTTTATTTCCTAATTCTCTACAATATTTTTTATTAATTTCTTGAATATTATTTATTTTAAACATACACATTGTTGATACTGTGTATTGGTCAATCACTTTCTTTCCTTCTCCATATAAGTATTCTTCTGAATATAAGCCAGTAAATAGGTCTTTTCTTACTATGGATTCTAACGTCTTTTGATGCACCACAGTTTTTAATACAGAAACAATATTTTCTTTTATAACTTCCAATACAGTAGTATCTACATTGTCAAAATCATGTGGTGTTCCACTTTCTAATATCCAATATCCAATATATACATTATCAATGTAAAGAGGGAAAAATATAGCTGACTTAGCTCTTCCGAATTCCATTTCTTGATAAGGAAGTCTTTCATTTTCATTATTTACAGTCACATATTTAGGTGTTGCTGATTGTATGCTATCTTTAAACATATCTATATCTTGTAAAGCTTTTAAGGCATTCCAGTGTTTTCTATCTACATTAGATGCTTTTACTTGATATTCTGCACCATCAAATACGACAATTGTTGAATACTTGATTTCGTATCTTTCAATTAAAATATCATTGATTTTTTTGATTTTCTGATCAACAGTCGATGTTTCTCCTATCGCATTGATAAAATCTTGAACAACATATAAATTGGTAATCTTTTGATTCATATTTTTAAATTTTTGTATCTTTTTATGGATTGTTACATTGTACATAACTAATCCCAATACAATTAAGACTAAGATTACTACAACTGCTATTATCACAATTCTTTTCCCTCCTTCTTTGCTGAAATCATAAGGCTAAACCTATCTTTTCTTAGAAATTCTTCATTTTATTTAAAGTATCATTCATATTAGAAGAAAAATTACCTCCTCCGTTCATTTGCGCTGATGGTGGTTGATAATTTCGATTATTTCTAGGTGTTGATGTTACAGTTGGATAAATCATATTGCCTAATACTTTCAATGTTTGTACAAACATTTTTGAATAACCTTTCAAAGAAATCTCACACTCAATAATACCTTCTAAATATCTAATATATGTTTCTTCTTCAAATGGAATGGAAACATATTTGACTCTGTCTCTATCAAATAATTCTGTCATAAAAGACATGGCTGGATCATTATAAAAAGCCATTCCTCCAATTATTGTTTCATCTTTAATTCCTCTAATTTTTACTGTTTTATTTAATACAATTCTTAGTTTTTTTTCATCCAAAATATTTTTTACTTTTAATTCTTTTAAAAATGCAGTAAGTGGTTGTATGGTTAAAATATCCATACTCTGTACTAAATAAGTCTCTTGTGACTGTTTAAAATAGCCAAGAGGTGTATCAAAATCAGTGTCAATTAATATTAAAGAATGATTTTGTAATAAAGTTTCTAATATCTTGTCAACATGATTAATCGTATCATTTTCATCTGGCAATGAGGTATATACGGTAAGATTTCTATTGACACTAATTCCTTTTGCTATTCCTTGTGTAAGTCCTTCTATACTATGCGTTGCTAATTCTCTTAATGGTTCCTCATTTTTTGTGTAAATATAATAAGAATTTCTATTTTGGGTTGTATCTAAAATAACAGTATTAATTCCCATAGATGATGTTAATTCTGCTATATTATTTACAATAAATGAAGTTCCATTTTTACTAGTCCCTACAAAAGTTACAATCTTTTTATCTGGTGTTAATAATGGAGATAAATCAATTTCTTCATAAATTTGTTGTTCTTTATTAATTCCTCTATTATTTGACCCATAAAGATTTGCATTAAAATTACTGTTATAATCTGTATAATAAGAATTGTTATTATAGTCATTGTTATCCTTATAAGATGAATTAAATTCATAATTATTATTCATAACTGAATCAGACTGTGGCTGAAATTGTTGAGTTGTGATAGGTTCTGGAATTTCTGGTTCTTCGTCTTCTTCCAAATCTTCTATCCCTAATCCTGGTAATATCATATCTTCTTCTGGCTCATTATCCTCATCATCAAATCCCGGTAAAAATGTTGCTGTTTCTGTTTGAGCTACAGAAGTTGTTTGTGGCACTTCTGTATCTACATCATAAAATCCTGGTAAGAAGTTTTCCTCAGGTTCTTGTTCTTGAGGTTCCAAGCCTGGTAACACCATTTCTTCTTCTGGTTGTTGTTCTACTTCTGGAACAGGAACTGGATTTTTTCTTGGTCTTCCTCTTCCTCGTTTTGCTGGTTGTGGTTGACTTACTATTTCTGTTGGTGCTGAAACTGGATTTTTCCTTGGCCTTCCTCTTCCTCGTTTTACTGGTTGTGCTATTTCTTGTACTACTGTTTCTTGCATAATTGGCTGCGTTACTGATTGTTGCATTTGCTTGGTTGGCTGTGGCTGTATAGTTTCTTCTGGTATATCGCGTAATATATCTTCTAAATCTTCAAAACCTTCTATGATTGGGTCTGGTTTTATATTCTGTGGTCTTATTGATTGTTCTGGTTCAACATATTGCTGAGCTATTGGTTGTTCTTGTTCAACATATTGCTGAGTTACTGGTTGTTCTGGCTTAACATATTGTTGCATTGTTGGTTGTTCTGGTTTGGCATATTGTTGCATTGTTGGTTGTTCTAACTTAGTATATTGTTGCATCACTGGTTGTTCTGGTTTTACTTTTGGTGTCTGTATAGTAGATTGTTGTGTATATGCTTTTGTTGGTTCTGATGACCTTTGTCTTGCTAATTTTTTGGTTTCATTCATATTAACAGCTGATGGTATCACTACTGGTTTTGATAGCACTGTTTCTCTATTTTTTGATTTTAGCAATACTTGACTTGGTCCATCGTCCTCCTCATCTTTACCTTTTCGTAAACTATCAGAAATTGTATTGTTAAAAGACATGATTTTTTGATATTTTGGTGATCTTTCTTCCAATACAGCACGTACATTCAATGGTAAAAACTTACTTATAATTCTTAATTGAGTATCATTGTATTGTGCTGCTATGTTATTGAAACTATCAATATATCTGTCTTCATTTTTTCCTAATCTTTTATAATGGGCAACAATGTTTTGGATTTCCATTTCACTCACATCGTTCTCATTTTCTGCCTGATAACCAACATCTTCACTGTCTATTTTATAATAAGATTTTGCTTCTTTCTTGGTACGTGGTCGATTAATCAATCGACAAACTTCATCTACACTTCTATCATTCCCTATAATAGCATCATAAACACCTATTCCAAATAATTTGACTAGCATTGGATCTGATTTGGCTCTTCGATCCGAACAAATTAAAATGATAGGAGTGTCATTTCCTTTTGCATCAGTAGCTTCATCACTAATACCATCTAATTTTTCAAAAATAAATTTGTCAATTTGATCATATTGTGTGTTAGTAAAAGCTTCTAAATCTTCGCTTATAACGATTCTGTCATAAGTTTTATCTTTTTGTAATTCCTTTAAAATTGCATTAAAGTAATATACATTTTTATAAGAAATAATCTGTTTGTATTCTTTTTGATATTTTTTTACAATGGATTCTGATATTTCTTCATTACTTACAGCAAATAAGACTTTCATTTGTTACCCCCTTCCAAATTTTATAAATACTGCAAAGGCAAGTGGTAAAATTTGGCATATAATTAAAAGTGTCACACATGTTACAATAAATGCCATTCCTCTTTCTAATGTATCTAATTTTCTAATACCAATAACATATTGATGAATGGCTCCAATTGCAATCCCTAAAAAGCATACTGGTATACTATAAATACGAACTATATTTAAAATATAAGCAACGGTTCCATATGTGTCAGAACCGTATTTAGCTTTATAATCTTCTAATGAATTAGTCGCTTTATCTCTTATTTCAACAATTTTGCTTTCTGTTTCGTTATCAATTGCTTTATCTTCTGCATAAGTTGTATTGGCTATCAAAAATATTCCTATTATTAGCATAATAATAGTACAGATTATAATTCCTTTTTTCATGATTTATGCCCCTTTCCCAAGTCTTCTTTTTGGCAAAATTCTCCTTATATTCAAACTTACTTTTATATCATACAATAAATCGCAAAAAATAGCAAGATTTTTTTACAATTTATTATATAAATATTTTATATGATTATAAACTCCATTTGCCCAATTTTTATCGGTTGCATACCTAGTATTAATGCCACTTAAAGTTGATCCATTATAATAAGTTCCTGCTGCTTTTTCTCCTCCATATATGCTTGTCCCTTTTGGATTAATATAATATTTAACAAACACTCTAGCAATTAAATCAATACTTTCTGAATAACCAGAAAAATGGTAAGCATCATTGTATGGATTGGAGTCATAAGCTCCATAACCAAATAAATTCTTTTTATTTTTAGCAATTTGAGAAGTTCCCCATGCACTTTCATGAATCCCCACTGCTGCTACAAAAACTCCGTTGATATTATATTGCTGTTCTATGTAATAAAAATATTCTGCATTATTTTGAAATATCTTATTGGTATCTTTACTATCTGACAAAACCTTTTTGAATTGTTCTAGTGTTAATCCGCTTGGTTTATTTAAAGCCATATCAAAACTTAAAGTTGAAATCAATTCTGCTTTACTTTTGACCGTTTTAGTCGATATTTGTGTTTTTGGACTATTATCAATGTAAGTTGTACTTTCTGCTTTAACATAGCCAATAGCCCCAGAACCAGAAATTTTGTACCATTCATTTTGTATTTCTAATAATTTTAATTCATTTCCTTTTGCTAATGTCGCTATTTTTTTTGCTTGTTCATTTGGTTGTACCATAACAGATAAGCGATCTGATGTAACATACAAGGTATCTCCTACTTTTGCTTTGTAATTGCTACTATAATTAGCAGTACCTATTTCGACGATTTTATTCACAGATGCTTTGGTTATTTTACTTGCCACTTGCTCCTCTGCTATTAATTCCTCATCTTGATATATCTTTTTTATTGTAACCTCTTGTTTTCCTTCTCTTCCCTCCTGTACAACTTGTATCCTCCCTTTGGGTAAATTCGTATTATTTCTATATTTTGTTATATATTCTAAAGTAGATTCTTGTACAATATATTCTTCTTTCTGCCCTTCCTTTATATTTTCTGTAATGACTTCTTCTATATCAATTTCTTTTGCTTTACTTATCTTTATGTTTTCCCCCTTAGCTAAAGTTTCTGATGCATATACATTGTTTCTTCCAAAATAATGGTCATAAAGTATGACCACATATAATACACTAATAATAAAAGCTAAAAAAATAATCGTATTTTTTAGCATCTTTTCTTTATGTATTTTTTGATTTTTTTTGGCTTTTTCTTTTGCGTTCATTGACTTGCTCCTTTTTCTGTTATGTAAATCTGGTTTGGAAAAGAATTGTTATTCAGCTATGCTGAGGCTGTTAAAGCTTTGCTTGTTACAACGTCAGTATCCGTTAGCTGACACACAAGTTTTCAATTTATGAGGCGTACAAAAATACGTTGATTAAATTGAAAGCGAAGTACACCAACGCTAAATAGCAATTATTTTCAAACTCTCCACTAATATTTTATCCTTTTCTATATCTTTTGTCAATGAATAAATTATGGCAAAATTTAAATTGCAAGTTCAGTTTGGCAAGTTCATTAGGTAGCATTTTTATATTAATTTTGTGTATCTAAGCTTGCAGTTAGAAAATCTTATTGTATAAAATAAGGAATCTTCAGGGCAAAATTATTCTTTTATCTATTTTTTATAAATTCCTCGGCTACCTTTCATAACATTAACAAATTCTAAAACAAAAGCCACAACAATACCCGAAAACAGGACCTTTTATGTCATTCGTTTAAGAATTTATAAGACTATTCCAGTCGCATTCGTCATTTATGCAAAATAGATAAAAGAATAATTTCGAGCATGAAAGAGGCTCATTTTATACAAATAGATCTTCTGCAAAAGCTTAGCTTATCCAAAATCTGCAATGGCTTTTAATATAAAAATGCTGCCTAATGAACTTGCCAAACTGAAACTTAGCATTTCATCTCTTGATTTTATTCAAAAATTATACTATGATATAATCATTCCCAAAGGAGGAAATAAAAATATGAGTAAAAAAATAAAGATATTGACAGTAATTGTTTTTCTATTATTAATTTTTGTAGTCATCTTTGCTTATTTATTATCACAGAAATATGTAATAAAAAGCAACTATGAAAGAGACATTTTACCATTTGCCAACAAAAATGACAAAACAGTCTTCGAAGTCAATAAAATTATTTTATTTAGCAATTGTGATGCCAAAAATAAAACTGGATCTGCCACTAACTTCACCATAGAAAATCTTTATCAATATACAGATTTAGCAATTTTTATTAATCATTCCTCTACAGAAGAAAAAACATTAGAAAATACCTTTAAAAATGTAAGTATTAACAATATACAATACACCACCTTACCTGAGAATCGGACAACCAACGTTATATTTTAAACCTTTAAGTAAATTTGCCAAAAGTGATTTAGTAGAAGAAAATCAGATTCATGATTCCATCGATTTTACCATTACTTCTGAAGATGAAGCTAATCTAGATACCCCTACTTTATATAATAATTTAGCAAATCCCATTACCCTTAGTTATGTGAATCAAAATATCAAATCAGACTACACCATAACAGACACTTCGGTTCCTATTACTTATGATGGATCCCTTTTAAAAAGATGTAATGTTGATTTACCTTCTATGTCCTGCAAGCTTTCCTTTGATATATACATTACCAACAATTTAGAAGAAGAATTTAAAACAACTGTTTTTATTGATATTCCCCTAGAGGTACAAGGAAACTCTATTTATGATGGAAATATTAATCTGACCCAAAATTGTAATTTTATATTTTATCGCTATAAATAATAGGAGGATTAAAATGAAAGAAAATTTACCAATAGCAGAACAACTTAAAGAGAAATACCATAAAACAGAAGAAGTTACTAACTTTAAAGATATGTTATACCGTTCCGCTGATATTTATCGTTCCAGAACTGCCTTTAAAGCAAAAGATGAAAAAGGCAATATCATCAGCCTCACTTACGAGCAATTCAAGAATGACATTGTCTCTTTAGGGACAAGCTTAATTGAAAAAGGATTTTTAAATAAACGAATTAGTGTAATTGGAAAAAACAGCTATCCATGGTGTGTTTCCTACTTAGCAGCTAGTATCGTTGGCATTGTTGTTCCCATTGATAAAGAACTTCACACAGATGACGTCATTAATTTTATGAATGTTTCACAAAGCGTCTGTATTCTAGGAGACAGTAAAAACCTAGATAGTGTTTTGGCTAATATTGAGAAAGTAGAAAATCCAGATACTCTTTTTGTGCCTTTTGACAAAAAAGATGATACCAATTCTTTTGACCATTTATTATCCGCAGGAAAAACGACTTATGAAAAAGGAAAAGATGATTTTGACAAAATAGAAATTAATCCAGATGAACTACGTATTTTGCTTTTTACTTCTGGAACAACAGGAAGTGCCAAGGGAGTATGCTTATCACAAAGAAATATCTGTTCTAACATTTTATCTACCTATGGAATTGTAAAAGTAAAAAGAAGTGACTTATTCTTCTCCATTTTGCCTTTACATCATACTTATGAATGTACCTTAGGATTTTTACTACCTATTTATAGTGGTGCAAGTATTGCTCATTGCGAAGGATTACGTTATATTACAAAAAATCTAGGTGAATTTCACCCTTCTGTTATTTTGTGTGTTCCTTTATTACTAGAAAATATGCATAAAAATATTGTAAAAAATATGAATAAATCTTTACCAGAAAAGTATAAAAAAGCAGAAGGAAATCCCTTCAATGACTTGCCTTTCTATTTAAAGAAAATTGTAAAAACAAAAGTTAAGAACACGCTTGGTGGAAGACTTCGTGTATTCATCGTTGGTGCTGCTGCGGCTAATCCTGAAATTGTAGCTGATTTTAAAAATTTAAAATTGATGACTTTGCAAGGTTACGGTTTAACAGAATGTTCTCCCCTTGTTGCTGGTAATACGGATTTCTTCCAAAAAGATGATTCCGCTGGTCTTCCTATTCCTAATGTGGAATATAAAATTGATAGTCCAAATGCAGAAGGTATTGGAGAAATTTTGGTAAAAGGTCCCAATGTCATGCTTGGCTATTACGAAGATGAAGAAAAAACAAAACAAACCATTGTTGATGGCTGGTTTCATACTGGAGATTTAGGAAGGATTGATGAGAACGGCTATTTATATATAACTGGTAGATGCAAAAGCGTAATTGTTACGAAAAATGGTAAAAATATTTATCCAGAAGAAGTAGAATATTATTTGAATGGTAATCCTTTAATCTCAGAGTCTCTTGTTTTGGGAATTCAAAAAGATGATGATGACGAAACTTATATCAATGCTCAAATTTATCCTAATATAGAGGCTATTACAGAATATTTGAAGGGATCTGTTCCTACGAAAGAGGAAATTTGGAAAATTGTTTCAGATGCAGTGGCAAGCGTTAATAAAAAATTGCCTAATTATAAACATATTAAGAGTTTTGGCGTTCGTGATGAGGAGTTTGAGAAGACTACAACTCAAAAGATTAAACGCTATGGAAATAATATGAAAGTGAATAAAGATGATAAATAGTAATTAGAGGTAAACCAATCATGAAAATAGGATTAGCTTGTACTGGCGGTGGTGCCAAAGCAGCCATTAATATTGGAGCTATACGCGCTCTAAAAGAACTTAATATTGAAATTGAAGCAATTTCTGGAGCTAGTATTGGTTCCTGTGTTGCCTTATTATATGTTTTAGGATATTCTCCAAAAGAAATGTTAGAAGAATTCAAAAAAAATATTAAAAAGTATGGTAAATTTGGATTTTTCGATATTTTATTAGCTCCTTTTAGTCTTATGGCAAGAGGTGGATTAAAAAATCCTAAAATTATATGTAAAAATATTGAAAATCTTACCCAAAAACATAAGGTACATTTGATGGAACATATCCCTATCCCTTTTATCATTCCTAGTTTAGATATTACCAAACGAGAGTCTATCTATTACAGTTCTGTTCCAATGAATGAATTTACCTATTATTCAGATAGACCGATTTCAGAAGCAATACGAAGTAGCTCTTCTATTCCTGTTATTTTTACGCCAAATAGAGTATCTATTGATAAAAAAGCCCATTATATGATGGACGGTGGTATTACAAGCAATACACCAGTTTTACCACTGAAACAATTTTCTGATTTTGTTATTGGAATAGAGCCAAAATACTATAACACACAAGAAAAGCAAAAAATTCACTTTCTTTCTGCCTTTACTGAAACTTTTCAATCCATGAGACGTTCTAGTTTATATTTCCAGAAAAAAGAAGCAGATTTATGGATTGAAGTAGATGTACAAAAATGTAAAGTATTTGGTGGCTCTAATGAATTAGAATACTGTGAAAGATGTGGTTATGAAGCTGTGATGAAATATGCAAAACAAATCTATGAGAGAACAACAGTGGCATGATTAAAATTTTTTGACCTTTTAGATTAACTTTCATGCCACGCTGGTTGTTCGTCCGCGAAAATTGCAAAGCAATTTTCTGTAGAATGCTTTAGTGGTCTGATAATATTTTATGAAATTTAATAGGTAGAGTTCAGCCCACGTTTAATTGTTCTAAAGTTTTATAATTGAAAGGACTGTTTCCCTTGTATGAAGTGATTAAAAATATAATAATTGCATTTGTTTGTCATTTTCTATTTCATGTAAAATATGAAAATTTAGAAATCTTAGATAAATATGATAAATGTTTAATCTGTCCTAATCATTCTAGAATCTTTGACCCTATTTTTCTTTTTCCTAAAATAAATAATATGTACAGTGTTGCAAAATCGGAAGCTTTTAAAAATAAATTAGTTGCCGACTTTCTATCTTATTATCATGCTATTCCAATTGAAAGAGAAAAAAATGATATTAAAGGTACAAAACGTATTTTAAAACTTTTAAGAACAAATAATAAAATCAAACTTCTTATTTTTCCTGAAGGCGGAATTTTTGAAGATAATTACAAATATAATAAAAGAAACACAAAAAATGGTGCTGTCTATCTTTCTAGTGCAACCAATATTCCAATTATTCCTGTTCATATTACGCAAAGACCCCGTTTCTTTTCAAAAGTGACAGTTACATTTGGTTTTCCTTTTGTTCCTGATTCCAATATTCTGAAGGACAAGTCTTTATTGAAGAATGAAGCTTCTCGATTGATTTATGTGATATATGATTTATAAACTTAATGATTTGTTTTAATCTCACAAGAACAAAATCCGTGTAAATGACGATTGTCGCAAAAAGCCATTCACTTGAAACAGTAATTATCTTAGATATTTATCAGGTCTTCTTAAAGCAAAATACGGCTTTTTATTCCTATTTTCTTTACTTTCTTTCATACAGATATTACAATATAATATTCGTTCTTTATCATCTGCTTTTGCTAATACTTTTCCATCTGGATTAATTACTATAGACTCTCCCGCAAAATTCATATTTTCTTCTACACCAATACGATTACACATAGCAATAAAAACACTATTTTGATTAGCAGGTATTCTAAGTTCCCACTCAAACATTTCTAATGGTTCTTCTTTTGTATTAGCAGTTGGAATAATAATTAAATTGGCATTTTGTAAAGCACAACTTCTAATACTTTCAGGATAATGCCTATCAAAACAAATAACTATTCCAATTTTTCCAATAGATGTATCATATACTTTAAACCCTTCTTCTGATGGCATATAATAATCTTGCTCAAAGAATTGATTTGCTTGTACAATATGCACCATCTTAGAAATGCCTAAAATTTTTCCGTCTCTATCAATAAATGGTGATGCATCATATCTATTCCCTTCTTGTTCAAGATAAAAATTAGGTACAATTGCAATATTAAACTGTTTACACTTTTCTTGTATTCTCTGTATAACATCGCAATTAATATCTAAAGTACAGTTGTTTACATCTAATTTTGAATATTGCGGAAAAAATCTATAGAATTGCAATTCTGGAAAACAAACTAAATTTGCTCTATTATTTGCTGCTTCTTCTATATATTCAAAGGCCTTTTCTATATTTTCCTCTATATCTTTTGACATACTCATTTGTACCAATGCAATTTTTATATTCTCATTCATAAAATTACTCCTTTTTTGTATAAATTATTATTTTTCTTTAATATTAGGCTTATATTATCTTACAAATTAATGATTTTTTCTATAATTTCCAATCTTCTATCTTATTAATTCCAAAGCATTTTTTGCCTAAGTCTTTTCCCAAATGATACATTTCTCTATTGTCTATTACAATAAATCTGTCATGGAATTTGTTGGTTTTAGCCACTTTAAGAATAGGATATTCTTTATTCAATTATTTAACATCTAAATTTTCAATATTGCTTTTGTCTGATGTTAGAATAGTTAATTTCATTTTTATTATACCAAAAATCTAAAATTAATTTATCACGTAATGCAATTGACTTTTTTGTAATTGTCGGTCTGTAAAATTCTCCTTTTATTCCTTTTGCCTCTAATAAAGCCGTATTCATTAACTTAATAACTTCAATTGGTGAATAAAAATTTAATTTAAAGCCTTCAACTTCATCTTTATTATCAGGTAGTGGTTCTGCTACTAATCTCGCTTTTGATATACAATATACTTGTGTGAAAACTATTTCAGCAACAGGATCACTAGGTCTAATTTCTAAAGTTTCTCCAATATTATAAAAGTCAGAAATATCTCCAAGATAACCTGTCATTTGTAATAAAATTTCTTTTACTTGGTGTAATATATTTCTAGTAGGTTCTATCGTTCTAGCTGGCAATTTACATTCTTTTGTATGGGAATATGTTTCAGTCGCAATCTTACCATCCTCTCTAGTAAATATAATACAAGCTCTATATCTTATTTTTGGAGATTTTGATATTTTATTAACATCAATTAAATCTTCTATTTTTAAATTAGGAAAAAGTAAAGATATTATATTGGGAGTTATTATTTGAAAAAACTGTTTTTTATCACTTGTTATACCATTGTTTTCTCTTACATTAAATACAAAATCATTTTCATTTATGTTTCGATAAGTAGCTATTTCACTGTTATTAGGTAGATATGTTGCTAATTCTTCCGGGTATAGTGAATTTTTACTTAAAAGCATTTCAAATATTTTAGAAACTCCACCATGTGAAACAATTAAAACAGTTTTATCTTTATATGCTCTTAACAATTTTCCAAAAACAAATTGTATAATTGGCCATGCAAATTCAAAAAAACTATTTATATTTAAAGGATTACTGTAATCCCAAATAATATTATAATTAAAAAGTTCTTTATTACGTCCCTCATATAATGCATAATTTCGTTCTGTTAAAGATTCTTCTATTATAACTGGTATTTTATCTATACGTGAACTGTTAATTATTTCCATAGTTTGTTTTGCTCTAATTAATGGTGAACAAAAAGCTATATCTATTTTAGAATTTTGTAATTTTTCAGCCATTACTTTGGCATGTTCTATGCCATCATCACTAAGTGGTATATCAACACTGCCTTGCATTTTTTTCTGATTATTCCAATCTGTTTTACCATGCCTAACGAATAAAATTTCCATATAATTAATCTCCTTCTAAAGTTTTCTATCTACTATATATGAATTATTATATCATAACTTTTCTATTTATTCATTATTTTAAAAACAAAAAACGTACTAACAAATTCTACAAGCAAAGCTTTAGGAATTTGTAACATTTGCATAACTATTTTGTACGAAGCTTTTCTTTTTTGACACTCATCATCAGTTATTTTTTTATTTTCAAAATCATGTTCTATTTTCACATATTCAGGTGGTTTCTTTGAAGATATTGGTACTACAAATAAATCGTTATCAAAATTTTTCAATATAACAGCTGGGTGCATGCCTCCGAATTCATTTCCTATATTAAATTCAAAATCTAACCAAATAACATTACCTCTCTTAAATAAAACATATCTCATTAACAATTTAACATCATCAACTGATATTTTAGGATTATTGAAAGTATATTTATCATCTTTAAAACTATAATTTTATTTTATAATACTTTTAATATTTTTATTTGACTTATTGAATATATATTGTGTAATAACATAATTAGGAAGTGTATAATTCACTACATTCGTATAAATATAATTTTTATCCTTTTCTGTTTTATCTTTTAGCCAAGTAAAATACATCTTTCCACGTTTTTTATCTATATCTTCAATTAATGACTTTCTGAAAGTCATTAATTTTTTCAAACATTCTAAATATGCTTTTTTCACTATAATTGCTTTCCTCATATTAAAGTTTGCTATATTATATCACGTTTTCCATAACTTTTGATAATTTATAAAAAGAATTTTCTTTCGTTTGTTTTTTTTATAAAATTTATAGTGAAAACTTAATAATACATATTTGTATTTTTTATATTTTTGGTCAAATTTTTTGAAATTTCTTCGTAGCATTGACTTTGTCTTTGCCATAAATCCTAACCCAGTAGACTTAAGTTAAGTACACTTTATAAAAGAAACTATATTATAAAATATAGTTATCTTAGAAAGGTATATTTACTATTAATATAATTGTGAATGAATATCATAAAGTGAGAACAAGATAATAAGTCTCATTCTCACTTTATAGTTTTTTTCAATCTAACACCATAAAAGCTTCTTCGCGTTCTTCCTCCAAAAGTTCTTCTAAAAGCATCTTCTCTTGCTCAATTTCTTGTTGTCTAAGTTCTCTCATTTTAGCGTCAAGCTCTTCTTGCCTTTTTTCTATAACTTCCAAAGTTTTTCTTTCAGTTAATCTTGATGCTACTTCCTGCATTTTTTTGATGTCATCATGATTCATATTTTCTCCTCCTAACATTGTTTTTCGAGAATAACTACATATTTTTTGTATACATTTATACAATATATACATATATTACTATATTTTTCTGTACTTTTCAATACATTAATTATTTTCTTTAAGTATGTTCTTATTTGTTTTTGTTAATATTTCCATTTGAGAAATTGCTATTTTATTTAGTCTAATTAGTCTTTCAGACTGTTCTATTCTTTCATTTATATAAATTGAATTTATATTTTCTAAATTAGCTAAACAAATCAATTCATTTATTGTAGCATACTCTCTTATATTTCCTTGTTTATCTGGATTTTTATCTCTCCATTGTTTTGCTGTCATTCCAAATAAAGCCATATTTAATACATCTGCTTCTTCTGCATAAACAATGCTTGTTTCATATTTGGTAAGTTCTTTTGGAATCAAATTTTTCTTTATTGCATCTGTATGGATTTTATAATTTATCTTTGATAATTCTCTTTTTGCGTCCCAACCTAATTGCTTTTGTTCTTCTGATTTAAGCCTTTCAAATTCTTTTATTAAAAGTAATTTAAACTTTGGACTTATCCACATACCAAACTCAAAAGCAATATCTTTATGAGCATATGTTCCACCATATCTACCAGTTTTAGCAACAATACCAATACTATTTGTTTTATTTACCCATTCTTTAACACTTAATTTATAACTATTTAAACCTGCTTGACTTTTAATTATGGCAAATTCGCCATAATTAAAATTAGGGTTGTGTAATTCTTCCCAAATGCCTAAAAATTCAATAGTATTTCTATTTCTTAACCAGTCTGAAATGAAAAAATCACCATCTTTTGATTTTAGCATGTCTGTTAATGAAATGTAGTCTTCATTATCTATATTCAAATATGTAATTTTAGTATCTAAAACATTTATTGATTTCATAAATTCTCCTTGTCAAAACTTTTGTTTGATTATATAATATTATTTATTTATATGTCAATAAATTTTGAATATTTTTCAAAAACTGCTAATTTTGTTGACTTTCGACATGAATTATCTATCGCAAGATTAGATAATTTATGGGCCCTCCGCTAGGAGCCCACGACATCTTTACAAAACGAAGTTTTGAAAGTGTCATAGTGGGTTAGATACTTTCGTTAGAAATTGATGTAACAACTTTCTTTGGTAGTTAAATTAGTTACTTACTGGAGAAAACAGATTTAAAAAATAATATATTCTTTAGTGTACTTAACTAAAGCGTTATCCCCTATGAGTTATGACGTACCATCATAACTCAGTGGGCTCTGCGATGCAATAAATTCTTTACAAAAAAAATCAACCATTTTACTGATTGATTTTCATATCTATCTGTTCTATAAAGTTCCAACAGAAACGTCATTGGAGCGTTTTAGGAGGTTATTTGCGAAAAATATGCCTATTTTTCATAGTGTTCCTCCCACATTTTGCTCAAAAAAATAATTCGATTAATCAACTGATGTATAAATTATAACATAATAAAATTATTTTTCAATAGATATTGCACTTTAAACAGATGTTTGATATACTGCTTCTATAAAAAATACTAGGAGAGATGATACTATGAATGAAAATGAAATCGAATTAAAAAATAATGCTATTATACATAAGGATAGTTCATTGAATAGACTAGATTTATCTTTTTTGAAACATATAGAATTAAATGAATATAAGAAAAGTGATTTATTAGCTTATTGGATTAATGACTTTGCCCAATATCATGATGAAGAAAAAACATTTAATATTGCAAAATCTGGAATGTATTCTCGTGGTGATATTATTAAAGTAAATTTAGGTTTCAATATTGGAAATGAATTAGGTGGTCTACACTATTGTATTGTTTTAAATAAATATGATAATGCAAAAAATGGGGCTTTAAATGTTATTCCCTTAACATCAAGAAAAGATGGAAAGAAATATGACTCTTCTTCTGTAAATCTTGGAAAGGAACTTTATAATGTTTTTCAAAATAAAATTGAAAAAGAAAAACAAAAGTTACAGCAAATATTAGATGAATTAGAAAAGATAAAAGATGTACCTATTAACATTCAAAATATAATAGAAAAAGAACAAAAATATATTGAAAAAATGGAACAAGAAATTTCTAAAATGAAAAAAGATAGCATTGCGTTAATCAATCAAATAACAACAATTAGTAAACAAAGAATTTTCAAAGATACTGTAAGAAGAAATGTAAAAATATCTAGTGTATCACTTGATTTAATTGATAAACAAATTATAAAGTTTTTCACGAAATAATAATAGAGAACTTAAAAAGGAGAGTTGCTAGAACTCTCCAAAATCATTTAGGCTCCCGTCTTACTACAAAAGTAGTAGAGGGTTAAGTTAAATATATTTTAACATATAATATTTAACTTGTCAAACTAAATTGACACTAATATTATATGATTGTTTGATAAAATTATACATCTCCGAAGACTACTATTTTAAAAGAACAAAACTGTCAACTAATTATTTCTAACTAGTGCAAGTTTTGTTCTTTTACTATCTTGTATATTCTTCTAACATTTCACTTTTTTCTTTTTGCCTTTGCAAAATATTTGAAAGAATGCTACCATTTCTATAATCTGCAACACAACAAAAATCAACTATTCCATTTGCGTTTAGTGTTTGGTAAATGTCGTTACTATAATGATATAATTCATCATTTTTGCTTGGTTGATGAACAAATATAGCCTTACCACCATTATTATGTACAAATTGCATTGCTGGTAAATCAGTAGATCCATCACCAATATAATATACATTTTCACAATCATTTTCTATTCTGTTATTCTTTTTTAATATATCTTTAATTGCTAATATTTTTTTATCATCTGTCATTACTTCACCGATTCCAGAATTCAAACCATTTTCATCATGTTTTACAGGCGTACCATAAATGCCATCAAAGTATTTTGCTATTTTAAGGTTCTTCAAAAACTCTCTTAATCCTCCAGAGACTATATAATTTTTAGCAAAGGATTTTTCAATAAAATCATTTAGACCAGCATTATATTCAATATATTTCTCACCTTCCATAAGTTCTTCATATGTAAGAGTTTGATTATTATTAACAAGTAAATCATGAAAAAAAGCAAAAAAAGTTTCAAGTGAATTACCTGTATGTGTCTTTCTATATTCAGCAAGTGCTTTTTCTAAATTGTCATTTCTTTTTTCGCCATTATATCCAAATTTTTTGACCCATACCCAAAACTTTGGCCATGTTTCAGTAGTTAATGTTCCATCAAAATCGAAAATATTTATTGGTTCTATATTCATTAAATTTCTCTCCAATCCTATATGTTTATTATATCTATATTATATAGTAACTGAAGGACAATTACAAGTTTATTCCTCGTATTATTCTATATTCAAAATAGAAAATCTTTTTTTCTTAATTTTATTTTTATATAAAGGGCTTGGGACTTAGTCCCAAAAGTCGAATTTTGACTAAGGAGGAAAAATTCAGTGCTTGTTAGGAAATATATAGGAGTACAAAATTGTATTTATCTTGAATTTTCCCTCTAAACTTTTCATTTTTGATTACTAATTACTGCTCCAATTTTATAATTTTCTTTCTTGGATTTTGAAAATTTCTTATCATTTTTTACAGCAACTAATCTTATCAATTTTTGTTTTTCTTTGTTTAATTTTATTTCAATTTCTTCTTCGTTTTGGTTCACATTTTCTGAAAATAATTCATAAAATTCTATTTCAAATTTTTGATTAAGTCTTGCAATATAATCGTCTAATTGTTCTTGATTTATATTAACACTTGTCCTAATTTCTTTTTCTTCTTCATTCACTTCGAATTGAATGGAAAGGCACAAAAAAACTCTAAAATTAAAGTAGCCTTTCTATGTAGTCTCTTAACTGAGATAAAGAGTAATCATACCACACCATCCTTATAAAATTAGGATGATTTTTTGCAAAAGAAAAAATCAACCATTTTACTGATTGATTTTCATATCTATCTGTTCAATTAAGTTCGAACAGAAACGTCGTTGGAGCAGATAGTTGGAATCGAACCCACATCATCAGTTTTCCAATTGTCCTTTATTACACATCAAAAAACTTCTTAAAATCTGCTTCATTAATTTTTTCTTTTTGTAATAATTCTTCTGCTATGCTATCTAATTTATCTCTATGTTGTCTTAGTAAAACCTGTGCATCGTTGTAAGCGGTGTCAATTAGTGTCTTTACTTCTTGTCCTATTTTATCTCCAATATCTTCTCCAAACAATTGCATTTCATATGGTTCTTTTCCTTGGAAATCAATTGGACCCAAAGTATCACTCATTCCGTATTTAGTTACCATGTCTCTTGCTATTTTAGTTGCTACTTCAATGTCATTGCTAGCTCCTGTTGAGATATCATCTAATACTAACTTTTCTGCTGCTCTTCCACCTAATAAAGCAATCAATTTTTCTTGCATTTCTGTTTTGGATATATAGTATTTGTCTTCATCTGACTTATACATCGTATATCCACCTGCTACACCTCTTGGAATGATAGATACTTCTTTTACATTGGTTTGTGTTGGTAAATACCTACTAACTACTGCATGTCCAGCTTCATGGTAAGCGGTTAGTTTTTTATCTTTCTCTGAATAGACTCTAGTACGTTTTTCTAGTCCTACTGTTACCTTTTTTACTGCTTCTTCAATATCTTCATTTTCGATATCTTCGTGTTTGTTTTTAGTTGCTATAATAGCAGCTTCATTTAAAATATTAGCAAGTTCTGCTCCTGTAAATCCTGCGGTATCTTCTGCTATACTTTCTAAATTAACATCTTCTGCTATTCTTTTATCTTCCGCATGTATTTTTAGAATTTCTAATCTTCCTTTTAAATCTGGTGTTGGAATAGTGATTTGTCTATCAAATCTTCCTGGTCTTAGTAATGCTTGATCCAACATTTCTGGTCTATTGGTTGCTGCTAACACAATAATAGTTTCTTCTGAACTGAATCCATCCATTTCTACTAACAATTGATTTAAGGTTTGATTATTTTCTGTTTCTGCTCCACTATTAGAACTTCTTCTGGAACCAATGGCATCGATTTCATCAATAAAAACGATACATGGTGATAGTTTTCTTGCTTTTTCAAATAATTTTCTAACACGGGAAGCTCCTAATCCTGCAAACATTTCAATAAATTCAGATCCACTCATGGAAATAAATGGTACCTCCGCTTCTCCCGCAATAGCTTTTGCTATCAATGTTTTTCCTGTTCCAGGTTTTCCACATAATAAAACACCTTTTGGAATTTTAGCTCCCATCCTTGTGTATTTTTCTGGTTTTTTCAAGAACTCTACAATTTCAAATAATTCCTCTTTTTCTTCATCTAGACCTGCTACATCATCAAATTTAACTTTTGTTTTTCTTTCGGTATCGTCATATACTTTTCCTTTTTCACCTAGTCCTTGCATTTTAAATATCATAACAAACAAAGCAAGCATAATTAACGTTGGTAAAAAAGATATGATAAAAGATGGAATTTGTGCAAATACACTTCTTGGTTTTTGTACTAACTCGATTTCATTTCCTTCTGCTACTTTTTCTTGTACTAATCCAATAAAACTTTCTGTATTTGGAACAATTGATTTTTTTTCTTTATCTTCCTCTACATCTTTTTGTTTTACTTTAACAGTTGTGCTACCAACTGTCATCTCAATCTTTTCAATCTTTCCTTCTGATAATTCTTTAATTAACTCAGTATATGCTAGAGAGTTTTCATCTTCTTTATCTTTATTATTGTTGATATAAAATATTGCTAATCCTACTAATAAAACTAATAGTACTACTAAACTAATTAGATAAATCCACATTTTTTTATTTTTTTGCTTCTCATCCTTTTTCTTACTCATCTTTTATTCTTCCTTCCTTTTAAATCTTACTTTGTTACTATTCACACAATGCTATTCTTGTTTTATTATCTTCGAAACTCAAACTCCTTGTGGTTCTCCACCATCCACGCCATTCTGTTTCTCTTTCTTCTCTTCCTCATCCTTCTCTTGTTCTTTTTCTTTTTTCTCCTCTTCTTTGTCTTTCTCTTGTCTCTCCTTCTTCTCCTGCTCTTGTTTCTCTTCTTGCTCTTTCTCTTCCATTTCTTTCTTAACCAATTCTTGTGTTTCTAAAATTTTCATCAATTCCATTTGTTGTTTCATAAACTCTGTCTTTAGTATAAAAATAGCTGCCACTAAGTAAATCGCTGCAACAGCAACATACATTACTTGGAAATACTCCATATTGAAATCAATAAATATATTTACAGCAATATACATCATATTCAAGAAAATAGATAAAGTAAATGCATAGATAGACATATTAAAGATTGCCAAAAACCTCATTTTAATATGTGCAATCCATGTTGTTAAATAGCCAAATACACTTAGGAAAATGACATTGGATAAAGTGGTTAAAAGATACATAATAAAACTATATACAAATATGGTGATAAACACACTAACATACAATGCAATTACTTTCGAACTATTTACATAGTCTATCACATTTTGCTTGGTAAATTCGGTAATTCCCATTTGCTCTATAAGTTCTCTGTACTGATAATTAATGGTACCTGCTACTGCTCCATTTTTTAGAATCACTTTATCTTTTAAGATAATCATTCCGCTTCCAGCTTTCTCAATCTCATTGATATACTGATTAATCAACTGTTTCTCTTCTGTTTTTGTATCTATAATTGTTCTTCCTACATAAGAATCATCTTCTGAAATCGTAAGTCTTTCATCTGAAGAAACATTTAATATTCCTTCTTTGTACGTAAACTCTGGAAACTCATTTTTTAGATATTGAATTCCTTCTTCAAGCATATGATAGGTTTGATACATCGTTCCAAGGCAAAGGACAATTGCCAAAATTGCCACGATTTTACAGATATACGCAAAAGCTCTACCCAAACCTTCGGCTGCCATATCTGGATATTTTTCTATTTTCGTAATCGAATTCCATATTTTTTGAAAAAAGCCTTGTTTCAAAGTATTATCCTTCTCCTCTTTTTCCTCGCTCATTATCGATACTCCCTTCTTATGTTGGAATCTACAAATTTAGGATTTACAGAAAAAACCGCTTGATCTCCAATGTTAATATCCTTTTGTCCTATCTCACATGTAACATGATATGTCCCAACTCTTCCTAATATTTTACAATTGTTGTCTTTTATGTTGATATATAAATCTTGTTTTTTAAAAAATGATTTTACAGTTTCCGCTAAATATCTCATTTTATCAATGGTTCGGAACATATCTTTATCATTTTTCACATTAACGCCATCCATGTAACCACATGGAATCACAGCTACTTTCATCTTTTGAGGTGTTGTATAGATGTTGGAATAGCCAATATTAAATCCTTTTGGTAATTCTTTTATTTCTGATACTTGTGCTTCTAAATACCCTATTTTCTTTAATCCTATTGAATTTTGAAAAGATATTCTTCCTAAAAAAGCAGAACCAATTCTAACAGCATTTAAGTGCATATTAGGAAATTTCAAAAAAGCGGAAGAGTTACAAATATGAAGCATTCCTGTTTCTATCTCATTCATTTTTAAAACTTCAACCACATCAATAAATCTTTGAAATTGTGTTTTTGTATATTTATCATCAAAAAAGCTAAGTGAAAAATGAGAAAAAGTACCTTCTATTTTTATATTTTCCATACTTTTTAGCACTTCTACCATTTCATCACGATTACTATAAACAAATCCATATCTTCCAAATCCAGTATCAATCTTAAGATGTGTCCTTATTTTCTTATTTTGCTCTTTTCCCACTTGGTCAGCAATCTCTATATCTTCTTTGGAACCAATGGTAATAATAATATCATTTTGGATTAAAGTTTCCACATCTTCTTTAATCGCTGTGGAAGATAACATCAAAATATCTTCTTTAATTCCTGCCTTTCTTAATTGAATCGCTTCTTCTATTGCTGCTATTGCAAAAAATGAGATTCCTTGATCGATTAAAAATTTCGTATACTCCACTAATCCAAGACCATAGGCATTTCCTTTTACAACTGCTATAATTTTAACAGGATTGCCATTATCATCTTTTCCACTTTTATTAGCAAATTCTTTGATTTTTTCTATATTGTGTCTTAAATCTTCCTTTTTTATTACTAAAGTATTCACCTTAATCATCCTTCTTTTTACGAAATGTCCCCACTGGTTCCGGGATTAAATGGGGACAGCCTAAATTTTAATATTCCATGTCCCCATTTTATCCCGGAACCAGTGGAGACACTTTTATTTTTTCTTTAATTTCATTTTTAATTGACGAATGGTTCTAAAAGCTTTTTCTGAAAAACGATATAACTTATAAGTAAGTGGTTTAAATGGCATATAAACTTCTCCAATAAACTCGGTAAAAGTTGCTCCAAATCCTTGTTTGAAGCGATATAATCCATATTGTGGATGACTTTCGTCTACGACTCCTGAGACACCTCTAAAGTCATATATATCATCTTTTCTTTCAATTGCCATTTTTATCATTTCCCATTGTAACAAATAGTTTGGCATTAAATTGCGATGCTCATTACTGCTTGCCCCATATAAATACCAAGTTTTATTCCCATAAAAAATGGGAATGACTCCTGATATTGGCTTACCTTCATAATATGCCATTAATATTTTCATATGGTTTGGTCCTAAACAATCATACATCTTTTCAAAATATGCTAAAGGTCGAATGATGAAACCATCTCTTGCCCCTGTTTCTATCATAATTTTATGAAAGTCTTTCAAATCTTCTTTGGTTCCATCTTTAATTGTCACACCTTTTTTGGTTGCTAGACGAATATTGTATCTCCATTTTTGCTTAAATCCTGCCATGATTTCATCTTCTGTTTTCCCTTTGATATCTAATCGAAATACATATCTTGGTTGAATTTCATCTTTAAAATCTTTGGCATCATCTTTAATTCGATATCCTAAACTTGTTACCACTTTTCTAAAGTCTTGGTCATCACTTAAAATATCTGGTTCCATTCTTAAAACAATGGCATTATATTTTTTAGCTAATTCTTTTGCACCATCTGTCAATTGTTTCATAACAGCCATATTGTGAATATCACATACTGGTCCTCTGGAAGCATACATGATATTACCGAAAATTGGCATTTTACGAATCCATACGCAAAGAGATCCTATAATCTCTCCATTGTTTCCTTCTGCTAAAATGACTTCTGGTTTCCAGTTTGGTTTCTTTACTTCTGCCCACTCTAAGGATTGTTGAAAGTTACCTCTTTCATGTCCTTCTAAAAATTTTTTATATTCTTTTTTCGCTTCTTCCGTATCTACAAATCTCATTTTCTCTCCTCTTATATCATTATTTACAATATACTTGTATTTTACACTAAATTAGAAAAATTTACAAGTCTATCCATCTAGGTTCTCTATTTTCAAATACAGTATAATTTTTATAGCCGATTTGTTTTAACAAATCATTTGCTTTCTCAAAATTTGAATGCACATCTTCCGTCTTATGAGCATCTGAGCCAATTGTTATAATCTTGCCTCCTAGTTCCTTATATCGAGTTAATATCTCAAAATTCGGATGTGGTTCTTGTAATCCATATCGATACCCAGATGTATTAATTTCAATTCCCTTTCCTTTATTTATAATATTCGTAAGAATCCCATCTAAAATTTCTTTGTAGTCACTATACTTGATTGTTTTATTCTCATATCCACCATATCTGACAATATAATCGATATGACCATAGACATCAAATTCGTCATATATTTTTATATTTTCTAGCACTTCTTTAAAATATTTTGTATAGGCTTCTTTTTGTGTTAGTCCTTCAAAAAAAGTAGCATCCATAGCAATATCTTTCTTGCAAGTTATATGAGAAGAACCTATGATAAAATCAAATGGATATTGTTTTACCATATTGCTGATGGTCTCTTTGATGTCAGGCTGTAATCCTATCTCTATTCCTAATTTTAAACTAATTTGATTTTTGTATTTTTCTTTGTATTGTTTGAAATTTTCTACATATTTTCCTACATCAATTGTTTTTAATGTATTATTTTTTAATCCATCATATATATCATAGTGTTCAGTAAAGCATATTTCTTTTAAACCTATGTTGATAGCATTTTTTATATGTTCTTCCATGGTGGAAATGCCATCATGTGAAAATGTTGTGTGTACATGATAATCTGTGTATATTTTCATAGTATACCTCCTATTTTTATTTTCTTTCATATTTTATTATAAATAACAATTATTAGCAATACGGAAAATATAAAATCACTCATAAGTATAGTAAAATTGTGTACAATACCTTTCCTATAATCGAGTAGAGGATAACACTTAATGTGTTTTTCCCCTCTCACACCACCGTACG
>CASDJM010000021.1 GCA_949280815.1 uncultured Clostridia bacterium | reverse complement strand
CGTACGGTGGTGTGAGAGGGGAAAAACACATTAAGTGTTATCCTCTACTCGATTAGCAGAAAAGTTTTAAATATTACAAAAATATTACAAAAGCATTAACTTTTAATAACAACTCTAAAATTCGTTGATTTCAGAGTGTGTTTGCGTTAAAATAAAATAGATGAATATTTTGTAGAATAATAAATTTTAAGGGAGGAATTTGTCATGGCAACAAATCCAATGCAAAGAAAAGCAAGAAACTCATTTTTATTAGGTATGTTAGTGATGTTATTAATATCAGGATTAATTATAGCATTATTATTTATGCAATTAATGAATAAAATGAAAAAAGAACAAGAGGAATTAAAAGCAAGTGTTAATGCTTATGTATTAAATCAAGATGTAAGTTCAGGTCAGGTAATTACAAGTGATATGTTAACCATACAAACAGTTAACAGAAATCTTGTACCAAGTAATGCTACAAGTGATATTAGTATCATTGAAAATTATGCATTACAAGATAAAGAGGGAAATGACATCTATACAAAATATGATAATAGTAGTAATCCAACTCTATATGTAAAAAAAGAAGGTAAAGAATATGAGGTTCAAAAAGAAGAAGAGACAGATAATTACTATATTTCCAAAAACAACAACAAAGAATATCTTGAATTAAATAGTGTGCCATTAGTAGCAAAAGTAACCATGAAGAAAAATACATTAATTACGACAGAGTTATTAAGTAAAAGTGATAATATTGTACAAAATGATGTAAGAAAACAAGAATATAATATGTTAGTATTACCAATGGATTTACAAACAGGTGATTATATTGATGTTAGAATCATGTTGCCATCTGGACAAGATTACATAGTAGTTGCTAAAAAAGAAGTAGAAATACCAGAAATTAGCGGTGTTAATTCAGAAGATACGATTTGGATTAATTTATCAGAAGATGAAATATTACATATGAGCTGTGCTATTATTGATGCTTATCAAGTAAAAGGTGCTAAAATATATGCTACTAAATATACAGAAGCAGGAATGCAAGAAGCAGCAACACCAACTTATCCAATCAATGGAAGCACATCAGCATTATTACAAAACAATCCAAATATATTAGAAAAAGCAATGAATGAATTAAAAGCTAGATACAGCAATACAAATGCATCAGAATTAAGAGAAAATTATATTAATAATGCAATTAGTAGCCAAGGAGACCAAGCACAATCAAACTTAGAAACGAATATGCAAGAAAGCATTACAAATTCAAAAAATTCTAGAAAAGAATATTTAGATTCTTTATCAGGAGTAATTGATTAAAAAAGGAGAGAAAAAACACATGAAGAAGATAGGGTTTATAGGAATGTATGACAAAATAGATTTGATTTTATATATAGCCAAAATATTAACATTATTAGATAAAAAAGTATTAATAATAGATGCTACTATAAATCAGAAAGCTAAATATATAGTGCCAACTATGGACCCTACGATAAAGTACATTACAGATTTTGAAGACATAGATGTGGCAATTGGATTTTCTAGTATAGAGGATGTTAAAAACTATTTAGGAGTACCACAAGGACAAGAAATGGAATATGATATTGCTTTAGTTAATACAGATAATCCAACTGGTTTCAGAAATTTTGCATTAGAAGCAGCACAAAAAAATTATTTTGTTACATCTTTTGATGTCTATTCCTTAAAAAGAGGATTGGAGATTTTCAGAGAATTGCATAGTGTAGCTAATTTGACAAAAGTCTTATTTTCAAAAGAAATGATAAAAGAAGAAGATGATTATTTAAATTTTCTTTCTTTAGGATATAAGATTGTATGGAATGAATATAGGATTTATTTTCCAATCGAAAATGGAGATTTAAACGTTATTTATGAAAATCAAAGAATTTCTAAAATTAAATTTAGAAAATTAAGTGTTCAATATAAAGATGGATTAGTTTATTTGGCAGAGGAAATACTGGGAGATGTTAGTGAGTCTAATATTAGGAAGGCAGTTAAGACAATTGAAAAGAATGGCTAAGTTTGGAAAATAATTGCTATTTGACATTGTGTACATCACTTTCAATTTAATCAACGTACCCTCGTACACCTCATAAAATGCAATGCTGTCAACTTAAGGTGTAATCTATTATTTTTTACACCCTGTTGTGTCGCAACCTACTAAATAAAAGTCTGTGCAGGTTGCTACAATCGCACTCGCTAAAGGCTCGTTTTGCTGTCCACTGTTAAAGCTTTGCTTGTTACAGTGGCAGTATGCATAGCTGGTCGCTTACGCGGTGTTGCAAAATAATAGATTACACCTCAAGTTGACAGCATTGTCATAAAATGAAAGTTCGTGCACCTAGTCAAATAACAAGTCTTTTCCAAACTAAAAGCTAAAAATCAAGAAGTAAGAAAGAAGGAAACGCAAATGTCAGTTGTAACTTTTTGGAATAACAGTAGAAGACAAACGGGTAAAACACTATCAATAGCAGCAATTTGTACCCATTTAGCCATAGAGCATAATTATAAAATATTAGTTTTTTCAACGGGATATCAGGATTATAATTTAGATAATTGTTTTTGGCAAACAGAAAAAATCAAGAAAAATCGAGGATTATTTGGACCAAATACAAATGCAGCAATGGAAGAGGGAATTGCAGGATTAGCAAAGGTTGTAAAAAGTAATAAATTATCTCCTGACTATATCACAAATTATACAAAAATTATATTTAAAAATAGATTAGAAATACTACCTTCCTTTAAAGGAGAAAAAGACGAATACGATGAAGTTAGACAGTTTTATCCAGATATTATCAATTTAGCAAACGATTATTATGATTTAGTATTTGTAGATTTAGATAGTCAAATACAAGATAGTATTACTGAAACGATTATAAATGGATCTAATTTAATAGTAGCGTGTTTAAATCAAGGATTAACAAATATTAATGCATTTTCAGAAATGAGACAAAACGTTCCTGTCTTTAAATCCAAAAAAACGTTATTGCTATTAGGAAAGTATGATAAATATTCAAAATATAACATAAAAAATATTACTAGATATTTAGGAGAAAGAAATAAAGTATCAACTGTACCATATAGTACTTTATTTTTTGAAGCATGTGAAGAGGCAAGTGTACCAGATTTATTTCTAAAACTGAAAAAAACAGATGAAGATGACAGAAATGGCTTCTTTATGTCAGAAGTAAAAAGGTCAGCAGAAAATATAATCTATCGAATAGAGGATTTGAAGATGTAAGGAGGGAAAACCTAGATGATAGTAAACTTCGTATTAATATTAGTAGTAATAGCAGTTGCGGTTTATATCGTTCTTTATACAATCAAGAAAAAGAAAAACGCAGAAGTCGAAGTTCAACTTGATGTAGATGATAAAACATATACCATAGAGAAAATGATTGAATTCATAAAAAGAAGACTAGATGAAATTACAAAAATCAATTTATATGATATCGGTCTTTCAGAAGAAGAATTGAAAAGAAGAAAAAATAAAAAATATGCCTTAAAAAAGGCGTTAAAAGGATGTACTTATGGTGATGTAAATGATAAAAAATACGTTAAAGAATTGATTTTTGACTTATTGGAAAAAGAATATGGCGTTACAGAAAGTAATATATCAAAGGCAATTCCATTTGATATCCCTTCTCTTTTAACAGCACAAGATAAATTTGATGTATTAATTTATACCTATAAAAAAGAATTTGGATATGAAGCATTAACTGAATTAATTAAAAAATATAAATTAGCTACTTTAAAATATGTAGAAGGAGAAACGAAACCTTCTTATGTAATAACAAGTCAAGAAATAGAAGAAATTTATGAAAAAGAACGTATTTTATTATCGTTTGAAGACAAATTGTGGGTTGTTGTACAAAGAATCTATCAACATTACAAAGGATACAGTAGTATTGATGAAGTAAGAGATATGAACATAGATGGTATATCAGGTGGTGTATCAGGACTTCCAGAAAGTTTCTTGAGTCAAGTGGCACAGACAGATGGTGGTGATTACTTAGAACAAGTGTCAGAACATAAAGTGCCAAGAGCATGTGATAGTATTTGGATTTTCTTCCAAGGTAAATCCATTCGTTTAGCTTTCTTATCTTTCGGAACAGAAGGAGAATTAAAAAGGGTATGTCAAAATATCTATAAATACAATAATCCAGGACAATTATCAGATACGAATGGTTACAAAATCAATGAAATGAAAGACGGTTCCCGTGTCGTTGTAGTAAGACCAAGTTTCTCTGAAACATGGGCATTCTTTGTCAGAAAATTTGATGTAAAACGTTCAACACTTGAACAATGGTTTAAAGGAGAACCAGGATGCGATGAATCTATTGAATTGTTAAAATATTTAGTAAAAGGAGCTAGAATTATATCAATCACTGGTGAGCAAGGTTGTGGTAAAACCACTATGTTGATGGGTATGATAGAAAATATTTACGAAACGATGAATATCCGTGTTCAGGAAACAGCATTCGAGCTTCACTTAAGAAAAATTTATCCAACTAGAAACATTTTGACTTTTAGAGAAACCGAGACAATTTCAGGACAAGAAGGTTTGGACGTTCAAAAGAAAACTGACGGTTCTGTAAATATTATCCGGAGAGGTTGCAACAGACCCCGTAGCATCTTGGATGATACAAGCCGCTCAGGTTGCTTCTAAATTTACCTTATTTACTCACCACGCAAAGACTTTTCCAAACTTGGTAACAGCATTAAGAAACTCTATGTTAAGAGCAGGTGTATTTAAAAATGAAAAGACAGCAGAAGAGCAAGTTGTACAAGTATTAAACTTTGATATCCATTTGACAAAAGACTTTAGGGGAAAAAGATATGTGGAGAGAATTACAGAGTGTATTCCAATTGAAGAAAAAAATGAATATACTTTTGATCATAGAAATGAAAAGACTCTAGAAGGAAAATTTGATAAGTTTTTTGATAATGCAACACGCTATTTTGAAAAAGTGACAGATAGACAATTATATGTATATAGAAATATATTGGAGTATGTGGATGGAGAGTATGTTGTAACAAATCCAATTTCACAGGAAAATCTAAAAGAAATGAGAGCTAATATGGATGAGACTGATTTAGAGAATTTTGATAAGTTTGTGGAAAGACATTGGGGTAATAAAAGAAAACAAACAGTTTCTGTAAGTAGCACAACAACTGAGGAAAAACCAAAGAGACGTGGAAGGAAACCAAAAACAGCTACAGAAGTATAATAAGAGAGAAGAGGTGAGATAACAAGTGGATAATAATACGATTTTCTATATTATGGGTGGTTCAGCGGCAGCTTTTGTAGTAATTATCATTGCTTATGTGATGATATCCAAGAAAATGCAAAAGTCAGAATACAAGAAGATACAAGAATTACAACAAGGAACCAAGGAAAATAGATTTTCATCAGAAATTATATTGCAAAAATTATATCTTGCTTATATAAAAGTACCATTTCTTAAAAGATATGTTGTGAAAGTAAGAAGAAGACTAGAAATTGTTAATATTGATGATGAATATAATACTAGAAAAGGAACGGCTAAAGTATTAACAAAAGCACTTGCTGTTTTAATACCTCTATTTTTTGTAACAATTTGGCTGACATCTGGAAATTATCTTTTAATGTTTATCTTGTTAATCTTTGAGTTGTTTATGATAGATGTTTTTATAGATGGTTCTGTAGACAAAATGGATGATAAGATTTTGAAAGAACAAATTGATTTCTTCTCAGAAATTAGACATGCTTATCATGAATATAACATGGTAGAAGAAGCAATTTATCAGGTATCTCAAGATGATGAAATGAGTGTTTCGAGACAGGGAGAAAAAATATATGAAATCTTAATTTCAGAAGATCCAGAAACAGAACTGGAAAAGTATTATGATATTGCACCAAATAGTTTCTTGAAGGAATTTGCAGGAGTTTCTTATTTAACCAAAGAATTTGGTGATAGGAAAGTAGATGGAGGTTCTTTGTATTTAAAGAATGTTAATAACATTACACAAGAAATGCAATTGGAAATATTGAAACGAGATAAATTAAATTATGTATTTCAAAGTTTATCTGTTATTTCCATCGCACCAGTTTTGTTATTAGAACCACTAAAAAGTTGGTCTATTAGTAACTTCCCTTTTGTAACGAGTTGGTATGAAGGAAAACCAGGAATGATTGTACAAATTCTAATTTTGATTTTAACATTTGCCTCCTATGTATTAGTTAGAAAGTTGAAAGATAATGGCTCAACAGGAATTAATACGAAAAATACAGAAAACCCATGGCAAGCTAAATTATATAAAAATAAAATCGTTAAAACAGTAGTTGATTTATTCATACCAAAAGAAGGCTCAAAAGAATATAGAAAAGTAAGGCAATATTTAAAAGATTCAGCATCTACCTTAAAAATGGAATGGCTTTATATTAACCGAATCACCATGGCAATTGTAACCTGTGTCGCTTCTATTATTTTGTTCTCGCAATTACATGTAATTGCTGTTAGTTACATCTATACAGAGCCAACGACAGATTATAATATTTTGGGACAAATGTCGGAGAAAGATGAAAAAAATGCGATGGAAGTGACAAAAGAGGACAATAAAATTTTAGACCAATTTAGAGGAAAACTTAAGGTTAAGTCATCAGAAATAGAAAGAGCAGTAAGAAAGTTAAAGTATTACGAAGAGGCTGACGATGCAATCATTAAAAAAACAGTAGAAAGAATTGAGGGAAAATTACAAGTTATCAATAGTGAGTATTTACAATGGTTTGAAATATTATTAGCTTTTGTGTTTGCATTAGTAGCCTATATGGCACCAATTTGGTTGTTAATATTCCAAGTAAAAATGAGACAATTAGAGATGGAAGATGAAGTAATGCAATTCCAAACTATCATATTAATGTTGATGAGGATTGAAAGGGTAAATGTTGAAATTATTTTAGAATGGCTAGAAAGATATTCTAATATCTTCAAAGCACCGATTACCAAGTGTATGAACAACTATGAAGCAGGTGCATGGGAAGCTTTAGAAACTATGAAGGAAGAAGTAAGTTATATGCAGTTCATTCGAATTATTGAAAGTATGCAAGCAGCCGTAGAAAAAATACCAATTACAGATGCTTTTGATGAGCTAGATTCCGAAAGAGATTATTATCAGGAAAAAAGAAAAGAATCGAATGAAAGGTTAATCAAAAGAAAAGGAATGATAGGAAAAGTAATCGGTTTTGCTCCTATGGTATGTATGTTTGTTGGTTATCTAATTGTTCCATTGGTATTTATTGGATTAACAAGTATGTCATCAGCATTTACTTCTATGACAGCAATGAAATAGATAAGGAGGAAGGACGAAATGGAAAATGCATCAAAAGCCTTAGTTATGGCAGGAAGTGTTTTAATTGCATTGATGATAATTGGAGCTTTGTTACTAATGGTTAACAATTTGTCTAGTTATCAAGAAACAGATAAGGTAAATACAAGAGAAGCTCAAGTAATTGATTTTAATAATCAATATGAAACTTATAACCGCAAAAATGTAAGAGGTAGTGATTTGTATTCATTATTGAATCGAGCAGTTGATTATAATAGAAGAAAGTCAACAACAGGAACAGGAAAGGATGAAGGACAATATTTGGCTTATGAACCTATAATTATTACATTTGATTTAAATCCAGGTGGTGGAAAAGAAAAATTTTATGCAACAACAGAGTCAGGTTTTAATCATTTAATAAAGGACAATAATTATACAGTAAGTGATACTAGTAATAAATTTAGAGATTATATTTATGAAAGAGTAAAAACATTAGAAGATACGTATGGTTCGGATTCTTTAAATAATTTAGTAATTGGTATGTCAAAAATTTTTATTGATACTAATAATAGTTCTGATAAAGAAAAAAAAGTAGCAGTAGATACTTTTAATATTGCTAGTAAAAATGTATCAGTAAGTAACTTTTCGCAGTTGCTTAATCACAGAACGGCAGTATACACTTATGCAGAATATGTACAATTTAAAAGAGCAAAATTTGATTGTGTTACAGATGAAGTAGAATACAATCCGAAAACAGGAAGAATTATAAAAATGAAATTTAACTTTACTGGAAATTTTGAATAGACGAGGAGTAGAAACATGGAAAATGCATCAAAAGCATTGCTTATGGCAGCAAGTGTATTAATAGGTATACTAGTGATATCTTTAGCTGTATATTTATTTGTATCATTTGGAAGTACCTCAGCTGAAATGCACAAACAAAATGCCGCACAGCAAATTTCCCAATTTAATAGTCAATTTACTTCTTATGAAGAAAAAACGTGTACGATTTATGATGTAGTTTCTGTGGCAAGCTTAGCAACAGAAAATAATAATTATTATGAACTATACCACCATACAGGAGGAAGAGATAATTATATTTCGGTTCAGGTAAAAATGGCACCAAAATTACCAACCAATATGGAAGGAAAGAGTAATGAAGAGTATAATGAAATAATACAGTTGGATTTAAATAACTATATGCAGACAAAAACAGATGAAAAAGGAATTCCATATCAAGCATTGGCAGAATATACATGTAAGGTAGCAATAAGCCCAACGACAGAAAGAGTACATCAGGTAATATTTACCAAAAAATAGTAATTGTAAAAAACAAGTTACTAGTCAGTCTTTTTATTGTCTACTTGTGTGAAAGTTTATTATATTATTTTTTTATACCTTGTGTGTCGCAATCTAAAAATAAAAAAGTTTTGTAATTGCTCCAATCGCACTCACTCCGTTCGTTTGGTCGCTTACGCGGTATTTCAAAAATAATATAATAAACTTTCACACTAAAAAATATAAGAGCAAGACTGATTAGTAGCAAAAACAATTAAATTTTACAAAATTTTCACACAAAAAGGTTGAACTTTTTGAAGTAGAATGATATAATAAAAAGGACGAGATATGAAAAAGTTAGCAATAATTTTCTTAATGATAATTATAGTCATTGTAGGGATTTCCTATTTATATTTGAATTTTAAGGCTAATTATAACATGGCACAAAGAGAAAATAAGCAATTTGAGAGTTATGATAATCAAGAAATTTATGGTGCAGAGTTAACAACTATTATCAATAAGGCAATGGACAATAATAAAAATAATGAAGTGCCAAAAGATGATAAAGGAAAATACATCAATGATGATAAAAATTCCATTCAAATCAATATAAAAATGTTAGACAATGAAAAAGTATATGCTATGGAAACATTATATTATGGCGGAATGGATAAGTTTGTACAGTATTACAATGAAATTAAATTCAAATGTACAAAAGTAGAATATCATAAAGTTACTAATAAAGTAAAATATATGTTATTTGAACAAATAACACAATAAAAACAAAGGTTAAAATTCAAGGAGGAAAAAATTATGGAGAATGCGTCAAAAGCACTAATTATAGCAGGAGCTATCTTATTATCAATTTTAATTATATCATTGGGAATTATGATATTTAATCAGGCCTCAGGAGTTGTTAACAACAATGCTATGACAGAAGTGGAGGTAAATAGTTTTAATCAAAAATTTGAACAATATATGGGGCAAAAGGTAAGAGGAGCTAATGTTAATGCATTAGTACAAGCAGTTAATACCAATAATATGGCAAATAATGATGATGAGTCAAAACAAGTAACAATTGAGAGTTCTATAATTACAGAAACATCAGCAGGTAGTAAGACTTATAACAAAGGAGCATCAACAGGTAAAACTTATAAAGTTGAAGTTCCTGCAGATGGTCATACAACTGGTGGATTAATATCTAAAATTACCATTAGTGAATAATAAGTTAATAATAAAAAAAGGAGGAGACTGCTATGGAAAATGCAGCAGATGCTTTACAAATGGCGGCAGCCGTATTAGTATTTGTTTTGGCATTGTCCATTAGTATCAATGCCTTTGGTGAAGCAAGACAAACGGCTCAAACAATATTAGATAATCGAGACAGGGAGTATGATTATGAATATATACAAGGAGATACTACTGAAAGAATAGTAAAAGGTGAAACAATCATACCTTCTATTTATAAAGCATACAAGGAAAATTATAAAATTGTATTTACCAAAAATAATGGCGAAGGAATAAAGTTATATCAAAAATTTGTTGCTACTAATTCGACAGACAAAAAACCGATATGTTATATTGATTTAGAAAATGAAGTGTTAGGAAGTGACAAACAAAAAGAAGAATTTCTTCAAATTTTATTATATGGTCGTGAACCTGGTCAAGATATAAAAATTTTTACAGATACTGGATTAACTGACTTGCCAGTAAAAGGAAATACAGGAGACTATCAACCACTTTATGATAGAATAAAAAATCATACATATGAAGAAAAATTAGGTGTATATTATCAAGAAGAATTACAAGGAACATCTAGTGCACCAGATGCTAATAAAACAGAAAAAAGAGTATTAACATATATCGAACAATAATGATAATAGCAGAAGAATTTAACTACGCTAGAAAGGCGTAACAAGGAGGAAACTATGGGGGATACATTAATAACAGTAGTTGTAATAGCATTAGTAGCAGTTCTAATGTTTGTATTTCCACTAATGACAATGTCTGACAGAACAGATGATGTTTCTCAGTTAACAGTAGAAACAGCTACAACAGAATTTGTGGATAATGCCAGAACAACAGGAAAACTAACGATGGATAATTATGGTAAATATGTTGAAAATATTTCTTCCACAGGAAATGCCTATGATGTTGAAATGGAAGTAAAAGTATTAGATGAAAATCCAGGGAAAAAAACAACACAAACGCAATCTAAAAAAATTGGAGAGAATGTATACTATTCTATGTATACATCACAAATAATGGATCAGTTGGAGACAAACGGAGTATTAACCTTAAAAGAGGGAGATATCATTTCAGTTAGTGCAAAAAATAAAACTTCAACTTTATCACAACAATTGAAAAACTTCTTTTATTCAGTAGCAGGAAATGATACTTATTCAATTGCAGCAGAACATGCAGGTATTGTTACAGCAAATGGAGTAGGAAAATAAAAATAAACACAGCTTGTAATATTTATTACAAGCTTATTTAATACAAAGGAAAGATGACGATGAAATTACAAAATTTAGGTGTTATATTTATCATTATCATATTGCCAATTTCAATGATTTTAAATGCCTATGTTGGAAATCAGGTAAAAACATTGAGTTTGCAAGCATCGTATGATACAAAATTAAATAATGCAACTTACGATGCTTTAAAAGCGTTTCAATTAAATACTATTAATAGTGATACTTCTGATTTAGCAAACTCTAAATTGCGTGATATAGAAGCATCTGCTAATACATTTTTCAATTCAATTGCTAGTAATTTTAATATGGTTGGATATAATAGAGATATCTTAGCAGATTATGTGCCAGCATTGGTATATACGATGTATGATGGATATTACATTTATTCACCATATACAAACACATTAGATAATACAAATTCCAATGATATTGAGAATCCAATTACAGGTGCAATAGAAATGGGACCAAGTGATGCTCAAATTCTAAATCCAGATAATCCAGAAGCAGTAGATGCAACTTATAAAGAAGGAGATAAACTTTCAGGCGTAAAACCCTATATTTTTTATAGTTGTAGATATATACGTGGATCTGATGATTTTGTTATCACATATTCTTTAGATAATTATATTACCATACAAGGAGTAATTAACAATGGATGGGTAAATGATGCTGGCTATTTGCTTGATAATATTGGAACAGATGGTAGTACTTATCGAGGCATAACAATAGATAGCGATATCAGTAATATGGCCAGTGAACAAGTATATGTACCAGGAGCAACTGGAGAAAATCCAAGAGAGTATCCTTATATTAGACTAAATGGCGTAAAATATTATTACGACAAAGAATCCAAGTCATGGTTTTCTATTATGAATGGGGAAAAATATAAGCAAGACAATTTTGAACCTAAAACGACAGTGGCAAGGCAATATTATAAAGAAGCAAAAGAATTTACAGAGAGGGTAAGGAATGAATATAAGCTGTTTGATTTAAATGGAATGGATGCAGTAGATGAAAATGGAGTCAAATTGGGAGAAAAATTAGGTAATTATACTATATTTACAGATAGTAATAACAGCATAGAAGATTCAAATTCTAACTTTAATCAGCAAAGGTTGGCAGTGATACGTTATTCCATTGAAAAGAACTTATCCATCGCCATTGCAAATTATAACAATGGAGGAAACTACGATTTTCAAATGCCAGTCTTAAAAGAAAATGAATGGGATAAAATTTTAAATCATGTTTCCATTATTAGTTTTTTACAAGGACTTAGTATAGGTGGAAAAATATATAATGGACATTCTATTATTACAAACAACAAAAACCAAGAAGTAGTCAACGAAGAATCCATCTATATTCTAACAAAGGATGGAAGATATCATAGGGCAAATGATAGAGATATAGCTGATGACAGCGTTGTAGAAGGAATTTTCAATATAGATTTAGAAAGAAAATCTTACACAAAAGACGATGGAGAATATTACTTCTTTCCTAAATATGCTTTAAATGGAGGTTGTTACAATTGTATTGTAAGGCAAACTAGTGTAGACGAAACAGAGAATTTTTATCAATATATGGCAGGAAAAGGAAATGGTAAATTAGCACAGGCATATTTTACAGCCTTAGGAAGAGAACGATATGGTATGTATAAAACATATAATAATCCTGATAGAGTAAAAGAAGAATGGTATAAGCATTAAACGAAGAAAATCGTTCTCACTAGTTTCAGGTTTAAGTGGGGACAATATTATTTCCATTAATTGCAAGATTGAATGGGAACTTGATAATTTTGAATAAAAACAAAAATCTAAGTAAATACTAATAATAGCAAAAAGTTAAGGAGTTTTTTATGAAAAAAACAGTAACAAAGCTATTATTAGTATTTTTTTTAATGATAATTTATGCTTATATGATATCCATTGAGAATATTCCAGATAACTTAGTGATTTTTGAGGGAGAAAATATTGCAATGAAAACCTTGTTAGGTATCAATGTTAAATTAAATGCAGAAACAATGGAAACAGTATCAAGTACGAATAGCAATTCCATTAGTCCAAAATCAGGAAAGGCGACTTTAGAAGTTAGTTTATTTGATAGTATATCTTTAAAAGATGTTAATGTTGATATTCTCCCAAAAACAACAGTGATTCCAGTGGGGAGTATAGCAGGTGTTAAATTATATACCAGTGGGGTGTTAGTGGTTGGAATGTCTGAAATAGAAGGAATAGATAACAAGAAATATAAACCATATGAAAATACGGGGATAAAAGAAGGAGATACTATTACACAAATCAATGATGTGTCAATTAGTACAACAGAAGAATTAATGAAAACAGTGAACCAAGCACATGGCAAAGCTGTAAAAATACAGTATATTCAGTCAGAACAAACCAAAGAATGTAGTATTGAGCCAGTTCAAACGACTAGTAACGAATATAAACTTGGGTTATGGGTAAGAGATAGTGCAGCAGGAGTAGGGACAGTGAGTTTTTATGAGCCATCTACAAAGACATTTGGTGCATTAGGACATGGTATTACAGATATTGATACTGAAGAACTAATTAATATTGCATCAGGAGAATTTGTTACAACGAGAATTCTGAATATTACAAAAGGCGAAAGTGGTTTACCAGGAAAGATTCAAGGAACTGTTGAAAATCAACAAAATATCGGAAAAATCTATAAAAACAGTAAATTTGGAATCTATGGAACAGTAGATAACTTAGCAAGTTTAAACATTGATACATCAAAAGAAATGGAAGTTGCCCTGAGAGAGGAAATACAGGTAGGAAAAGCAACGATATTATGTAGTTTAGACAATCAAAAAGTAGAGGAATATGAAATTGAGATTGAAAAGATATATAAAGAAAATAATTATGATAATAAAAGTATGCAAATTAAAGTAACAGATGAAAGACTACTAGAAAAAACAGGAGGAATCATACAAGGAATGTCAGGATCCCCAATTATTCAAAATAATAAATTTGTAGGTAGCGTAACTCATGTTCTAGTCAATAATCCCCAGGAAGGCTATGCTGTGTTTGGTGATATTATGCTAAAACAATCCAAAGAAGTGAATTGATATTTTGTATTATTTAAAAAATACAAGAAAATATGCAAAAAGTATTGCATATTTTTTACTTTGTGGTATAATTTGTTTAGTTGGTACCACAACTAATTTATACAATCCATTTTATTTAAAATTTATAGAAAAAGGAGGTTTATAGGAATTGGAAACAGAAATATTAAACAAAATATTAGTGCAAGTTGAAAAAATTGGAACAGATTTGACAGACTTTAAGGAAGAAGTAAGAGAACGCTTTGATAGAAATGAAAAAGAATTAGCAGAGTTCAAAGGAGAAATGTGTAAATTTAGAGAGGAAGTTTATGCACGATTTGATAAGAATGAAAAAGAACTAAAAGAATTTAAAGACGAAATGTATGACTTTAGAACAGAAGTGTACGATTTATTTGATAAAAATACACAAGAGATTTCTGATGAAATTCATGAAGTAGCTAGAATGATGAGCAGAAAAATAAAGCAAGCAGTAAAAGAAGTAAAAGACGAGATTAGACAAGAATTAAAAGCAATTATGAAGATAAATGAAAAAGAACATAAGGTTTTTGAAAGTCAGATTGAAAAGTTACAATGCATAGAAGAATACATACCAAAGTTATACTTTAAGTTAATAGAAATAGAACAAGCAGAAAAAATTACAGCTTAAGAAAAAAAGAATAATATCAAAAAAATCCCCCTAGAAATAAATATTACAATGCTGTCAACTTGAGGTATAATCTATTATTTTTTACACCTTAAGTTGACAGCATTAAGAAATATTCTAGGAGGATTTTTTTATTGAATTAGCATAGGACCAATTTCTGTAACAGTACCAGCTCCAAGTGTCATAACAACATCGTTTTCCTCTACATTATTTTTAATATAAGAAACACATTCTTCAAAATCAGGAATATATTTTGCTTCCTTTCCAATTGAAAGTAATTGATTTACTAAATCTTTAGAAGTGATGCCATAAGTATTTTTTTCTCTAGCAGCATAAATGTCCAAGACAATTACATGATCAAAATTTAGTAAGCTATTTGCGAAATCTTCTAATAAGTTTTTTGTTCTACTATAAGTATGTGGTTGAAATATAATCCAAGAATGATTGTATTTTTTGTGAGAAAGAGATTTTGCAGTTGCAAGAATTTCGGTAGGATGATGACCATAATCATCATAAACACTAACTTTGTTATTTATTTTGCCTTTAAATTCAAATCTCCTATGAGCTCCTGTAAATTTTGATAGAGCAGATTTAATAGCACTTTTTTCGATTCCATATTGAGTTGATAAGGCTATACAAGATAAAGCATTTAATATATTGTGAGTTCCTGGAATAGAAAGTTTGATTCTATCAAATAAAGTATTTTTGTAGTATACATCAAATTCTGCAAAACCATCAGCATCAAAAACAATGTTGTTAGCACGAAAATCAGCTTCTTTGTTTTGGATTCCATAAGTGACTGGCTTTACATTGGTATAATGAGCTAAATCTAAACAATTAGTATCATCAGCGTTTAATACCAAGACACCATCAGATGGTAAAAGTTTGACATATTTAATAAAGGCGTTTTTTATATTTTCAAAAGTTTTAAAATAGTCTAAATGGTCGTTATCAATGTTTAAAATAACTTCAGCCTTAGGACTAAATTTTAAGAAACTTTCTACATATTCACAAGCTTCAATAATGAAGTGTTCACTATTTCCTACTTTATAATTTCCGTTCAATTGCTTTAAATAAGCACCAACTTGAATACTAGGGTCTTTTAGAGCTTCTAAAAAGCAAAGTGAAATCATAGAGGTAGTGGTTGTTTTTCCATGGGTACCAGAGACACAAATAGTGTCTTTATAGCAACGAGTTAATTTTCCCAAAAAGTCAGCTCTTTCAATGGTAGGAATCTGTAATCTATTAGCTTCTAACATTTCAGGGTCATCTTCTTTAATGGCAGCAGAATAAACTACAATATTAGAATTTGCAACATCTTCTAAATTGTGTCCAATGGTTACTTTGATGCCTAATTCATTTAATTTATTAATGGTCTCAGATTTTGCCCAATCTGAACCAGTAACAGTAAATCCCCAATTTTTCAAAATGGCAGCAATACCACTCATACTAACGCCACCAATTCCAATCATATGTATATTTTTATATTTTTTAATATCATCGATATTTGGCATTTATAAACACTCCTTCAATAGCTTAGATTATACAATTATATCATTAAAAATTCAATAGTTTCATAAAAATTTCAAAAAAATTAGTAACGATTTGTTACAATTCACAGTTGTTAATTTTATATATAAAATTTATTATATTTTACATATTATAACTTTTAGATTTACAAGAGAACAAAACACTGAAACTTAAGGCAAATTATATTTTGTATATTTTATTAAATAAGGATAAAAATGTGACAAAATATAAAATTTAATTTTTTTGTAAAAAAAAGAAGGAAAAGCTTTTTTTATGAAGAATAATATAAATGTACATAAGATACAAGTTATATGTACAAAATAATTATAAAACTTAAGGAAGGTAGGTGCACTTAGAATGCAAATCACAGATGTACGTTTAAGAAAAGTTAATTCAGAGAACAGAATGAAAGCTGTTGCTTCTGTAACATTCGATAATGAATTCGCAGTACACGATATTAAAGTTATCGAAAGCCAAAATGGATTATTTATAGCTATGCCAAGTAGAAAGACTCCAAACGGAGAATTCAAAGATATAGCTCATCCAATCAATGCTGAAACAAGAGAAAAAATTCAAAAAGCTATTTTAGAAGCTTATGAAGCTCCAGAAACAGAAGAGACTGCAGAATCAGCAGAATAATTGATAAAGGTTATAAAAAGGCACTTTCTATGGTGTCTTTTTTGTTTATTAGAGGAAAGTTCTTTGAACTTCCTATAATATAAAGCGTCCACAGAAAATTGCGAAGCAATTTTTTACAGACGAACAATTAAACGTGGGCTTAACTCTATATATCATTAGTCAGCCTACTATTGTATTTTAATATAAAAATGCCACCAGGGGAGGAATTGCAAAAAAACAAACTTAAATTTAAGAAAAACTTGAAAAAAGGCAAAAAACAAGTTAAAATAGATAACAGTAAAACTAAGAGAAAGTAGGAAAAGCAAAAGATGTATTTAATAGTAGGGTTAGGTAATCCAGAAAAGGACTATGGAGCTACAAGACATAACATGGGATTTAACACCATTAATAAATTAGCGAAACAATATGGAATCGAAGTTATAAAAAATAAATTTAAAGGTCTATATGGAATGGGAATGATAGAAGGAGAGAAAGTTATTTTATTAAAACCACAAACCTTTATGAATTTAAGTGGAGAAAGCATCAAAGAAGTGATTCAGTTTTATAAACTAGAAATAGATCAATTAATTGTTATCTATGATGATATTGATATAGAACCTGGTATAATTAAAATTAGGAAAGCAGGAGGACCTGGAACGCACAATGGAATGAAATCAGTGGTAAAAGAATTGAATACACAAAGTTTTAAAAGAATAAGAGTTGGAATTGGAAAACCAGAAGAAAAGGAAAATTTGATGGAATATGTGATAGGTGCTATTTCAGATGAAGATAGAGAAAAATTAGACAAAGGAACAGATTTAGCCAAAGAAGCAATGATTGAAATGATAAAAAATGGAATTGATATAGCAATGAATAAATTTAATTGACGAAATGTTACCAAATAAATATGGAACCAGTGGGGGACAAAAGAAAGGAAATAAAGATGACAGAAATTATAATTCAAACAGAAAACAATGTAAAAAAAATAGCATTAGTTGAAAATGGAAAATTAATAGAATATTATGAGGAAGATAAAGAATATAGAAGAAGGGAAGGCAATATTTACATTGGAATTGTAAAAGATGTAATAAGTGGCATGCAATCAGCATTTGTTGATATTGGAACAGAAAAAAATGGCTTTATTCATTTGAAAGATATTTTGCCAAAAATAGATGAAACAAAAGAAACACAAGAAGTAAATATAGAAATTAGCAAACTGATTAAACCAAGTCAAAAAATATTAGTACAAGTAAAAAAAGATAGTAATGAGAAAAAAGGTGCAAAAGTGTCTGCTCATATTAATTTACCAAGTAAATATATTGCATTACTTCCCAACACAGATATTATAACTATTTCACAGAAAATTGAAGATGAGAAGGAACAAAAAAGATTAATAAAACTAGTAAAAGAAAACTTAAGTGATGGTAATGGAGCAATTATAAGAACTTCAGCACAGGGAAAAGAAAAAGAAATAGTAGAAGATATTAAGAAGATAGAGAAAAAATGGAACAATATTATTCAAACTAGTATTAGTCCAGATTTGAGAGAACCAAAATTATTATATAAAAGTGAAGATATTATAGAAAAGATGCTAATGGATTTAGTGGATTATCATTTAATCGAGAAAATAACTGTCAATAACCAAAAAGTAAAAAAAGAGTTAGAAGATTTAAAAAGTGAAAATAAAGAATACAGTGATTTAAAAATAGAAATGAAAGAACAAGAGAATTTATTCGATATTTATGATTTAGAAAAGCAAATGGAAAGAATGCAAAACAGAAAAATTTGGCTGAAATGTGGGGGATTTATTACCATTGATAAAACAGAAGCTTTGACAGCTATTGATGTCAATACAGGAAAATATACAGGGAATCAAAATTTAGAGCAAACGGTTTATAAAGTAAATAGCGAAGCAACATTGGAAATTGCGAAACAATTACGTTTGAGAGATATCGGTGGTATAATTATTGTCGATTATATTGATATGAAAAATCAAGAAAATAAAGAAAGAATAGAGAAACTTTTAAAAGAGGAACTGAAAAAGGATAGAACGAAAACACAGGTAGAAGGTTTTACTAAATTGGATTTGATGGAGCTGACAAGGAAGCATGTGTGTAGCCACAAAGACTGAGGTTATGGGACATGGGGACGTAGCTAATGTTCCTATAAGCTATTAAGTATAAATAAATTAAATAATTTGGAGATAGGGACATTATCTATGTCCCTGTGTTCCAGAAAGGGAAACGAAGTGAAAGTAGGGTTCATATCACTAGGATGTAGTAAAAATTTAATTGACACAGAAGCAACGATTGGACTATTCAAGAAAAACAAATTTGAAATAGTAAATGATGAGACAAAAGCAGATATTATTGTCATTAATACCTGTGGATTTATTGACAGTGCAAAAGAAGAGGCAATCAATACTATCTTAGAAATGGCAGAATACAAAAAAGGGCAATGCAAGTATCTAATTGTGATGGGATGTTTAGTGCAAAGGTATTACCAAGATTTAATAAAAGCATTGCCAGAAGTAGATTTGTTTATCAAAATAGAAGAATATGATAAATTATGGGACAAGATTGAGGATTTGATTAAAAGGGGGATTGTCATAAAAAGAGAAAAGAGAGATAGCAAAAAAATATCAGAAATTCCTAAAATGCCAATGTTAAAGCAAGAGGAATTTTTAGAAAGAACGATTACCACAGGGAAAAACTTTGCTTATCTAAAAATAGGAGAAGGCTGTAGTAATAAATGTACCTATTGTGCAATTCCTTATATCAGAGGTCCTTTTGTTAGTAGGAAAAAAGAAGCTATACTAGAAGAAGCAAAAGAACTAGCAAAACAGGGAATACAAGAGTTGATTATAATAGCGCAAGATACGACGAAATATGGAATGGATTTATATGGGGAAAGCAAATTAGCAGATTTGTTAGAAGAAATTAGTAAAATAGAAGGAATTAAATGGATTCGATTTTTGTATGCTTATCCAGAGGGAATTACAGATGAACTAATTGATGTAGTGGCTAATAATTCTAAATTAGCAAAATATTTTGATATACCAATTCAACATATTTCAGATACGATTTTGAAGAAAATGAACCGAAAAACTTCTAAAAAGCAAATACAAAATTTAATTCAGAAAATAAGAGATAAAATTCCAAATGTGACGTTGAGAACTAGTTTAATTGTAGGATTTCCAGGAGAAACGAAGGAAAATTTTGAAGAATTGCTAACATTTGTAAGACAGGCTAAATTTGATAAATTAGGAACTTTTATGTATTCAAAAGAAGATGGGACACCAGCTGCTAAATTACCAGAACAAATTCATGGCAATACCAAAAAAGCAAGATATCGTCAAATTATGGAATTACAACAACAAATTTCAAAAGGAAATTTGGAAAAGAAATTAAATCAGGAATGTCAAGTTTTAGTGGAAGAAGTATCTTTTGATGGAAAATATTATATCGGAAGAACGATGCAAGATGTACCAGAAATGGATGGTTTAGTGTATATTAAGAATGAAAAATTAAAAAAGAATGATGTAATCAACCGTTTCGTGAAGTGTGAGATTGTTGAAATTAGTGATTATGATTTAGTGGCAAAAATGATAGATTAAAGAATAAAGGAGTGTATTATGGATAAAGATTTTAATCAAGAAAAGATATTTGATAAAATGAGAGAATTAAGAGATAAAAGAGACATAAAAATATTAAATGAACCATTAAAAAAGGATGCAAATTCTCAAGAAAAAGTGCTAGATGTAAAATATTTGGGACAAGTTGAATCTTTTGGAGATGTGTATTTGGTTACAGAACAAAGACAAGACAGAAATGGTAATTTATATCAAGTGGAAAGATATGAAACAGAAGATGGAAAACTAATCGGTGGGAATAATAAATCAGATGCTTATGATTTCATTTTATTAAGTGAAAACTATAAAGAAAGAGAAGATTTACTAGAACAGTTACAAGAATTAAACAAAGAAGGAATATTAGATTTAAATGAAATGGAACAAGGTAGACTAGAAGCCGTTGCCAAAGAATTAGGGATAAAAGTAGAAGAAATAGAGAGAGTTGTTGAGATTGACCCAGAGAAAGAAATTAAGACCAAAAAGGAAAGAAAAGCAGAGAAGGAAGAACCAAATTCTGAAAAAGAAAATGAGATACAAGAAAAAGACACATTTTCATCCGAAGAATTAGAAAGTGTATCATCTAAAACAGAGATTGATGTCAATCAAAAAGTAACAGATAGTGAAACAATGGCTTCTTTATTAAATGTACAAGATAAAGGTTATAAAAAATTCCAAGTAGTGGAATCAAATCAGTTGCAAGAAGGAAATAGCACGAGATTTAGCTTTGTCGGAATAAAAGAGGTGGAAAGGAAAGATCCTAAAACTGGTAAAATTCATAAAGTAGAAGTTGCAGAAAAAATAGATACTTTAGAGCAAAGATATGGTCAAAGTCCAAACAAAGGAATTGATAGCTTGAGTGCAGATGGAAGTAAATTAGAAGAAAAGAAAATGCAGTCCATTTATCAAGTGAAAGGCGATAATGAAAATCAGGTAGGAGTTAATATCGGTTCAGCTGGTAATTTGGAAGTTTCCTATATTAGAACTCCACGACAAAATAATGCAGAAGCAATTAGTATTCCAATTGAAACGTATTCTGTTAGACCTATAACAAGAGAAGTAAGGGAATTTATGAATAAAAACCGAAATACTGATGTAGAAGAAGAATCAGAAAGAATTGCACAACATAGAGAGGCCGGTTGTGAAGATATTAATATGAGAAATATTGATGATGATGAAGAGAACAATGACCATAATCATGATGATGATCAGGCTTATATAGAAATATCAGATGAGTATTTAGACCAATTGGTAGAGAAGGTTTTTGAAGAATATGAGGAACTAAGAGAGACTTACAATAGGGAAGATATTAAAGATAAATTAAAAGAAGTAATAGAAGAAAAAGGTCAAATACCAGAAGAAGAGAAAATAATAGAGGAAGTAGGAACTGAATTAGAGGAAAATGCAAAAAGGGAACATGAACTACCACGGAATAGCATAGAAAAAGAAAAGGATTTAGGAAACATTAGTGTAAATCTAAATCCTTGTTATATTATATAATAGGAAAAATTAAACTTTTTTAAATGGGATTAACATGAACCACTGTTTTATAAATTTTATCTAGTCCATTCACAGTATTTTCAAGGCTATCAGCTAATTTGTGACTTTCAAAAGTAGACATATTACCATCTAAGCAAATTGTTAAAAACACAAGATATTTATCACCAACAGGAGAAGAAACAATATCTTCTACTCCTTTAATTTCTTGATAACTATGAGCAATATCCAATATTAAATCTTTGGTTTTATCATCTACACTAATATCCATTAAAACATTATAGCTTTCTATAAAAATAGTAATTCCTGTATAACAAATCCAAATCGAAATACCAATACCAACAAGACTATCAAACCAATAAATATTAGCTAGCGTAAGTAAAATAGAAGATAAAGTAAAAGTTGTTATAATACAATCATTTTTATGGTCTTTCATATTGGCTTCTAATAATATGTTAGCATGTTTTTGATAAGCTCGTTTGGTGTACAAGAAAAGCCATAGTTTCGTTATAATGGTTGCTATACACACAAGAATCAAGAACCATGAAAATTGAAGTTCACTACCTTTTATTAAAGTGATAACAGAATCATATAGTAATTTACTAGATACAAAAATCATAGAAATACTAATAAACATAGAAAAAATATATTCTGCTTTCCCATGTCCTAAATTGTGGTCTTCGTCATTGGGAACACTAGCAATTTTATTACCAATAAAAGTCATTAAAGAAGCAAAAATATCACCAGCACTGTTAAAACTGTCAGCTATCATAGCTTGACTATGACTAATAAAGCCAATAATAGCTTTGATGATTAATAAAAAAATATTTCCTATCATGCCATAAATTCCAGCTTTTTTTGTTATCATAAATTTTTCTTCCATAGAAGTCCTCCATGTTTAATTTTATTATTTATATTCTTATGATTATAACACAAAAAATAAAAATAAAACAATGATTGCAAAATTTAAAAGTTATAATATAGAGTAAAATGCCATTCTTTACTGGTTGGATTAATTATATAAATAAGTTGACAGCATTGTGTGAATAGTAACAATTATAATAAAAAATCGAAATTTAAATATAAAAACAACTTTTACAAATTACTTGAAAAATAAGCAAAAAAATCATATAATAGAAAACAGAAATAAAAAACAAAATTAGAAGATTTCATACTGCATAAAAAGGACAAGGAGATAGTTATGCCTAAATTTTTTGTAACCAATAAATACATCAATAACAATGAAATTATCATCAAAGGAGAAGACATTAATCATATAAAAAACGTACTAAGAAAGAAGATAGGAGATTCAATAACCATTTGCAATACAGATATTTCGACAGACTATTTATGTGAGATAATAAAATTTGAAGAAGAGGCAATCAAATGTAATATACTAAAGGAACTAGAAAGTAATACAGAATCAAACATAAAAGTAACCATCCTACAAGGACTGCCAAAAGCAGACAAAATGGAATGGATTATCCAAAAAGCGGTAGAGTTGGGAGCATGTGATATTACACCACTGGAAATGAGACGATGTGTTGTAAAATTAACAGATAAGGATAAAACAAAGAAATTGCAAAGATGGCAAAAAATAGCAGAAGTAGCATCCAAACAAAGTGGAAGAAATAGAATTCCGAAAATAAATGAAATAAACTCCATTCAAAATATTTGTAATTTATGTCATGAATATGATATAGTAATAGTGGCATATGAAAATGAAAAAGAAAATAAATTAAAATATGAATTGGAAAAATTAAAAACAAGACAAACACAAGATTTAAAAATCGCAATTTTAATAGGACCAGAAGGTGGAATAGACAATTCAGAAATAGAATTACTAAAAGAGAATGGAGCTAAAATAGTAACTTTAGGAAATAGAATTCTAAGAACAGAAACTGTAGCATTAAGTGTATTAAGTATTATTATGTATGAACTTGAAGTTTTTTAGAAACGAATGGAGGAAAATAAAGAAATGGCAGATGATAAATTGGAAAAAGTAAAAACCAAACAAGGGAAAAAAAGTAATGCAAAAGAGGAGAAAAGTAAGCAAAAAAAAGAAAATAAAAAACTTCCCAAAGAAATATCACAAGAAATTTTAAAGCAAATGTTTAAAAATCTATTAAGAGCTGTAGGAATCATGATATATTTTCTTGTGCTAAACTTAGCACAGTCTAAAATGGCACAAGATAGACTTGTAGGAGATATTGAAGTGTTTTCTGGTGTGTTTTTAATAGTTGGAATTTTCTTTTTAGAAAAAGCCTATAAAAAGAATCAAAATGGAACTGCTATAACAGGAATAGAGTTTCTGTTTTTATCTTTACATAGTTTGTCAATCATGCATGTAATTACGATGTTTAAATATGACTTTAGATCTTATTTATTAACTTCTTCTTATATTTTTGCTATTTACTATGTATTAAAAGCTATTGTATTATATACCAAAGGAAGAAAAGAATATCTAAATAGTTTAAGTGATATTTCTGAAATTGTAAAAAAAGAAGAACCAGTGAAAAAGGAAGCCACAAAGAGAAATGAAAATAAAGATGAAACTAGAATAAATAAAGATTCAAAATTAGCTGAAAAGTCAGATACTAAGAAAAAGAAAACAAAAAAACAGCTATTAGAAAAAGAAGATAAAAAGGCGATTACTAAAAAAAGTAAGAGTAGAGTAAGAAGTGAAGATGAAGAAAATAAAGACGAAAAAAAGAAAGCGACAAGGAAAAGAGTAAGAACAGTAGGAGAAAAAGTGACAGAAAGTGAAGTAGATGGAGAAAAAGTAAGGAAAACGAAAACAAGAAAAGTAAAAGAAAAACCAGAAGAAAGTAAAGTAAATCAAGAAAAAGAAGCAAAAACAACAACAGGAAAGGTAAAAGAAAAGCCAGAAGAAAGTAAAGATGAAAAAAAGAAAACAACAAAGAAAAGGACGAAAACAGTAGAAGAAAAAGTGACAGAAACTGAAGAAAATCAAGAAAAAGCAACGAAAACGAAAACAAGAAAAGTAAAAGAAAAACCAGAAGAAAGTAAAGTAAATAAAGAAAAAGAAGCAAAAACGACAACAGGAAAGGTAAAAGAAAAGCCAGAAGAAAGTAAAGATGAAAAAAAGAAAGCAACAAGGAAAAGGGCAAAGGCGGTAGATGAAAAGACAGGAGAAAGTAAAGCAGACAAAGAAAAAAACAAAAAAGAGGTAACAAAGAATGATTAAAAGTATGACAGGATATGGAAAAGCCAATCTATCTCAAAAAGAAAGAGAATATCAAGTGGAAATAAAAAGTCTTAATCATAGGTATTTAGACATTTCTGTAAAAATGCCTAAAATTTTAAGTTATTTAGAAGAAGAAGTAAAAAAAGAAATTTCAGCTAAAGTAAAAAGAGGAAAAATCGACGTTTTTATTACCTTTGAAAATAATTCAACAGAAGGAAAAGAAATTAAAATTAATACAGAAATAGCTAAAATTTATATTGATGAGTTAAAGAAACTAGCAAAACAAGAAGATATTTCAGCTAATATAGAAGTAACGGAGATTTCTAAATTTCCAGATGTTTTAAGTATTCAAAATAACCAAGAAGATGAAACCATAAAAGAGGAATTACTAGGAACTGTTAGTCAAGCAACAGAAAAGTTAGTGCAAATGAGAACAATGGAAGGAAGCAAAATAGCAGAAGATTTATTAGTAAGAATTAAGGTGATTCAAGAAAAAGTAAAAGAAATATCTTCACTTTCTACTGGACTTATTGAAGAATATGTAGTAAAATTAGAAGGTAGAATAAAAGAAATACTAAAAAATGAAGAAATAGATGAAGCAAGATTAGCACAAGAAGTGGTGATATATGCTGATAAATGTTCTGTGGAAGAAGAAGTTACAAGATTACAAAGTCATATATTACAATTTGAAAAGCTTTTGAATACGGAAGAATCCATTGGTAAAAAGTTAGATTTTATTATTCAAGAGATGAACCGTGAGACAAATACAATTGGTTCAAAAGCAAATAATTTAGAAATTACAAATGATGTGATTGATATGAAAACCGAATTGGAGAATGTTAGGGAACAGATTCAAAACATTGAGTAGTTTGAAAAAAATTGCTATTTTGCGTTGTTATACTTTGCTTTCAATTTAATTAGTGTACCCTTATATGCCAACCAATGCTACACCTTTAGTTGACAGCATTGATATGCCAGCTAACGAATACTAATACTATAATAAGCAAAGCTTTAATGGTTTCGGCTAGTAAAATAATAATTTTTTTCCAAAAGGATAAAAGAAAGAAAAGGAGAATGAAAATGCAATTAGTAAATATTGGTTTTGGAAATATTGTATCAGCAGAAAGAATTGTAGCGATTGTAAGCCCAGAGTCGGCACCAATTAAAAGAATGGTACAGGAAGCAAAGGATAATAAAACAGCAGTAGATGCTACTTATGGAAGAAGAACAAGAGCTGTATTAATTATGGATTCTGGACATATTATATTATCAGCTGTTCAACCAGAAACGGTAGGAGGAAGAATTGATAAATCGATTTCTCAAGAATTTGAAAAATGAGACAAAGGTGTCAGGCTGTAAATGTCTCATAAATTAGTAGACAAATATCGAAAAATGAAATTAGTGAAATATGACAAGAGACGACAAAAATGTGAAATGATTCAAATCAGTCCCTCTTGTCTCAAAAAAGAAAGGAAGGAATTAAAATGATTGTTAAACCAACAGTAGGTCAATTATTAAATCATGCACAAAACAGATATGAGCTAGTAATCGCAACAGCAAGGAGAGCAAGACAAATAACAGCAGGTGATGGAACAAAAACGAAAGCAAAAGAGGACTCACCAGTTACCTTAGCTGCTAATGAAATAGCAGAAGGGAAGGTAACTATATGTTAGTTATATTATCTGGCGTAGCAGGTGCAGGAAAAGATACGATAAAAAAAGAATTAATTAAAAGGATGGAAAATGTAGAATCACTTCCATCTTTTACTTCTCGACCAATACGTGAAGGCGATATTGAAGGACAAACCTATAATTTTGTTAGTCGAGAAGAGTTTGAAAAAATGATAGAAAACCAAGAGTTTTACGAATATGATATTCATCATAATCAATATTATGGAACTTCAAGAACTTTATTAAATGATAAAATGAAAAGTGGAAAGATTATTGTAAAAGATATTGATGTGAACGGAACAGAACATTTAAAGGAATTATTAAAAGAAGACACCAAAGTTATTACTATTTTTTTAAGAGTACCAAAAGAAGAATTAAAGAAAAGGCTAGAAGCTAGAGTGGACAAGCCTAGCCCTCAAGAAGTGATATTAAGACTTAATCGATTTGATTATGAGGAGTCCAAAATTAGTTTATATGACTATGTATTAAAAAATGATGATTTAGAAAAGACAGTACAGATTATTAAAACAATTATAGAAAATGAACAAAAGCAACATTAATGCGATAACAGTATGAGAACGAAAATTCTGCTTTTTAGATTTTCTATAACAGAATATAAAAGAAAGAAGGAGAGACTGTATGGAGGAAAAGAAAGAAGAAGAACGCTTTTTTCATGTTATCATAAGGGAATTATGCCATGAAATGGGAATCGAGGTGGAAAAACTATCTTATGGATGGCTTCTTCAACTTTCTAAAGATGGTAAAGTAAGACATATTACAAGAAACCATTTTGATAACAATCCACAAGCTAGTAGCGAAATAGCAGATGATAAATATGCTACTTATGAAGTATTAAAATCTCAAAATGTACCCATCGTTGAGCATACTATGATATTTAATCCAGCTACAAGAACAAAATATATTCCAGAAGAGGGAATGTGGAATACAATTGTATCTGAATTTTTAAGATATGAAAAATTAGTAGTAAAATCAAATGATGGCTGTATGGGAAAAGATGTAGAACTTTGTCAAAATATAAGAGAAATAGAAATTGCTATTCAAAAATTATTTCATCAAAAAGAAGATTCAATCACTATTTGTCCTTATTATGATATCAAAACTGAATATAGAACATTTTACTTAAATGGTGAAGTGCTTTTAATTTATGGAAAAACAAAACCTTTTGTGATAGGTGACGGGAAATCAACATTAGAGGAATTAGTGGAAGCTTTACATTTACCAGATAAAAAAGTGATACGAGATAATTTAAGTTTATTAGATTTAAATGCTGTTCCAAAACAGGGAGAAAAAGTTGATATTTCTTGGAAATACAATTTGAGTGGCGGAGCGACAGCACAAGTATTAGACAAAGGTGAATTGTATCAGAGAATTGAATCATTAGTAATCAAAGCTGGAAGGGCTATGAATATGAATTTTGCTACTATTGATGTTATTCAAACAGTTGATGATGATTTGTATGTATTGGAAGTTAATTCAGGTGTTTGTGCTACTATTTTTGCTGAAACAGTGGAAGGTGGCTACGAGATGATTAAAAATGTTTATAGAAAGGCTTTGGAATCTTTATTTAAATAAAAGAAGGAGTTATAGAATGAAAGGTAACCTAGATGCTTAGAAAATGGCGACTAGGTTACCTGTTTTATATAAGTAAATACTATTAAATTAGTACTTATAGGATTTTGGAGTTGGGTTGACAGAATTAGCTGAACAGCAACGAACTGTAACATTGTAATAAAATTGTAATGTAAAAAGTATTTACAAAAAATAATTAATGTGGTATAAATAAGTAAAGTTAAGATACAACAAGAGGACATAATTGAAATAAAGCGCAAAAAACAAAGGAAAGAGGGATTTTTAGATGGAAGAAAAAGGTATCACATTAATTGCATTAGTAATTACGATTATTATCTTACTAGT
>CASDJM010000020.1 GCA_949280815.1 uncultured Clostridia bacterium | reverse complement strand
CTTCAAACAGTATAAATATCAATTTAGTGTGACATATGTTTGACAAACCTACAGTAAAGAATATTGAGAAATAATTTAAATATTGACAAGGTAGAAAAGAAATTATATAATTTAAAAAATATAATTTCTTTTATGTTTATATTATAGATAAAAAAAGAAATCAAGTAGGAAAGGAAGTAAAAAATGGAAAAGGAAGTATTAATTTTTGGACACAAAAATCCAGACACAGATTCAATTTGTTCCAGTCTTGTACATGAAGGTTTAAATAAAAAAGTAGGATGGAATGCGAAAGCTGTTAGATTGGGAAACGTTAATAAAGAAACACAATTTGTCTTAGATTATTTAAAAATAGAAGCACCAGAATTAATTGAAAAAGTAGAAGAAGGTCAAGAAGTAATTTTAGTCGATCACAACGAATTTAGTCAAAGCGTAGAAGGAATTGAAAAAGCTAAAATACGTATGGTAACAGATCATCATAAGATTGCTAATTTTGAGACATCTGAACCACTATATTTTACAGCAAAACCTTATGGATGTACAGCAACAATTTTATATGAAGAATTCAAAGAATTTAATTTCGAAATCGATAAAAAAGATGCTATTTTAATGGCAAGTGCCATTATATCTGATACTTTATTATTAAAATCGCCAACAACAACTAGATTTGACAAAAAAGCATTAGAAGAATTAGGTGAGATAGCAGGAATTGATGTCAATGAATATGGATTAGAAATGCTAAAAGCAGGAACCGATTTAGACGATTTCTCAGCAGAGCAACTAATCAATATAGATAGTAAAGTATTTGAAAAGGAAGGTACGAAATTTGAAATTGCTCAAGTAAATACCGTTAGTATCGAAGATATTTTAAAAAGAGAAGTAGAATTAAAAGCAGTCATTCAAAAGACGATTGAAGAAAAAGGATTAAGTTTATTTGTATTCGCTATCACAGATATTTTAAATAGTAACTCAGAAATTATAGCATTAGGGGAAAAAACAGGTGTTATAAAAGTAGCATTTGGAAAAGATTTGGAAAATGACAAAGCCTTTTTAGAAGGGGTTGTTTCAAGAAAGAAACAATTATTACCAGATATTGATAAGAATATTTAAGGAAAGAGACAGAAAGAAAATTGCCAGAAGGGACAGACCTTTTGGCAATTTTTTTCAATAATCAATAAAAGATTATTATAGTTTTTTATTTGCAATTCCCAACTATCTGCTAGTCTGTAAATTTTTAACAGACTGTAGCTTGTTGGTTCCCAAAAATTGTTACTACATAAAAATAGAATAAACTTTTAATTAAATCGTCCCCACTTAATCCCGGAACCAGTGGGGAAAATTTTTTTGAAAGTATTGAATATTTTAGTAATTAAATCTATAATAAATAAGTAAAATGAAATAAAGGTTTATAGGTGAAACCAGATTTAAAAACCTAAATTTATATATGAGGAATGAAGAATAGAATGCCAAAAGAAGAGGTGAGAGAAAAAACACCTAAAAAAGAGACTTTTATGCAAGGTGTTATTACCTTAATTTTTTCACAAGTGCTAATTAAATTATTAGGTTTAGTGTATACCTTATATTTAACAAATAGAGAAGGATTTGGGGATAAAGGAAATGGGATTGTAGCAGCAGGATATCAAATTTATGCGATGTTACTCACCATATCATCCATAGGAGTTCCCAATGCGATTTCCAAGTTAGTGTCGGAAAGAATTGCAGTAGGAGACCATAAAGGTGGTCATAGAATTTTTAAGATTGCTTTTGCAACATTTGCGATGATTGGATTAGTAGGAAGTTTATTATTATTCTTTGGTGCTCATATGATTGCCAATTTGTGGCTACAGATTCCAGAAGCGGAAATGACATTAGTTGCGCTATCGCCAGCTATTTTCTTTGTAGCGATATCATCTGTAATGAGAGGATATTTTAATGCTAGACAGAATATCAAAGCAACAGCAAGATCACAGAGTTTAGAACAAGTATTTAAGACAACACTTACCATTATATTAGTAGAGATTATTGCAATTATTTCAAATGCATCAACAGAATGGATGGCAGGTGGAGCAACATTAGCTACTACATTAGCTACATTTGCAGGATTTGGTTATTTATATTTGTACTATAAAACGAGAAGTAGAGAAATTGCAACAGAAATTAAGGCAACGGTAAATTATAAATATGAAAGAGTTGTAACGATTATTAAAAGAATTTTGATGGTTTCGATTCCAATTGCTTTAACAGCTATCATGTCCTCTCTTAATAAAAATATTGATTCCTTTACTGTTGTAAGAAGTTTGAAACAGTTTATGTCAGAAGACATGGCGATTTCTCAATATGGAATATTGGGTGGAAAGGTAGATATGTTAACCAGTTTACCATTGTCTATCAATGTAGCATTTGCTACGGCATTAGTGCCAGCTATATCAGCAGCTAAGGCAAGAAAGGATTATAAGACAATTACGCAAAAAACATCGTTTTCTTTATTAACTTCTATGCTAATAGGTCTTCCTTGTACCATTGGAATGTGTTTATTTGCAGGACCAATTTTAAACTTATTATTTCCCAATGCTAGTGCAGGAGAAGTGATTCTACAAATTAGTTCTTTGACAATTATTTTTACCATATTAGACCAAACAATCAATGGGGCTTTACAAGGATATGGAAAATTAATAGTGCCAGCTGTATCATTGGGATGCCGGCGTAATCATAAAACTGATTTTAAATCTAATTTTGGTACCAATACCAGAGATAGGCGTAAATGGAGCAGCATGGGCATCAGTAGCATGTCATTTAGTGGCTTTTACAATTGCTATCACATCTTTAAGAAAAACGATAAAATTGGATTTAACATTTTCAAAATTTGTAATAAAACCAATACTTTCGGTAATCATCATGGGAATTTGCTCTTATTTTAGTTATTTAACGCTTTCAGGAATAATTGCTCAAAAATTGGCAACAATAATAGCAATCATAATCGCTGTAATTATTTATGCTCTAGCGATTATAGTTTTAAAAGTTTTTTCAAAAGAAGAAATAGAAATGATGCCAGGCGGTAACAAAATCTGTAAAGTACTGGAAAAACTGAAAGTTTATTAAAAAAAAGTAAAAAAAAGAAGGATTTTCAGTATTTTTGGCGAATTATTCTAAATAGAAGTACATATTGCTTTTGTTCAAGCAATGTACTTAGAATAAAACTATTTAAATCTTATAGGAGGTAATTTAAATGAACAAAGCTGAATTAATCGCAGCAATGGCTGCAAAAACAGGCGAAACAAAAAAAGCAGCTGAAGCATCAGTAAACGCTTTTGTAGAAGTTGTAACAGAGGCACTAACAAAAGGAGATAAAGTTCAATTAGTTGGATTTGGATCTTTTGAAGTTAGAAAAAGAGCAGCTAGAAAAGGTAGAAATCCACAAACTAAGGAAGAAATAAAAATACCTGCATCAAAAGCTCCAGTATTCAAAGCTGGTAAAGCATTAAAAGATTTAGTAAACAAAAAATAAGATATTTATAGAATGTATAAATATATGAATTCATAGAAGGAGACTAGCAATAGTCTCTTTTTTTTGAACATCTTCAAACTGTCCCCACTAGTTTTCCCCACTGGTTCCGGGATTAAATGGGGACAAATAAAAATAGAATAAACTTTTTGTGTAAAAAATAATAAATTGTCCCCATTTAATCCCGGAACCAGTGGGGAAAATCGATAAGAAAAGTTGTTAAAAAAAGGGGGCTCCTCTTGTTACAGATTTATTTTCGACAAAACTTTACAGCAGAACTTAAAAATGATATAATCTGAAACAGGGAAGAGGAAGATACATGGGTAAAAAATATTTAGAAAAGAATGTATTAGAAGCAGCTTTAGAAAGGCTACATATTATGTTTGAAAACTTTAACAATATCTATTTTAGTGTTAGTGGAGGAAAAGACAGTTCAGTCATGGTACAATTGGCTAATAAAGTAGCAAAAGAAATGAATAAAAAATTTGATGTACTATTCATTGATTTAGAAGCACAATATAGTCATACGATTCAACACATTGAGGAGCTGAAACAATTATCACAAATCAGAGATTTTTATCATATTACTTTGCCAATGGCATTAAGAAATGCGGTTTCGGTATTACAACCAAAGTGGATCTGTTGGGAAGAAGAAAGTAAGCATTTATGGGTAAGAGATATGCCAAAGGATAGCATAAATATGAAAAACTGCCCATTCCCATGGTTCAAAAAGGGAGAAGAATTTGAAGAATTTACCATTCAATTTGCTAATTGGTATCAACAAAAATATCAGGAGGATGTAGCATGTGGGATAGGAATTAGAACAGATGAAAGTATCAACAGATTTAGAACGATTGCTTATCAAAAGCATAAGATTACTTTTAAAGATTATCATTGGACAACAAAATTAAAGCTAAATGAAAAACATATTGATGTGTATAATTGCTATCCTCTTTATGATTGGAAAACAGAAGATATTTGGGGGACAGTAAGTAAACTAGATTTGAAATTTAATTATGTTTATGAATTGATGTATAAAAATGGATTAGGTATTCATGAGCAAAGACTTTGCCAACCATATGGAGATGACCAAAAAAATGGGTTAAATCAATTTAAGGCTTTAGAATATAATACATGGACCAAAGTGCTAAATCGAGTCAATCGGTGTGAATTTCGGAAATATTTATTGTAAAACAACAGCATTAGGTAATATTAAATCTTGTAAGCCAGAATTTATGACATGGCAAGAGTATGCAGTGTTTTTATTAGAAAGTATAGAAATTTATAATAAAGATTTGATGTTACATTATTTTAGAAAAATAAAGAAGTTTATGATCTGGCATAAAAATAAATATGGAGTTGCACCAGATAAAATTCCAGATACAGCAGAACCTAAATTGGAAAATCAAAAAAAGGTTATTTCGTGGAGAAGAATAGCAAGAGCAATTGAAAAGAATGATTTCTATTTGAGAAAGTTATCTTTTGCACAAACAAAAAATGATGATAGAGAACTAATGCAATTGATTCATAAATGGGATAATTTGTTAAATGCATCAACTAGAACAGATGATAAAACATTACAAAAAGTAGTACAAAAAAATTACAAATAGGAGGAAAGTTTATGATAAAAAAAATAACAAATAAAGAGGAAAATTTTTATCAATATATGGGAAGGATTTTTGGATCAAGGTCAATAGAAAGACAGATAAATGATAGAATTTATGATGATGATAGCAAAGAATGGTATGTTTATCTAGAGGAAGAGAAAGTAATGGCATTAGTATCCATTAGCAAAAATATAATTAAAAATATTTATACGACAAAAGAAAAGTATTTAGAAGAAATTTTGAAAAAAGTAAAAAAAGAAAATAATATTACCTATAGTGTTGTAACAAAGACCTATACAGAACTTTATCAGAAATGTGGTTTTAAAATTAGTGAAAGTCAAGAATATAAGAACTTTGTAACAATCTATACAGAAGAAAAGGGAAAATAGTAGTTTAAGGAGATAGTTAAGAAAGGACGAAAGGATAGAATGAAAGAAATAGAATTTCCTGTATTAAATGTAAAAATGGTAGATATCGACAAAGTGATTGCAAATGATTATAATCCAAATAAGGTAGCACCTCCTGAAATGAAGTTATTAAAACATTCAATTGAAGAGGATGGCTATACCCAACCAATTGTAACTTATTATGATAAGAAAAGAGATATTTATATTGTAGTAGATGGATTTCACCGTTATCGATGTGCAAAAGAGTATTTTCAGTTAAAGCAAATTCCAATTGTTACGATAGATAAGGATTTAGAAAATCGTATGGCAAGTACAATCAGGCATAATAGAGCAAGAGGAACGCATCAAATTATTGATATGTCCCATATTGTAATAACATTAACACAAAATGGTTGGTCAGAAGAGCAAATATCAAAACATTTGGGAATGGAGCTAGATGAGATTATTCGATTGAAACAGATTACAGGGTTAAAAGAAATGTTTGCAAATCATGAGTTTAGTAAGTCATGGGAAGAATTTGAAGAAAATAGGAAAAAAAGAAAAGCACAAAAATAAGAAGAGATTTCGCCCAAATTGCCAAAAAGGTTCGTCCCTTTTGGCAATTTGGGTGAAATCTTTATTTTAAGTCCAGTTGTATGTGAACATCACGCAATTGGTCACGCTTAACTTGACTTGGAGCTCCCATCATTAAGTCTTGTGCTTTACTGTTTAATGGGAAAGCAATTACTTCACGAATGGTATCAGAGTCTGTTAGCAACATAAGCATTCTATCAATTCCAGGAGCAATACCAGCATGTGGTGGAGCACCAAATTGGAAAGCTGTGTATAAGGCACCAAATTTAGATTGTATTTCTTTTTCCGTATAACCAGCCATAGTGAAGGCTTTTAACATAATTTCAATGTCATGATTTCTAACAGCACCAGAAGATAGCTCAATTCCATTACATACAATGTCATATTGATAAGCTAGAATATCTAATGGATTTTGATTGGCTAGTGCTTCTAAGCCACCTTGTGGCATAGAAAATGGATTATGGCTAAAGGATAATTTCCCCTGTTCGTCTTCTTCAAACATTGGAAAGTCTACAATCCAAGCAAAAGTAAAGATATTCTCGTCAATTAAGTCGAGTCTTTTTCCAAGTTCTTCTCTGATTTGACCAGCCAGTTCGGTTGCTCTTGTTTCATTGTCAGCAATGAAGAAGATGGTATCTTCTTTTTCCAAATTAGCTAATTTTAATAAATCTTTTTTTAAATCATCTGGAATGAATTTGTCAATTGGTCCTTTAAAGCTTAAATCTTCTAGTACTTCTAAATAACCAAGTCCCCCCATACCAATACTCATTGCATATTGTAACATTTTTTCGTGGAATCCTTTAGAAAGATGTCCCTTTACTTTGATGGCTCTTACAGTTCTGTCAATAAAAGGTTTAAAAGTACATTTTTTGAAGAATTCAGATAAATCAATGATATGAAGTGGATTTCTTAAGTCTGGCTTATCAGTTCCATATTTAAGCATAGCTTCTTTGTAAGAGATTTTTGGGAAAGGATAAGTTGCTATTTTTTTATCAGAGAATTCCTTAAAAGTGTTATAGATAACTGGTTCAATGGCTGTGAAGACGTCTTCTTGTGTAGCATATGCCATTTCCATATCTAATTGATAGAATTCTCCTGGAGCTCTATCTGCTCTTGCATCTTCATCTCGGAAGCAAGGTGCAATTTGAAAATATTTATCAATACCAGAAACCATCAATAATTGTTTGAATTGTTGAGGTGCTTGTGGTAAGGCATAAAATTTTCCAGCATGCAATCTACTTGGTACTAAGTAATCTCTAGCACCTTCTGGAGAAGAACTAGTTAAGATAGGAGTTTGTACTTCTAGAAAACCTTGTTCAATCATTTGATTTCTTAAAAATTGAAGCACTTTAGCTCTTAGGATTAAATTGTTTTTTAGTCTATCATTTCTTAAGTCTAAAAAACGATATTGTAATCTTAAATCTTCTCTGATTTCTTGATTGCTATTTACTTCAAATGGCAAATTCTTGGTTCGTTTACCTAAAATTTTAATTTCTTCAATACGAATTTCTACTAGACCAGTTTTTAATTTTGGATTAACTGTTTCTTCGTCTCTTTTTTTCACTTCTCCATAGACACTGACAGAAGATTCTAATGGGATGTGAGAGACAAAGTCAACATCTTCTTCTTTGCCAGAAGTAACGACTTGTGTAATACCATACATATCCCTAATATCTAAGAATACAAGTCCTCCAAAATCACGGATGGTTTCAACAAATCCAGCAATTCTTACTTTTTTACCAACATCTTCTAGACTAATTTCATTACAAGTATGTGTTTTATACTCTTTCAATTTTATCACTTTCCTTTCTGTGGATGATTTTGGGGACGGAGGAAAAAATCATGATATATTTTTTCTTTACTTTAAATATTTTATTTAATCTACATCATGATTTTTTTCTCTGTTCCCAAAATCATCTAACAAAAATGCCCCATGCATTAACATGCAGGGACGAAATAAATTTTTCCGCGGTGCCACCCAGCTTGAAAATCAAATGATTTTCCACTTTATTTAAAAATTACTCCAATGTGTTTCACTTTTTAGGTTGACCTTAAAGGGCTTCCAGCCAAATAGACCCTTATTCTCTATTAAGTTATTTCTAAAAGCTTTCATTGTACAAACGTAAATAAATTATTTATTTTTGATAGTTTTTATTTTACACAGTATTAACAGATTTGTCAAGTTTTATACAAAAAATTTTTTGTGAATGGTAACAGAAAAAGTTACTGCTCATCCTTATTATTTGTTGTTCTTGTGAGAAAGCTTACTATATGATTTTTTTATACCTTGTGTGTCGCAACTTCCAGAATCAAATATATTAGTCTGTAAGTTGCTCCAATCGCACTCGCTCAAGGCTCGTTTTGATGTCCACTGTTAAAGCTTTGCTTGTTACAGTGGAGTATGCGTTAGCTGGTCGTTACGCGGTATTTCAAAAATAATATAGTGAGCTTTTTTACTAAATAGAAAAGAGCAAGGCTGACCAGTAACTAGAAAAACAATGACAAAATGCTTGTTTCCCTAAACAAAAAGAAAAAAAGTAATGAAAATATAATAAAGAAGAAAATAAAATTTAATAAATCAAATATTATGAATAGATAGATATAATCCGTAGAGAAAGTAGAAAAAGATAATAAATAAAAGAAATTCAAAGGATTGAAAAAAGTATAAAAAATTAGTAAAATATAGATAATAGTTTATTTAATTTCAAGAAAGGATGAAAGAAAAATGAAACAAATCCGAAAAACGTTGGTATTAATTTTAATGGCAGTTATGCTATGGGGGAGTTCGTCAAATGTGCAAGCAAGTAGTTTTAAATTTAATGCCATAGCAGAAAAAGAAGAAGTAAAAGTAGGAAGTGTTGTCAAAGTTGATATGGAAGTAAGTAACATAGAGGTGAAAGACGGTATCAATGTCATAGAAGCAGATTTGCAATATGATGAGACAATATTTGAAAGTGTTACTTTCCAAAACAGCGATGAATGGGCAAGTATCTATCATTCAGAAGAAGGACAAAAGAAGGGAAAATTTCTTTTTACGAAAGCAGTGGAAGGAGTAAAACAAGAAGAAAAAATAGGAGAGATTCAACTTAAGTTAAAAGATAACCTAAAAGAAATGGAAACAGAAATAAAAATCAATAAAATAACTTCTAATGATGGAACGCAATTAATAGATGAAGGTAATAGAACGGTTAAAATAAAAATAGTAGATCAAGAAAAAGATTCAGAACAAGATGATAAAAATGACCCAGAACAAGGGGATAAAAAAGATCCAGAGCAAGATGACAAAAAGGATCCAGAACAAGGAGATAAGAAAGAACCAGAACAAAGTGAAAAAAAAGACGAGACAGAAAAGGTAGAACAAGACTTAATTAAAACAACATACGAGCAAAAAAAAGCAGGAAGTACAAGTGAGAAAGAAACAGGTGAAACAGATACAACAATAGGAGAGGAGATAAACACAGGAGATGCCATTTCATTAATTGTAATAGCAGTCATCATATTAATAGCCATTAATTTAGCTTATTTTATGATAAAAGGAAAACAACTACAAGAAGAAGGAAAAGAAAAATATAGAAAAAAAATGGTGATATTAGCGGTGGTATCTTTATTGCTAATGACAATCGTTGTATTTTTAGCAAAAGATGTATTGGCATATGAAGGAAAAGAATTAGAAGAAATGATACAGTTACTAAAAAATGAAAACAAAAATAATCCTGAAAGTAGAGAATATTTAGTAACAGATCAAACAATCAGTAGAATCAAACCAGAAACAACAACAGAAGTAGCGAAATCTAAACTAGAAAATGTAGTAGTGATAGATACAGCAGAAACAGAGATTGTAAAAACAGGAATGACAGCTAAATATGAAGAAAATGGAAGAATGTATGAAATAAGCGTGTTAGGAGATATCAATGGAGATGGCATTCTAAATCAAATTGAGTTAACAAGGGTGATTAGAGAATATCTAAAATGCGAAGATTGGAGAATCGAAGAAGAAGTAGAGAGATTATCAGCAGATGTAAATTGTGATGGAAAAATAGATGAAAAAGATGTAAGAAGTATAGTTAATTATATTGTATATGGAAAATTAGAAACAAAAGAAGTAGAGCCAGTAGTAGCACCAAAAGTAGAAGTAGTATCAGGAAAACAAACAGAAGAAGGAAATTATATTGCAAGAGCAACGATAAAAATAACACAGGAAAATGAGGAAAGTAAGACAGAGAAAACGATATATGAAATAACAGGAAGTGAAACAATAGAAGAAACGGAAATTATCAACCAAGAAGAAATGATAGAATTAGCAGGAAATGGTGTTTATAAAATAACAGGCTATACCTATGGAAAAGATGGCAATAAATCTAAAGGAACTGATTTAATAGTAGTCATCGAAGAATTGCCAGAAATAGAAGTAAGTACAAAAGAATGGACTAATAAAAAAGTAGAAGTGACAATCAAAGAAAAAGAAGGATATGGGATTGAATACAAAATCAATGAGGGAGAATGGACAAAATATGAAGGAAAAGTAGAAGTAGAAGAAAATTGTACTATTATGGCAAGGTTTGCAAACCCAACAAACGAAGCAGATAAAAGTAAAATAGTAACCACAGAAATTACTAACATTGATACTAAAATTCCGACCGGAAAAATAGAAGAAGTAGAAAAAAAATCCAACATCATAAAAGTAAAAGTACAAGGGCAAGACCAAGAATTATCAGGAATAGATACAATGAAAATATATGCGAAAGAAAAGGCACAAAAAGAATATAACTGTGTAAAAACCTATGAGTATGGAAGAAATGGTGAAGAATATGAACAAAAAGAAGAAATATATGATATAGAAGGATTAAAAGCACAAACCACCTATAACATATATATAGAGGTAACAGATAAAGCCGGAAACCACTATTCTAATAAAGATAAGGAATTAGAAATAGAGACATTAAAAGAACCAGATGTAACAATACAAGCAATACCAATCGAATGGACAAAAGAAAATGTAACAGCAACACTAATTATGCCAGAAGGTTATGAAGAAGAAGGTTACCAAATAGAATATATTTTAAGTCAAGGAGAGGTAACAGAAGAAGTAGAAGGATGGATAATTTATCAAAAGGAAAGTATAATAACCATAGAAGAAAATACGACGATATATGCAAGACTAACCAAAGGAGAAATCAAAGAAAAAATAATAACAAAACCAATAGATAATATAGACAAAATAGCACCAGTAGATTTTATTCCAACAACAACTAAGACCACTAATAGTATAACATTAACAGGAAGCACAAACGATGCGGAAGCAACCAGCCAGAATGCAAGTACAGGAATAGAAAAATATTATTTTAGTAAAGATGATGGAGTGACATGGGAGCCAACAGAAGGGCAAACACAAACAAGTTATACTTTTGAGAATTTAACACAAAAACAAGCCTATAGCTTAAAAATGAAGGCGGTAGATAAGGTAGGAAACGAGAGAGTAACTAAGACAGTTAATGAAACAACAGAAGCGGTACCAGTATTAAATGAAAGTAATGTAAACTTTATTTATAGTGATACTAATTGGACCAACAATGAGTATGTAGAAGTAACGATTCGGAGTAACAAATCAGAGTATTAAAGATAACTATACATTAGAATATTCAACAGATGGAGCAAGTTGGAGAGAATATACAGAAGGAATAAAAATGTATAATAATGGAGAAATCTATGTTAGAGTAGTAGATAGTACGAAACAAACAGGAAATAATTCTGAAACAGGGTATGCAACAGCAAAAGTAAGTAATATTGATAAAATAGAACCAAATAATGCAACGATTAAATTAAGTAATACAAGAGTCGAGTTGGGGAGTACAACAGCATTAGAAGAACAATCAATAGATTATACAGAAACCTTAGAAACTTTTGAGAATCCAGAAAGAGGATTTTATAGAACGGCAGGTCTTAGATTAGGTGTATCAGGAAATAAGGCTACTAATCCTACTGCAAAGTTAACTCATTTAAGAGTGGGAATTGGAAAATTTTCTGGTGCATTTAATGGTAATCAAGACCTGGAATTTACACAAGATGCCCTAAATGCTTTAAATGAGACTTTAGTGAATGCCAGAAAAAATGGTTGTAGTATTATTATAAGATTTGCTTATGATAATTATGAAGGAAGAGGAAATTTAGAACCTTCCATAGATATGATAGTGAAACATATTTCTCAGTTAAAGCCAGTATTCCAAGCAAACCAAGATGTAATTGCCTATATAGAACTAGGATTTTTTGGACCATGGGGAGAAATGCATACCAGTTCAATGTGTACGACCGTCAATGTTAATAGAGCTCTAGATACAATGTTAGATAGTGCACCTGAAAAAATAAAAATAGGTGTTAGAACTCCAAATTATTATGCTAAATGGATTGGAATTGATAGAGCAGATTTAGACAAACATGTTGCAGAGAAGGGAACAAAGGCATATAGAGTAGGATTATTTAATGATGGATATTTAGGTTCAGGAAATGACCTTGGAACCTATGCTAATAGAGAGAAAGAAATTACATGGCTTGAAAAACAAGCAATGCATACTCTTTTTGGAGGAGAAGTAGTTGCCAATGCGAATCCTTCTAATGTGCCTGCTATCAATACAGCAGCATACATGTCACAAGAGGCCTTTAGAACACATACTACCTATTTGAATGCAGAATGGAATAATACAGTTATAAATGCTTGGAAAAATGAGACATATAATGGAGATGATAACATTTATGCAGGACAAACAGGATACACTTATATAGCGAATCATTTAGGATATCGATTTGTGCTTAGGAAATCTGAAATGCCAAAAAGTATCATTCAAAACCAAAGATTTAAATTAAATTTAGATATAGAAAATGTAGGGTTTGCTAATTTGGTAAATGGTAAAGTAGTTTCATTAGTATTTGTAAAAGATGATGAAAAGTATGAAATAAAAACCAATTTAGATGCAACCCAATGGAATTCTACTGAAATTGCAAAGATAAATTTTGCAACCCAATTACCAAAAAATATAACACCTGGTGAATGGAAAGTATATTTAAGAATATCTAGCGAAGGTAGTATTAATACGGATAATAATTATCAATGTATTCGTCTAGCGAATAAGGGGAATATGTGGAATCAAACATTAGGAGCTAATTATATAGGAAAATTTACAGTTACAGAAGAACATGAGTCAGAAAATATTACAGCAAATATAACACAAAATGATAGCCAGAGTGGAATCGATATAACAAAATGTAAATGGGTATACACAACTGACAGAGGAGAAATAGGAACAACTGAATCAGAATATACAGGAGGAACATTTAATGCAAATCCACAAAACTTAACATTGGAAAATACAAAAGCAGGAACCTATTACTTACATGTATTAACAGTAGATAAAGCAGGAAATAAGAAAGAAACGATATCCGATCCTGTAACGGTAGTAGAGATTTCTAATGCATCATGAAGTTATAACAACTAAAGCTTAACAATTTCAAGAAAAAAGAGACATGAAATACAGACTGAAAGGTCGAAATATTTAATCATGTCTCTTTTGTTCTTGTATAGGAATTTCTACACAACAGAATACGTTTCACAGAAAAATTAACGTGGACTGAACTCTGAATATTAAATTTTATAAAATATTAATCAGCCCACTATTGTTCTATTATAGAAAAGTTCCACAAAATAGATTAATGTAGTTTTTCATAAATAAGTTTTGCATGAAGAATAACTCGATAAGAAGTATTGTTACCACAAGTGTATAAAGTTAATAATTTATCTAAAGGATTTAGACTGACATGAAAGTCGTAGATACTAGATTGCTTTATATCATTAACAAAACTAAGAAATTCTATATCAGAGGAAAAAGTGATGGGGTTGGAAACATATTTAGTGTTTACTTGATAAATTGAAAATATTTGCCAAATAGTAGTTTTTGAAAGGGTATCTAAATTAATAAATTGATTTTCAAGTTGTTTGTACCATGATTCTTCTAAAGTAGTGTTAAGGCTACTAAACATAGTTCCATTCCTACGATTATGCCCATAAATGATAGTGTTTTGGTTAAGATTTTCCATGTTATTTTTGTAATCTGCAAAAATACTACCAGAAGAATTATAAGATTTGTCAAATCCATGATTTAAATAATAACTGTTGTTAGTGGATTGAACAACAGGGTAATTAATATTGGTATTATTTACTTTAATCCATCCGAACCGTATCTGGATTTTGTTCTAGTAAGGAACTTAAATCAACACGAATGTTTTCCACTTTCATATCATTAATGGTAGTTGCCTCAGTGATAATGTCTGCATTAGAGATAATTGATTCTTGAAGTTGCTGATTTTTATGATTTTCTATATTCCAAATGATGAGCCAATAAATGGCGGATAGAACGATAAGCAAGGATATAAAATTAAATATTAACATACCTACACTAAATTTGGGGTTTGATTTTTCCATATGACACTCCTAACTATTATGAATTTATTATAGTACAATGTAATTAGCTTTTCAAGAATTTAATAGTATATCCTTGAAAAAAGTGGAAAAACTTTAAATAGAACGATAAATTTTAGGAGGTACATATGGAAACAAGTAATATGAAAAATATGGTAGTTTTAAAGAACTTGCCATCTAACTTAGTAGAAGAGGCTATCGTGATTTTAAAGTCTAGTAAGAAAGTAAAGAAATTAGAGAAAATAGATAAAAATAATAAGCTGAAAGAAACAGAAACTGTAAAAAAAGAAAAAGATTATATTTTAAAAGAAGCGGAAATGTTAGTGTCTAGTTATATTTCAAAATTAGAAAATAAGCAAGAACAGAAACAGTATGTGACAATAAAGAATAGTAAGAAATATATTAGACTAAAAAGATATGCATTTTTGTCAAGTTTTGTTATTCTAATACAAGCCATATTGCTTATGATAAAATGAGTCATAAAATACCTTTTGCCATCATATTGTTTAATAAGTTTTATTTATTATTTTTGGCTTTACATGCCACTAATGTTATTAACACAAGGTGTAATCTATTATTTTTTGCACCTTGAGAGCACAGCTTTTCCAGTCATAATAAATAAAACTTATTTATAGCAAAAAAGAATGGAACAAAGGAAGAGGTGTTTTTTATGGAGAGGGTAATGACGGTAGAGGAAAAGATAAGACGAGCTGAGGAAATTTATGAGAGAAGGAGACAAGGAGAGACAAGACCAGTTGCTAAGGTAACGGTAAATGATAAAAAAGATATAAAATTATTAAAGAAAATGGTGATACAAGTATTAATTTGTATGACTATTTATTTGATTTTTTATATTGTGCAAAATAATGAATATGTTTTTTCAGAAGATTTTATTAATAAAGCCAATGAGATACTTTCTTATGATACTAATTTTATGGAATTATATGAAATGATAAAAGGCCAAATTATGAATGTTACGAAATCAGATCAGAGCACAGAAACAGAGACGGAATCTGAGCTAAAAGAAGAGGAAAATTCGGAAAATGCTCCAAATAATGAAGCAATTGGAGGAGCAGAAGAAATAAAGAAAGAAGAAACAGGAAATTTATCACAAGAAGAAATAGATATCGAAAATATAAAAAATATAACTAGCTATATTAAACCAGTAGAAGGGACTATTAGTTCAGGATATGGACAGAGGAATGAGGCAACAGGAAGTGTTCCTAAAAATCATACAGGAACTGATATAGCAGCTAATCTAGGAACAAAAATAATAGCAGCAACAGATGGTGAAGTAGTTTTAGCGTCAGAAGAAGGAGATTATCGGAAAACATCTAAAAATTCAAATTGGAGAAGTTAGTCTTATTTATGCTCATTGTAATAATTTATATGTAAAACAAGGCGATAAAGTAATACAAGGACAAGAAATTGCAGAAGTGGGATCAACAGGAAATTCAACAGGACCACATTTACATTTTGAGATTAGAATTTCTGAGAGAACCGTAAATCCAGAAAGCATTTTAGAATTATAGGAGGAAATGTATGCGATTTCGAATTGATTTAAAAATATTTTTGTTTATGATTTTGTTTTATTTCACAAAACAGATAGAAATTTATGCTATGATTATGTTTTTTGCTATTTTTCATGAATTGGGACATTTGTTAGCAGGATTACTTTTGGGAATGAAGCCAGATAAAATGGAAATTATGCCATATGGGATAGCGATATCATTTAAGCTAACTCCAAGAGATTATAATAAAAAGATAAAAAATGGAAACCAATTGGAATTAAAAAAAATATTAGTGGCGCTGGCTGGACCAGTAACAAATGTGATTATGATTATGATTTTTTTACATATGAAGATAGATTTTGTTACAAGTTTAATGGTAATCTATTCTAATTTATTGCTTATTTTATTTAATCTGTTACCTATTTATCCACTGGATGGCGGAAGAGTGATAAAGGGAATTTTACATATATTTTTTGGAAGAATGAAAGCAGAGAAATATACAAATTATATATCATTTGTAGTTTTAATTATTATAACTTTTGTTGCAAGTATTGTGATTTATCAGCTTGAGAATGTTGCTATATTTTTTGCTGTTTTGGTACTTTGGGGTGTTTTTATTAGAGAGGATAGGATTTATGAAAGGAGAAATAAAATTTATCATTTGTTAGAGAAAATTTAAAATTGAGTTTTTTGGAAAATTGCCCCCCAGTGGCATTTATGTATTAAAATAAATGAAGGATTTTGTGTATCTAAACTTGCAGTTAGAAAATCTTATTGTGTAAACTGAGGGATGTTCAGGGCAAAACGCTCCTTTATCTATTTCTTATAAATTCCTCGGCTACCTTGCATAATGTTAACAAATTCTAAAAGGAAAGCCATAACAATACCGAAAACAGGACCCTTTATGACTTTCCTTTAAGAATTTGTGAAACTATTCCAGTCGCATTCGTCATTTATGCAAAATAGATAAAGGAGTGCTTTTGAGCCTGAAAGAGGCTCAGTTTACACAAATAGAGTTTCTACAAAAGTTTGGCTTATCCAAAATCTGTAATGTTTTTAATACATAAATGCCACTGGGGGGCAATTTGCCAAAAAACTGAATTTAAAATAGAGAAAACTATTGAAATTGAATGAAATAAATAGTAAACTAATACTGAAGATAAAATAAAAGGAGAAGGTGCAAATGACAAGTAGTAGAATAAACAGCGCTAGGGGAATTTCTTTGATATCATTGGTAATTACAATCATGATATTGATGATACTTGCTAATATTATCATTTATAATGTAAAAGATGACATTAAATTAGGAAATTTGGCAGAAATGCAAAATGATATCAATACTTTAAGGGAGAAGATTTCTTCCTATTATACACAAAATGGTAAAATTCCTGCTAATATAAATTATACAAATATTGAACATATAAAGAGAGCAGGAGTCATTAGTGAAGCAGTAGATACAGGAAATTTTTTAGTCATTGATTTATCAGCTCTTGAAAATTTAACCTTAACTAATGGAAAAGATTTTGAAAAAGTAAAGGAAAATCCAGAAAATGCTGATAGTTATACAGATTTATATATTATTAATGAGACAAGCCATAATGTATTTTATGTAGCAGGTATAACAGTAAGCGGTGATACTTTTTATACAGATTACACATCTGATAACATTGATACAGTTCCAGTGAATTTAAAATATGTCGAGAATGTAAGAATTCCAGATGGATTTTATTATGTACGTGGTACAAAAGAAGAGGGAATTATTATAAAAAGTGATGATGATACAGAAGAATATGAATGGGTACAGCAAGAAGAAAAAATATCAGAGGTTCCTGATGATGTAGAGATAGATGTTAACGAAGAAGAAGACTTTATTAAAAGTGTTAATGCTTATCAAGGATATTATAGAAGTGTCAATACCTTGCAAGAGAGAGCTAGAAGTACAAGCCCTAATAAAGTAATGTATCTAAAATTAGAAAAGGATTCACTAGTTTATGATAGAGAAGGAATGTATCGAGATAAGAATGGAGATACAGCATATATTCCACAAGGATTTAGTGTGTCAGAAATACCAGGGGAAGATACGATTAATCAAGGATTAGTAGTAAAAGATAGGAATCAAAATGAATGGGTATGGATTGAAGTACCAAAATCAATTTATACAACAGCTAAATCAAGTGAAGATTATGAAAATATAGAAAAAGATATGCAAGTATATGCTAGTAGTTACAGAGATAGTAATTGCACTGATACTTGGTATGCAAAAGAGCAACATGGATTTGAGAGTAGCAAGGAATATAATAATTGGAAAAATAATATGTTAAAAAGTGTTTATGAAAAGGGAGGATTTTATATTGGAAGATATGAGGTAGGAACTACTACTGCTAGAACATCAGCTTCTGATACAGAAGAAATACCAATTATCCAACCAAATGCTTATCCATACAATTATATCACGTGTGAACAAGCTCAAACGTTAGCAAGAGGTTTAGCAACAGAAGGAAGCACAACAAGTTTGATGTTTGGAATTCAATGGGATTTAACTTTAAAAGATATCGAAACAAAAAGAGTTAAAACACAAAGTGAATTGAAGATTAATTCAACAACTTGGGGAAATTACTTAAATAGTGTATTTGATATTACAAGAAAAAATGCACAATATGCCAAATCTCCATCTACAAAAATAAATTGGGAATTTATTGATATAAGGTACACGAAGTCAAATTTATCTGATATTTTATTGACAACAGGTGCAACGGATCAAAATAGTACATTAAATATTTATGATTTAGCTGGGAATGTATGGGAATGGACATTAGAAGGAACAAATGATACAAGTAAACCATGTACTGTGCGAAGCGGAAGTAGTCATGATAGTGGAGAAACTTATCCAGTTTCACAAAGATATAACGATGTTAGTTCAGATGCAAATTATTCTTTGGGATTTCGTAGTGTTTTATATTGATAAATCAAGAGAAAATAAATATGGCAGAATTAAGATTTTGTATACAGTATAAACTGTTACGAAATCTTAATTTTATTATATTTTTGGGAATTTCTCTGAGCTTTTTATAATATAAATTGTAGCTTTTTTATGCGTTTGTAATAATTTTGTAATATTTTAGAAATATTTTTGTTATAATTCATTGACTTTTTGCTGTTTTCGTTATATGATATAGATGTTTGAATGTACTAAAAAAGTGTAAAAAAGAATAGTTTGAAAGCAAACTAAATTTGTACCTTAAGAAAGGAATGATATTAATTATGGGAGAAGTAATCGTAATCACATCAGGAAAAGGTGGAGTAGGAAAAACAACAACAACAGCGAATTTAGGTTCAAGTTTAGCCGTAGAAGGAAAAAAAGTAGTCTTAATTGATACTGATATTGGACTACGTAATTTAGATGTTGTTATGGGATTAGAAAATAGAATTGTATATGATATTGTAGATGTTGTAGAAGAAAAATGTAAATTAAGACAAGCTCTAATAAAAGATAAAAGATTCAAAGAATTATATCTATTACCAGCAGCCCAAACAAGAGATAAGAGTGCAGTTAATGAAGAACAAATGAAGGATTTAATTGAAAAGCTAAAAGAAGAATTTGATTATATCTTGATAGATTGTCCTGCTGGAATTGAGCAGGGATTTAAAAATGCAATTGCAGGTGCTAATCGTGCAATTGTAGTAACAACAGCAGAAATATCTGCAATTAGAGATGCTGATAGAATAATAGGATTATTGGAATCTTCAGAAATTAAAAACCCAGAATTGGTTATTAATAGAATTAGACCAAACATGGTAAAAAAAGGTGAAATGATGGATGTTGATGACATTGTTGATTTATTATCCATTGATTTAATTGGTGTTGTACCAGATGATGAATACATTATTACACAAACGAACAAGGGAGAACCAGTCATTCAAAATAAAAAGGCACCATCTGGAAAAGCTTATATTGAAATAGCAAAAAGAGTATTAGGAGAAAAAATAGAGATAACAATTCCAGGAACAGAGAAAGGTTTTTTTGCGAAGCTAAAACAACTATTTAGAAAAACAAATTAAGCAATTTGGGGGTAAATGAGAACAATGTTTGAAAGCATAATGAAATTTTTTAAGAAATTCAATAAAAAAGAAGAAAAAGAGGTCAATCATTCAAGAGAAGCTGCAAAAGAAAGATTACATCTAGTTTTGATGCAAGATAGAGCAAATGTTTCAGCAGATTTTTTGGAACTTATGAAACAAGAAATTATAGAAGTTATCAAAAAGTATATAGATGTAGATGAAGAAGCAATTGATGTAAGACTTACTAATCAAGAAAATGAGGAAGGTACCAATGGTGCACCAGCTTTATATGCGAATATTCCGATTGTAAATATTAAGAACGAAGCAAGAAAGGTTGACAAAACAGAAGAGAAGAAAGTGAAAGATAAAGAAAAGAAAAAACAAGATAAAAATAAGGGTAAAGAAAAGGTGCAAGAGAAAAAAGAAAATAATAGAAAAGTTGAAGAAATAGAAGATGAAGAAGAACCTGAGATTGTAGAAGAAATTCAAAACGAAAGAATAGCTAAAGTTATTTTAGAAGGTAAAAAGTATAATGAAAAGAAGGATGATAAAAAGAAAAAATCAAATGAAAAAGTAGAAGCTCAAAAAGAAGAAAAAGGAGATACAAACAAGGAACAATGAAATGAGGAAATTCCTGAAAAAGAGGAAAAGATAGATGACACGAAGGAAGAAAAACTTAAATCAGAAGATTAAATAGAAAAAGAGTGATTTAATGAGAAAGAGAGAATTAAAAAATATAGAATGGAGTATTGGAATTATCGCAATTATCCTTTGTATTATAGGGTTAGTTGCTTTATTTTCTGCCACGCAAGAAACAGAGCATGATGATTTTAATAAGCAATGTATATGGTTGGGAGTTAGTATCGTGATAGGCATTATCACAATGTTAGTAGATTATGAAGCTATTGTAAAGATATCACCTATTATCTATGGAATTTTTATTTTGCTATTAATTGCTGTATTATTTACGCCACCAATTAATGGTGCAACTAGTTGGTTTGATATTGGATTTTTTTCTTTTCAACCAGGAGAATTTGCCAAGATATTCGTTATTTTATGCTTAGCTTATGCCATTAATAAAATACAAGCGAGAGATAAAAGAAATATTAATAAGCCATTACAATTATTGATTATATTAGCGATTCTTGCGGTTCCTGTTTTGTTAATTATGAAGCAACCAGATTATGGTACAGCAGCAGCTTTTATTGTATCTATGCTATTTATGCTGATAACGGCTGGTATTGATAAAAAATATATTATAGGAACCATTATTTTAGTAATGATAGCTATTCCATTATTTTATAATTTTGTATTGCCAGAGCATGCTAAGAAAAGAATTGATATTTTCTTAAATCCAGAATCAGACCCACGTGGTGCAGGATATAATATTATTCAATCTAAGCTTGCTATTCGGAGCAGGAGGATTGACTGGAATGGGATTATTAAAAGGAAATCAAACACAATTAGGATTTTTATATCCAAAGACAACTGACTTTATATTCGCTGTTATAGGGGAGGAAATGGGATTTGTCATAGCAGGAGCAATTGTCATTTTATATGTTGTGTTCATAACTAAATGCTTATATGTAGCTAAAACGGCAAAAGATGAAACAGGTTCATTAATTGCTTCTGGTATAACTGGTATATTTGTATTTCATATGATAGAGAATATAGGAATGGTAATGGGATTATTGCCAATTACAGGTGTGCCACTTCCTTTTATTAGCTATGGAGGTAGTTCTTTAATTACAAATTTTATCTGTATAGCACTATTATTAAATATTAGTAGTAAAAGACAAAAAACAATATTTGTGAAGTGATGTGACAAGCAATGCTGTCAACTTAAGGTGTAATCTATTATTTTTTTACCTTAAGTTGACAATATTGATGAGACAAGAGGGGCGTCCCTTTTTGTCACAAAGGAGTAAAAGATGTACTTGCATAAATTAAAGATAGGAAATGTAGAGTTAGACAATAATTTGATATTGGCTCCTATGGCTGGTGTAACAAACCAGCCTTTTCGAATAATATGTAAAGAGTTTGGACCTGGTATGGTGTGTACAGAAATGGCTAGTTCAAAGGCTATTTTCCATGATGATAAAAAGACAAACCGATTGTTAAATATAGCAGAAGAAAAGCATCCTATTAGTATGCAAATTTTTGGTAGTGATGAGGAAACAATGGGCTATGCTACTAGTTATGTGAGTGAAATGGCAGATATAATAGATATTAATATGGGGTGTCCAGCTCCAAAGGTTGTAAAAAATGGAGATGGAAGTAAACTTCTTTTAGATTTGGAACAGGCAGAAAAAGTAATGGAAGCAGTAGTGAAAAATGCTAAAGTTCCTGTAACTTTAAAGTGTAGGAAAGGTTGGGATCAAAATCATACTGTTGCGATAGAGGTTGCGAAAATTGCTGAGAGAGTTGGCATATCAGCAATTACGATTCATGGAAGGACTCGCTCTGAATTTTATTCTGGAATAGCAGATTTGGAAATTATAAAACAAGTGAAACAAGCTGTTAATATTCCTGTTATAGGAAATGGTGATGTGGTAAATGAAGAAACAGCTCTTAGAATGTTTGAAGAGACAGGTGTAGATGGTATTATGATAGGAAGAGGAAGCTTTGGCAATCCATGGATTTTTAAAAAGATTGCACATTTTTTAGAGAGTGGAGAGAAATTACCAGAACCTTCAAATCAGGAAAGATTGGAAGTTATGAAAAGACATATTGCTTTAGCTGTAAAGGAAAAGGGAGAATTTGCTGTGAAAGAATTGAGAAAACATATTGCTTGGTATACTAAAAATTTAAAGAATTCTAGTGAATTTAGAAATAGTATCAATCAAATTGAAACAGAATCAGAATTAATTAATAAAATAGAAGAATATTTTAAAACTTTTTAAAATAAAATGATAGTGGATTTTATATCTACTATTTTTTTATGAGGAGATAATGTTTTGAAGAAAAAGAATATATTTATTTTATTAGCTATTATAATAATTATAGGGATTATCATTTTTTTTACTTTTTTTCATACAAAAACGGCTAAAAACTCAAAAGTTGGTAATAATAGTAGTAGTCAAGAAATTGTAGATTATATTTTAAATATTAGTTCCTATGAAGCAAAAACAGAAATAGAAGTAAATAGTAATAAAAATCAAAACAAATACATTTTAAAACAACAGTATAAAGCACCTGATACATCAGAACAAGAAGTATTAGAGCCAAGTAATATTGCTGGCGTCAAAATTATCAGAACTGGGAATCAGTTAAAAGTAGAAAATACAAAGTTAAGCCTAAGTTCCATTTTTGAAAATTATGAATATGTATCAGATAATATTTTAGATTTAAGTAGTTTTATTAAAGATTATCAAGCAGATGAAAAGGCTAGTTGGAAAGAGGAAAATAATCAAATTATTATGATGACAAAACAGAAAGAAGAAGAAAAAAAGTTATTTGTGGAACGAACAACAGGAAATCCGGTAAAACTTGAAATAAAATGGACTAACAAAACGAATACGGTTTACATATTATATAATGAGGTAAAGATAAACAGTTTGAAATAAAACTTTTATTTACTTTCACTAATATTTAGAATAGCATGAAATATACTTGACAATACACTAATATCAGGAGTGAAGGATATGCAAATCAAAAGAGGAGATATGTTTTATGCAGATTTAAGTCCAGTGGTTGGCTCAGAGCAAGGTGGCATTAGACCAGTTCTTATCATACAGAATGATTTAGGGAATAAATATAGCCCTACTGTAATTGCCGCAGCAATCACTTCTCAAACAGGGAAAAATAAATTACCAACACATATTGAAATAGATTCGGATTCTTGTGGATTGAAAAGTAATTCTGTGGTGTTAGCAGAACAAATAAGAACAATTGATAAAAGTAGATTAAAAGAAAGAATAGGTCATATTAATGATGAAAAGATTATTGACCAAGTGAACAATGCTCTGGGAGTGAGCTTTGGATTAGATGAATAAATGTGACAAGAGGGGCATCCCTTTTGTCACATTTATACTTTTAATTTTTTTATGATTTTGATCTCTTTATAAAGGTTATCAATTATAGCTTTTCTTTTTTCATAAGCGTTTTTATATTCCTCATAGATAGATAAATAATTATCTACCGTTTCGTTATTTTTTAATAGCATTTTCATACCTTCATAGTAATAGTTTTTGTCTTTTTCCTTTTTAGCATTTTCCATTTTTTCTCTATATTTTTCTATTTGCTCAAATCGCTTTAGTTCTTCTTGCAATTCTTCTACATATTCTTGTGTACAAGAGATTTCAAATTCAACATCATCGATAACTACTTTAAATAGTTTTCTGACAATAAGAGGATTGTTTTTTCCAGCTTGACAGTTTTCAATTAAAATTTTTAAGGTATCTGAAATTCCAATGTGAGATTTATATTGTCTTTTACTAACGATAGCATCATATTCATCTGCAACACGAATAATTTGACCTTCATAAGGGATGTCTTTTTTTGTTAATCCTCGTGGATAGCCAGATCCATTTAAAGCTTCATGATGGTAGATGGTTCCTGCTGCATAAGGTCGTAATTTTAAATCTTTCATACATATATCATAACCAATTGTTGTATGGTTTTTCATGATTGTATATTCTTCATCTGTTAATTTACCAGGTTTTTGAAGTACTTCAGGCGGAATAAATTGTTTACCAATATCATGTAGATAGGCACAAATGATGCAGTATTCTGTAAAACCTTTATTACAGTGAAGATATTCGCAAAGCCTACAAGTTAAATTGGCAACATTTTCACAGTGTCTTCTGGTAAATAAATCTAGTCGATCTAGCATGTCTAATTGATATCTCATACTTTTATCTAAATTATAAGATTTTAAATTTGTTCTATCATAAAAATTAAATTCGTTATTCATCCTGGTTCTCCTTTGTATTTTATTTAATTTATCATAGCATGAAAAAAGAAAAACTGCAAGTTTTTCTTACTAATTCTCAATGCCGTCAACTTAAGGTGTAATCTACTATTTTTACGTCTTAAGTAACAGCATTGCACTAATCCTAGAAAAAATAGGAACGTTTGTTATTTCATAAAAAATCATTGAAAAATAGCTAAATTTGTGATAATATACAAAAAGTAAAAAAACAAACGGAGGAATCAATATGTATAGAACTAAAACATGTGGAGACTTAAATCAAAATAATATAGGAGAAACCGTAGAGCTTAGCGGTTGGATACAAAAAATCAGAAACCTAGGAGGAATGATTTTTATTGATTTGCGAGATGAATTTGGTATTACGCAAATTGTTATTAATGATGAAGAACTACAAGAACAAGCAAAGCAATTAAATACAGAAAGTTGTATCCACATTTCGCGGAGAAGTTGTGGAAAGAACAAGTAAAAATATGAAAATTTCAACAGGAGAAATTGAAGTAGTAGCAAATGGAATAGAAGTATTAGGAAAATGTAAAAATGTACTTCCCTTTGAAATCAATACTGACCAAGAGGTAAGAGAAGATTTAAGGTTAGAATATCGATTTCTAGATTTAAGAAATGAAATTTTGCATAACAATATATTACTTCGTTCTAAAATACTAAAAACATTAAGAGATAAAATGGATGAGTTAGGATTTACAGAAATTCAAACTCCTATTCTTGCAAATTCTTCACCAGAAGGGGCGAGAGACTACTTGGTGCCAAGTAGAATTAATCCAGGAGAATTTTACGCACTTCCTCAAGCACCACAACAATTTAAGCAATTGTTAATGGTATCAGGATTTAATCAATATTATCAAATTGCACCATGTTTTCGAGATGAGGATCCAAGAGCAGATCGAGCACCAGGAGAATTTTATCAATTAGATTTTGAAATGAGTTTTGCAACACAAGAAGATGTATTCAGGGTAATTGAACAAGTAGTACCATATACTTTCAAAAAGTTTACTGATTGGAAAGTGGATGAAGGACCATTTGTAAGAATTCCTTACAAGGAAGCAATGGAGAAATATGGGATAGATAAACCTGATTTAAGAAATCCATTAATCATCCAAGATGTAACGGAAATGTTTGGAAATTCTGACTTTAATGCATTTAAAGGAAAAACAGTAAAAGCTATTGTTGTGCTAAATGGAGCTACACAAGGTAGAAAATTCTTTGATAAAATGACAGCATTTGCTACAACAGATGAAGTGGGAGCAAAAGGATTAGCATGGACAAAATGGGAAGCATCAGGAGAAGTAACAGGTGGAATTGCCAAATTTATCACAGATGATATGAAGCAAAAATTAGAAACAGAATATGGTGTGGAAAAGAATTCAGCTATTTTCTTTATTGCAGATGAATTTGAGAAGGCTCAGAAAATAGCAGGATTAGTTAGAATCGAGTTGGGAAGAAGATTAGACTTAATTGAAAAAGGAGTTTATAAATTCTGCTTTATTGTGGATTTTCCAATGTATGAATTGTCAGATGAAGGGACAATTGATTTTAGTCACAATCCGTTTTCTATGCCACAAGGAGGGTTAGAGGCTTTAGAAAATAAGAATCCATTGGAGGTTCTTGCTTATCAATATGATTTGGTATGTAATGGCTATGAAATGGCATCAGGAGCAGTTAGAAATCATAATCCAGAGATTATGGTAAAAGCGTTTGAAATAGCAGGATATTCAGAAGAAGATGTGAAAAATAGATTTGGAGCCTTATACAATGCCTTCCAATATGGAACACCACCACATGCAGGAGCAGCACCAGGAGTTGATCGAATGGTTATGCTAATAGCAGATTCACAAAATATAAGGGAAATTATAGCTTTTCCAAAAAATAAAAAAGCAAGAGATTTGTTGATGCGTGCACCATCTGTTGTATCAAAGCAACAATTGGATGATGTACATATTCAATTGAAGAAATAGGGACAATTGGGGACATTCTTGTAGAATATTATATGGCAAATGTTCCAAAAAACGTCTCTATGAAATAGAAGGAGGAAAAAGAAATGGAATATAGATTTACACCAAGTGACAGGGTATGTTCACAAGAAATGATTATTGAATTAGATGGCGAAATTGTTAAAAAAGTAACCATTGTTGGAGGGTGTGCTGGCAATACAGTAGGTGTTTCCAACTTGATTCAAGGTATGAAGATTGATGAAGCGATTGAAAGATTGAAAGGAATTCCATGTGGTTATAGAGGAACTTCGTGTCCAGATCAACTTGCGATTGCATTAACAGAAGCGAGAAGTAAATTAATAGGTGAAAAATAATATGAAGAAAAAGGTTTTATTAGGTATGAGTGGAGGCGTTGATAGTTCTGTGTCAGCAGTTTTGCTACAACAACAAGGATACGAAGTAATTGGTTGTACGATGAAATTATGGGAGCCAGGAGATGACGAAGAGGAAAGTGCATGCTGTGGAAGCCAAGCAGTATATGATGCTAAGAGAGTTTGTGACCAATTAAGAATTCCTCATTATACGATTAATTGTAAAAATGAATTTAAAGAAAAGGTAGTAGATAATTTTATTCGTGAATACAAAGAAGCTAGAACGCCAAATCCATGTGTGGAATGTAATCGCCATTTGAAATTTGGAGCTTTTTATCAAAAAGCAAAAGAATTAGAATGTGATTACATAGCAACAGGTCATTATGCTAGTATTCAATTTTCTAACCGATACCAACAGTATGTTTTAAAAAAATCTAAAGAAGAGAAAAAAGACCAAACTTACTTTTTGTATGCTATTCCAAAAGGAGAATTAGAACGTATTATATTTCCTTTACAAAGCCATACTAATAAAGAAGATATTAGAAAGATAGCAAAAGAGAATAATTTAACAGTAGCACAAAAAAAGGATAGTCAAGAGATTTGTTTTATTCCAGATAATGATTATCAGAGCTTTTTAAAAAAATATGGAAAAAACGAAAAACAAAAGGGAAATATTGTATTAAAAAATGGAGAAGTTTTAGGACAACAGCAAGGTCTCATAAACTATACCATTGGGCAAAGAAAAGGAATTGGGATATCATATCAAGAACCATTATATGTCTTAGAATTAAATAAAGATAAAAATGAAGTAGTAGTAGGAACGGAAAAAGAACTGTATAGCAAGGAATTATATGCGAAAGATATAAATTGGATAGTATTTGAAAGTTTAAAAGAACCAATCAAATGTAAGGCAAAAATCAGGTATCGTGCTAAGGAAGCAGATTGTACTGTATATCCTGATGGAGATACAATTAAGGTAGTGTTTCAAGATGAGCAAAGAGCGATTACACCTGGACAATCTGTTGTATTTTATGATATAGATGGCATTGTTCTAGGGGGAGGAAAAATTTTATAAAAAACCTTGTATAATAAATTTAATTGTGATATAAATAAACTATAAGAGTAAAGCTATGATAGAAAGGCGGAATGATTGTGGAAGAAGAAAACGAAAAAGATGCTAAGACAATATTAATTGTGGATGATGAAGCACCAATCAGAGATATATTAGTATATAATTTAGAAAAGGAAGGGTATAAAACAATAGAGGCTTCTGATGGTGTAACAGCTGTTAATGTGGCATTAGAGCAGAGTCCAGATTTAATTTTATTAGATATTATGCTTCCAAAACTAGATGGATTATCTGTGTGTAAAAGAATTAAGAATTCCTTAAATGTGCCAATTCTTATGCTAACAGCAAAAGATGGAGAAATTGACAAAATTCTAGGATTGGAATTAGGAGCAGATGACTACATTACAAAACCTTTTAGTGTAAGGGAACTAGTGGCAAGAGTAAAAGCAAATTTAAGAAAAGTAGAAGCAGTTTCTAGTAATAAAATAGTAGATCAACAAGTAAATGAAGAAAAGAAGAAAGAAAGCAAAATAGTAGTTGGAGATTTAGAATTAGATTTAGATAAATTTGAAGTTAAAGTTAGGGGAGAAGTAATAGATTTAACATTAAGAGAATTTGAAGTACTAAAATTTTTAGCTTCTCAACCAGAACAAGTAGTCACTAGAGAAACTTTGCTAGAAAAAGTATGGGGCTATGAATATTATGGAGATATTAGAACAGTTGATGTAACGGTAAGAAGAATTAGAGAAAAGATTGAACAAGATACTTCTATCCCAAAAATATTAATTACAAAAAGAGGAGTAGGATATTATATTGCATCCGAATAAAATTGTCAAAGAGTCTGAATAGAGCTCTTTTTATTAGACAAAAAGTTTAATAAGGAGGGTTCGTTTTTTCTATTATAGGAAAGTTCTCTGAACTTCCTATAATAGAAAGCATTCCACAGAAAATT
>CASDJM010000019.1 GCA_949280815.1 uncultured Clostridia bacterium | reverse complement strand
CTTCAAACAGTATAAATATCAATTTAGTGTGACATATGTTTGACAAACCTACAGTCAACATTTATTAAGTTTGTAATGACCATTGACTTTTATATAAGGAAATATTATAATAAAAATAGAGATTATATAATATTGGGAGGAAAAGGAATGCGTAAGGGAAATACAGTAATTATAAATGGTAGACTGATAAATTTAGAAAAGGTGACAATAGAAGAGTTAGACGAAATAAAAAAAGAACTTGAGAAAAAAGAAAAGTTTATAAGAGAACAGATTGATCAATTACTGGCAGAAGATGAATAATATACGCAAGGAGGGGTAAAATGAAATTAAGAAAACAAGAAAATGGGGATAGCAACAAGGTTTGGAAAATAGGAAATATTGAAGAAAATCAACGAGAAAGAATACTACAACTGTTACAAGAATTACAAGAAGTATGCCATGAAAGTGGAATTATAGTAGAATGTAAGTTTGCGAAAGAAGGAAAACAATTAATTAGTGATAAAGTAAAAGAAATGGAACACAATATGACGAAGCAATCCAAAGCACATCAAGAAAATTATCAATCAAACAAAGTAAATGGAATGAAAGATAAGATTATGGGACGATTAAAAAGATATCAAGATACTTATCGAGAAAACAAAGAAAAAAAAGCAAATATTTTAAAACAATATGAGACAACTTTAGCTGAAATTGAAGCACAACATGAAGAGAGAGTTGAAAAAATAAACACACAAAAAAATATTTGCGGAAATCAAGAACAATCAAGTATGTTTGAACTATATGAATTGAAGCAAGAAATAAAAGAAATAAAGAAAAGCCCTCAATATAAACAACATACAGAGCAAACTGAACAAGAACTTAAAAGATTAAAAAATAGAAAGAAAACATTAAAACAATTACAACATGAGTGTGACCAAGAATTGCTAAATTGTGAAATAGAAAGAACCAATAGTATAATAGATGCTGGAGAAAAGAAATATAATCAATTAAGGACACTAAAAAAACAAAATATATTTCAAAAAATAGCAGGAGCTCTTATAAACAAAAAAAATGATACAAAAGTATTTGAAGAAACTGTTAGATATATAAAAGATGAAAAAGTTCCAAAAGTAAGACAATATACACAAGTTCAAACTGCAGATTTTTGCCAAAGTATGAATCAAAAGAGAGAACGAATAGTAGGTAAAAATCAAAATATTTCAATACAATTAATGAAAGAAATGCAAGATAGAGTAACGGGAAATATAGAATCAGTTAACGATTTGCCAGCCAAAGATACAGATGAAGCTATTACTATATAAATGTAAAAGATACAACAAAAAATACACTTTAGAAATAGAGTGTATTTTTTGTTGTTCTATTATAGGAAAGTTCTTTGAACTTCCTTAATAGAAAGCATTCCACAGAAAATTGCTTTGCAATTTTCGGGACGGAAAAAGGCCAGGCATGTAGGAAATCTAAAAGGTCCAAATATTTTAATTATGCCTCGTTTGTTCTTTTGTCGAAAACTTCTAATAAAACGACAAAACTTCTTAATTTTTACTCTTGGAAAAAAATGGAAAACGTATTATAATACGAAAAGAAAAACAAAAGAGAAAGGAGTAATCATGGAATCAAAATTTTATGAAGAGGACAAGCTTTTGATATTCAAAATCACAGATGAAATTGACGATTGTAGTGTACAAAAGATAAGGAGGAAAGCGGATTATGAAATGGAAAGATATATGCCTAAAAAAGTTATATTTGATTTTAGTTGTGTTACTTTCATGGACAGTGCAGGAATAGGGATGATAATAGGAAGATATAAATTTGCCAACATGATAGGTGCCCAATTAGAAGTAAGTAACTTAACACAAAGCGTAAAAAGGATATTCGAAATGAGTGGAATTTTAAAGTTAATTCCAGTGGCGAGTTTGGGACAGGCACAAAGTAGCCATGCCTAAATTGCCATGAGCAAAAAAGAAAGGATAAAAGAGCGATGAAAGATGTTTTTGAAAATGAAATGAAATTAGAATTTATTAGTAGGTCTAGCAATGAAGCGTTTGCAAGATTGACGGTTGCAGCATTTGCAGCACAATTAGATCCAACCATTGAGGAATTGGCTGATATTAAAACAGCAGTTTCAGAGGCCGTGACAAATTGTATTATTCATGGATATGAGAATAAACAAGGAATTGTTAAAATAGTAGGACATTTGAAAGAAAATGAAATTATACTTGAAATTTCAGATACAGGAAAAGGAATTGAAAATGTTGATATAGCAAGGGAACCATTATATACAACCAAACCAAATCTTGAAAGGTCTGGAATGGGATTTACGATTATGGAAAGTTTTATGGATACGATGGAGATAGAGTCTATTGTTGGATTAGGAACCAAAGTAACGATGAGTAAGAAAATAAAGCCAAATAGGAAAGAAGAAGAGGAAGATTTTCAAATGATTACAACAAGTCATTAAAGAAATAGAGGGGTTTAACGATGTACGAAAATGATAAAGAAGCAATAAAAAAAGCCCAAACACGGAGATAAATCGGAATTGGAAAAATTGGTCGAACAAAATAATGGATTAATATGGAGTATTGTAAAAAGATTTAATGGAAGAGGATATGAATTAGAAGATTTATACCAAGTTGGATGTATGGGTTTTATTAAGTCAATTCAACGATTTGACTTAAACTTTGATGTTAAATTGTCGACTTATGCAGTACCTTATATGATTGGAGAAATCAAACGATATATTCGAGATGATGGTCCTGTAAAAGTTAGCAGAAGTATCAAAGAATTAAGTATAAAAATCAAAGAATTACAAAAAGAGTATTTTTATAAAAGAGGGGAAGAAATAAGCATAAATCAGATGGCAAAAGAATTGAAAACTTCCAGAGAAGATATTATTTTAGCAATGGAATCTAGTAATACGATAGAATCGCTTGAAAATAGTACTTATACTAATCAGAAAGACGGAAATAGCATCAATTTAATGGAAACATTATCAAATAATCGTGATGAAGAAGAATGGATTACTAATAAATTAGTAGTTAAGCAATTGATTGAAAATTTGGAAGCACGCGATAAAGAAATTATTTTGTTAAGATTTTATAAAGAAAAAACACAAGCACAGGTAGCAAAGATTTTAGGTATTACACAGGTACAAGTGTCAAGAGTGGAACGAAAAATTTTAGGAAATATGAGAAATAAGCTAATAGAAGCTTGACAATTTTAACAATAGAGAAATAAATCATGATTTTTTTCTCTATTGTCAAAATCATCTTTAAAAGCATGGAAAGGAGGAATAGTTGTGAAAAAGTTTTTAATATATTTTTTTACCTTTATTTTTATTTGTTTTCTAATGCCAGCATTTCTTACCAAACAGGACAAGCCAGTCAATTCAGAGGAAATAGAGGAAAACAGTGAAAAGCAAGAGAATGAAGAATCAATTGCAGAAGATATTCCAGAAGAGACGAAATACAATTACAAAAATTATGGAACGATTCAATTACTTCATAAAAAAACAGGAGTGGTAGAAAATGTTGAATTAGATCAATATCTCTGCCATGTTGTGTCAGCAGAAATGCCAGCAGATTATGAATTAGAGGCTTTAAAGGCACAAGCTATAGTAGCTAGGACATATACAATTTATAAAGCCAATAATAAGAAACATGAAAATGCTGATATATGTGATGATTCTGCCTGTTGTCAAGCATGGGTTTCAAAAGAAGACCGATTGGCTAGATGGGAAGAAAGTAAAAGAGAAAGTAATTGGCAAAAAATAGAACAGTGTGTTAAGGAAACGCAGGGAAAAATTATTACTTACCAAAATGAACCAATCAATGCTTTTTTTCATGCTAATAGTGGAGGGACAACAGAACTGCCAGTGAATGTTTGGGGAGGAAGTGGATTTCCTTATTTACAAGTTGTACAAACGGCAGGAGAAGAAGGGTATACGCAATATGCTTCAGAGACAGAATTTTCTAATGAAGAGTTAATTAAGAAATTGAAAACAAAATATGAAGATATTCAAATTGATTTTGGAAATAATGAAGAGATTAAAATATTAGAATATACAGATAGCAATCGAGTAAAAACAGTTAAATTTGGAAATCATGAGATATCAGGTGTAGAAACAAGAACTATTTTTGGCTTGCGATCAGCTAATTTTGAAATAACGAAAGAAGCAGATAAAATAAAATTCACAGTAAAAGGATATGGACATGGCGTAGGAATGAGCCAAACAGGAGCTGATACTATGGCAAAACAAGGAAGTACTTATGAGGAAATTATTAACCATTTTTACGTAGGAATAGAAATCAAAGAAATAAATTCTTTATAAATTGAATATTCTTCTAAAAATAGGAAATACTTGTACTAATAAACTATTTAAAGGAGGATTATATGAGAAGAGAAAATAGAAGAAAAAATTTGCCAAATAAACCATCGCCAACTGATCGAATCATATTATATGCAGGAATTGGTGTTGCGGTTTTAGCCGTAATTGTTTTTGCTTTATTTATGTATAGTAAAAGTTTGAGTGATGATGTGAAAGATGGCACGATGAATTTAGAACAAATAGCAGCTATTAATAGTAATAATACGCAAAATACGGAAAGTGTTAGTACAGAAATAGGAAAATCAGTAGAAGAGTCAGCAAATGAGTTAAATACAACAAACACAAACAATACAGCAAATACTACAAATAAAACCAATACAACCAATGTAACAAAATCCAATAATACAATCAATCAAACAAAAACAAATACAAAGACCAATACAACAAATGCAAATAAATCAAATAATACGGCTAATGTTACAACAAATTCAGAAGCTAAAGTAGTAGAAACAAAAAAAGAATTAAGTTTTGAAATGCCAGTAGAAGGAGAAATAGTAAGAGAATATGCACAAGATAGTCTAATTTACTCAGAAACCTTGAAAGAGTGGACAACTCATATGGGAATTGATGTGAAAGCTGATAAAACTACTGTTGTGAAAGCAGCAGAAGCAGGAACAGTAAAATCAATCAAAAGTGACCCAAGATATGGATTGACAATTGTGATAGAACATGATGATAATTTCCAAACAGTATATTCTAATTTATTGACATCAGAATTTGTGGTGGAAGGCGAAAAAGTAGAAAAAGGACAATCTATTGGAACAGTTGGAAATACAGCGGTATTTGAAATTGCTGATGAATCTCATCTTCATTTTGAAATTATGAAAGATTCTTTGCCAGTAGACCCAAGTATTTATATAAAATAAGAATATAAATGCGTTTTTTAGGGAGATATAGAATCATATCTTCCTTTTAAAAATTATAGAGTACTATTCACAGCTAAAATAAGTCTAATAAAATTAACAATTGTGAATTGTAACATTATAGATAAAAAAATAAAAAAATATCATAAAAAGTATTGCAAAAAATAAAAACTTATAGTATATTGAAAAAGTAAATAGAAACAAAAGTAAAGAAGGAGGATTTGTATGAAAACAATGGAGAGATTACAACAAAACAACACAATTTCTAAGAAAGGTAGCGCAGAATCAGGTATTACATTAATTGCACTTATCATAACAATTATTATATTATTGATTTTAGCAACAGTAAGTATTGCTGTATTAACAGGTGATAATGGAATTATAGCACAGGCTAATCAAGCAAGAATTGATACCAAAGTTGGTGAAGAAAAAGAACAAATCGCATTAGCTTATAATGCAGCAGTTACGGATAAATATGCAAAAGGAACATATAGGTCATCAGAAGGTATTACAGCATCAGACTTAACAACACAATTAGAGACTCAAAAAGCTGGTGCAACAGCAGAAGTATCAGGAGATGGAATCCAAGTAACTTTTACTGAGAGTGAGAACGTTTATACTTTAAATGGTAAAACAGGAGAAATTACAGGTCCAACAGAACCATAAGCTAAATGATATAATTGTTACTGGTCAGCCTTGCTCTTTTCTCACAGAACAACAGATAATAAGGCTGAACGGTACATATAATTTATATAAATTAGAAAAATGTCAAATATATGTTTGACATTTTTTTGTTTGTATGATATGATATGAAAAATTAGGGAATGGAGTGATTATTATGCCAAGAAAGAAACCAGAATTAAATAAAAGAGAAAAAGCAATCCTAAAATTTATTGAAAAACAAATCATGACACAAGGATATCCACCATCAGTAAGAGAAATTGGAAAAGCTGTTGGATTGAGTTCAACAGCAACGGTTCATGGATACTTAGCTAAATTAGATGAAAAGGGATATATAAAAAAACAAGACAAAAAGGGAAGAACATTAAGATTATTAAAAGGTGGTTCAGGAGAGCTAAAGAAGACATCAAGCAAAGACTTCTATACCCAAAAAGAATTAGTAGAAGTTCCTATTATAGGTAGAATTACAGCAGGAGAGCCAATTTTAGCAGTTGAAAATGTAACAGATACTTTCCCAATTCCAGTTGACTTTGTTGGAAACTCTGAAAGCTTTATGCTTACAGTTAGAGGAGAAAGTATGATAGAAGCTGGAATATTAGATGGAGATTATATATTGGTAAAAAAACAAAATACAGCTAATAATGGAGAAATTGTAGTAGCTTTAATTGGAGAAGAAGCAACAGTAAAAACTTTCTATAAAGAAAAAGATCATATCAGATTACAACCAGAAAACTCTACTATGGATCCAATTATAGTGCCAAATTGTGAAATATTAGGAAAAGTAGGTGGCGTATTTAGAAAAATGTAATTGCGATAATTCAGCTACTGGTCAGCCTTGCTCTTTTCTCACAAGAACAACAGATAATAAGGCTGAACTGTAACATAATTCACACAAAATTCACAATTAAAACATTGACTAACGACACTGTGTCAAATATAATGATACAGTGTTATTTGTTGCTTCTGTGACAAGAGGGTCGTCCCTTTTTGTCACAAAAAAGAAACAAGAAGAATAGCATTTAATGATATCATTTTCTTTGCTTTGTGACAAAAAGGGACGACCCTCTTGTCACAGAAGCAACATGAAAGGAGAAATCATGCTAAAAGTATTAAGAAATTTAAAAAAATCATTCTGGTCAGTCGTTGTAATCGTTATTCTGTTATGCATACAAGCAATGACGGATTTAGCACTACCAGATTACACATCCAAAATAGTAAATATAGGAATTCAAGCAGGAGGAATTGAAACAGCTGTACCGGATATTATAGCTAAAGAAGATATGGACAACCTGCTTATTTTTACGGAACAAGACAATGAGATTTTAGAACATTATACATTAGTTGGTAACAATCGAACAACACAACAAGAAAAAATTATAACGAAATATTTAGGAAAAGAGAAAGATATACAAGTGGATGAAGTGTATATTTTAAAAGACATTCAGAAAGAAGAAAAAGATGAATTATCGAAACAAATGGCAAGTTCTTTAATGGAATTAGCGACTCTTACAAATGAAGAAACAGCTAATCAAATCAAAGAACAAATGGTAGCAAATATGCCAAATATGCCGGAGACACAAAAACAAGCAATACAATCACAAGATTTAATGGAATTAATTAAAAACATGCCAGAAGAGAAAAGGGAGCAAGTTTTATCGCAATTCACCAATAAAATTGATGAAATGCAAGATTCTATTAAAGAACAAGCTGCTGTTAGTTGTGTGAAAGAAATTTATAAAAAGCTAGGCGTTGATACTGACAAACTTCAAAATGATTATATTTTAACAGCAGGACTTCAAATGCTAGGAATAGCATCGATTACCATGGTATCGGCTGTATCGATTATGTTATTATCTTCTAGAGTAGCAGCCAAATTAGGAAGAACGCTAAGAGATAAAGTGTTTAAAAAAGTCATCCATTTTTCGAACAAGGAATTATCTGAATTTTCGACAGCATCTTTAATTACTCGTAGCACTAATGACATTCAACAGATACAACAATTGATTACCATGTTGTTTAGAGTGGTAGTATATGCACCAATTATTGGTATTGGTGGATTTATCAAAGTATTGACTAATAGTGATAGCCAAATGGCTTGGATTATTGGAGTGGCTATTTTAGCGATTTTATTGATTGTAGGAACATTATTTATCATAGTTATGCCAAGATTCAAGAAGTTACAAGATTTGATTGATAAATTAAATCAAGTAGCAAGAGAAATTTTAACAGGATTACCAGTTATTAGAGCCTTCCATAAAGAGAAAAAAGAAGAAGCAAGATTTGATCAAGCAAATAGCAATTTAATGAAAACGAATATTTTTGTCAATCGAGCTATGTCAATGATGATGCCATTACTTATGTTTGTTATGAATTCTATTATGATTTTAATCGTATGGGTAGGAGGGCATAATGTAGACCAAGGTATCATGCAAGTTGGTGATATGATGGCATTTATCCAATACACTATGCAAATTGTAATGGCATTTTTAATGATATCTATGATTTCTATTATGCTACCTAGAGCTACTGTATCTGCAAGACGTATCAATGAAGTAATAGAAACCAAACCAACCATAAAGGACCAAGCTAATTTAAAAAGTTTTGATGATAGTAAAAGAGGATTTGTAGAATTTAAAAACGTATCTTTTCATTATCCAGATGCTGACACAGAAGTGCTATCTGATATTAATTTCACAGCCAAACCAGGAGAAACAACAGCTATTATTGGAAGTACAGGAAGTGGAAAATCAACAGTTGTTAATTTATTACCAAGATTTTATGACGTAACAGGTGGAGAACTTTTAATTGATGGTGTAAATGTTAAGGAAGTATCGCAAAAAGAATTGAGAGATAAAATTGGTTTTGTTCCACAAAAAGGAATTTTATTTTCTGGAACCATTGAATCAAATATCAAATATGCTGATGAAACAATGTCAGATGAGAGAATGAGAGAAGCAGCAGAAATTGCACAAGCAACAGAATTTATTGAAAGCAAAGATAAAAAATATGACGAGCCAATTGCCCAAGGAGGAAGCAATGTTTCAGGTGGTCAAAAACAGCGTTTATCTATTGCTAGAGCAATTGCGAAAGAACCAGAAATTTTTGTATTTGATGATAGTTTTTCCGCTTTAGATTTTAAGACAGATAGTCAATTAAGAGAAGCGTTAGCTAGTAAAACAAAAGATAAAACTGTTATCATTGTAGCCCAAAGAATTAGTACGATTATGAATGCAGAAAAAATAGTGGTATTAGAAGAAGGAAAAGTTGTTGGAATGGGAATCCATGAAGAATTGATGAAGAACAATGAAACTTATCGACAAATTGCGTTATCACAATTGTCAGAAAAAGAATTAGGAGAGGAAGGAGGAGAATAATATGCCAGGACCAATGGGAAGAGGCCCAATGGGGCCAGGTGGAAAAGGTGCACCTGAAAGAGCAAAAAATTTCAAACATACAACGAAGAAATTAATGAACCATTATCTAGCAAAATACAAAGTAGCTTTAATCATTGTGTTTATATTTGCGATTGGAAGTACCATCTTTACGATTGTAGGACCTAAAATATTAGGAAATGCGACAACTGAGATATTTAATGGATTAGTCAATAAATTATCTGGTGGTAGTGGGATTGATTTCGGAAAAATAGGACAAATTGCGATTACCTTATTAATTTTATATATGATAAGTGCTTTGTTCTCTTTTATAGAAGGTTTTACTATGACGAATGTTTCGCAAAAACTAACATATCGATTAAGAAATGATGTTGCCAAAAAGATTAATCAATTACCAATGAAATATTTTGATACCAAAACGCATGGAGAAGTGTTGTCAATTATTACAAATGATATTGATACTTTGAGTATGAACTTAGACCAAAGTATCACACAAATTATCACATCGGTTTGTACAATTATAGGGATTTTAATTATGATGTTTTCGATTAGTTGGCAAATGACATTGATTTCTCTCATTATCCTTCCAATTGCAGGAATATTAGTAAAAAATATTGTAGGAAAATCACAAAAATATTTCCAAAGACAGCAAGCTTATTTAGCAGATGTAAATGGGCAAGTAGAAGAAATTTATGGCGGATTAAATATTGTAAAAGTTTTTAATGGAGAGGAAAAAGTAGTCAAAGAATTTGAAAGAGCCAATGGAGAACTTTATCATTCTGGTTGGAAATCACAATTTTTATCAGGTTTAATGTTTCCTGTTATGAATTTTATTTCTAATGTAGGATATGTAGGAGTAGCCGTAGCAGGTGGTTATTTAGCAATCAATGGAACAATAACTGTGGGAAATATACAAAGTTTTATTCAATATAACAAACAGTTTACTCAGCCAATTAATCAGATTGCACAAATATCAGCGATGTTACAATCTATGATAGCAGCAGCAGAAAGAATTTTTGAATTTTTAGAGCAACCAGAAGAAATCGACACCCATAAGGGAACGATAGATACTTCAAATTTAAAGGGAAATGTAACCTTTGAACATGTGAAATTTGGCTATGATTCAGAAACAACAATTATTAATGACTTTAACGCAACCATTCACGAAGGGCAAAAAATTGCCATTGTAGGTCCAACAGGTGCTGGAAAAACGACGATGGTAAAATTGCTAATGCGTTTTTATGATGTAACGGAAGGGGCTATTACAGTAGATGGGCATAATATAAAAGACTTCGACAGAGGCGAGCTTCGCAAGATGTTTGGTATGGTTTTACAAGATACCTGGCTATTTAGTGGAACAGTAAAAGATAATATCAAATATGGTAAAGAAGATGCTACAGACGCCCAAGTGATTGAGGCAGCTAAAGCAGCACATGTACATCATTTTATTAAAACATTGCCACAAGGATACAACTCTATTATTAATGAGGAATCTAGTAATATATCAGCTGGTCAAAAACAATTATTGACAATTGCTAGGGTTATTTTAGCTGACCCTAAAATATTGATTTTAGATGAAGCAACTAGCTCAATTGATACAAGGACAGAGATTCAAATTCAAGATGCTATGGATAATCTTATGAAGGGCAGAACTAGCTTTATTATTGCGCATCGATTGTCTACAATCAAAAATGCTGATTTGATTTTGGTTATGAATCATGGTGATATTGTGGAACAAGGTACGCATGAGGAATTGCTTGCTAAAGGTGGATTTTATGCTGAGTTGTATAATAGTCAGTTTGAAGAAGGGGAAGAATAAGATTGAAATAGGAAAGGCTAAAAATGATAGGGCGAGGTATAAATTCCTCGCTTTTTGTAGTTGCTAAAAACAAACACTTATTATATAATAAGCAAAAATAGGAGAAAACTAGAATGTATTTATTAAAAGAAATAGAAAAATACACGGAAGGAAAAATAGTAAATGGAAATCCAGAAACTAAATTACAAAAATATTGTTTAACAACAGACAATCACAAAAAAGGAGAATTTTTTATTCCCATTCTATTTAAAAACGTCAATCGAGAAGAATTCATTATAGATTCCGTAAAGGATGGAGCAATAGGATTTATGATAAATAAGAATTCAGAACAATATATTCAAATAGTAGAACAAGTCCAAAAGATAAATCCTAACATTTGTATCGTAGAAGTAGAGGATGTAAATCAAGCAGTGTATCAGCTCGGATTAGAAAGTCGAAGGAGAAATAAAGATAAACCAATTATAGCTGTAACAGGAAGTGTAGGGAAAACAACACTGTGTAGTTTGATATCAAATGTACTAAAAACAGAAATCAAGGTACTACATGATTTTGAGAATAGAAATCAAAACACGAGATGGCATGTATCACAATTATTAATGTATTTCGAAAATTATGATATGGCTGTTATTGAATTAGGCATTAGTGATAAAGGAATTATGACACAATTATCGAAACTAGTAGAACCATCCATTGCAGTTATTAATAACATTGGTATGGCACACATAAATAATTTAAAAAATAAAGAAACTGTTTTAGAAGAAAAATTACATATTACAGATTGTATAAAAGATAAAAAGATATTATTTGTCAACACAAATGATGAATATCTGCAATCAGTCAAAAAATCTGATTCATATGAATTGAGAGAATATAATTCCCAAGAGGCTTATGATATAAAAGAAGAAAATGGAAAGCTAAGTTTTAAAATAAAGATATATGGAAAAGAAACAGAATTTCATCTTAATTTATATGGTAGACATCATATATCTAATATTGCTCTAGCTATCAAAATCGGAGAAATTTATCACATCCGTTATGAAAATATTGTAGATGCCATTAATCAATTTCAACCAGTAGATGGAAGATTAAAAGTATTAAAAAATGATAAAAGAAACATAATAGTAATAGATGATGCCTATAGTTGTTCTAGTATAGAAGCTGTTAAATTAGGATTAGAAACAGCCAATAAAATGCCAAGTCAAAGAAAAATAGCCGTTTTAGGAAGAATGGAAGCTTTGGGAGAACAAGCTACAGCAATGCATGAAGAGTTAGGAGCAGTTTTTCAAGAATTGAATTTTGATTATTTATATACAACAGGAGGATATAAAAAACAGCTAGCAAAAGGAGCAACCAAAGCCTTTGAGGAAGGAAAAATAAGAAAATTTAAAACAACAGAAAAGTTGATAAAAGCATTGGATGAGGAGATAAAAGATGGAGATTTAATTTTTGTTAAGGGAGCAAATATACAATGTTTTGATAGAATCGTAGAGGTTATGAAAGAAAAATATGAGGTTGGCTAAGCTAACTTTAAAGTAAGGAGTTTTGATATGAATGAAAAAGAAAAAATGTTAGCAGGAGAATTATATGATGCTAACTATAATGAAGAATTGCAAAGAGAAAGAGAAAAAGCCAAAGACTTATGTTACGAATACAATCAAATAAAACCATCAAATCAAGAAGAAAAAAGAAAAATAATGAGACAATTATTAGGAAGTACAAAACAGGATTTTTTAATCGAGCAACCATTTATGTGCGATTATGGCTATAACATAGAAATAGGAGAAAATTTTTATGCTAATCACAATTTAATTATTTTAGATGGCAATAAAGTAAAATTTGGTGACAACGTATTTATTGCACCAAACTGCCGGATTTTATACAGCAGGACATCCACTAGATTCAGAACAACGAAACAAAGGATTAGAATATGCTAAGCCAATTGAAGTTGGAGATAATGTATGGATTGGTGGAAATGTAGTGGTATTACCAGGTGTAAAGATAGGTGATAATTGTGTGATTGGAGCAGGAAGTGTTGTGACAAAAGATATTCCAGAGAATAGTGTTGCGGTTGGGAATCCATGTAAAGTGATTAGAACCTTATAAATAAAACTATATTTAATTGTGACTAAATTATAATAGTTTTGGAGAGGAGGAAATATAATGGATTTAAAAAATTTTCAATTAGCACCTTTATATGCCATTGATCAAGAATGGGCACTCTTAACTGCAGGAGTAAAAGAGAAATTCAATACTATGACAATAAGTTGGGGAGGATTAGGAACTATCTGGAATAAGCCTGTTGTTACAGTATATGTAAAACCAATTCGTTATACTTATGAATTCATGGAAAGTAACGAATATTTTACAATTAGCTTTTATGATGAAAAATATAAAAGGGATTTAGGAATATTAGGTAGTAAGTCTGGTAGAAATTTAGATAAGGTTGCACTTACAAAACTTACACCTGAGTTTTTAGAGAATACAACTTCTTTTAAAGAGGCAAAACTAACAATTGTATGTAAAAAAATTTATTTTCAAGATTTGGATATTAACAATATTGATACCAACAGCATTCCACAAAGTGAAGTAGATCGATTTTATAAAGAAGAACCTATGCACAGAATGTATATAGGGGAAGTTGTTGATATCATAGATCGAAGAATATGAAAATTAGAGCAAGGAGTTTTTGATATGAATGAAAAAGAAATTAGTATCAAAAGTACAGATGAAATAGTACTAAATGCACTTATATCAAAAGTTTCAGATAATAAAAAAATAGTTATTTTATGCCATGGAATTACAGCGAACAAAGAAGAATGTGGCATGTTTACAAAATTAACAAGTGAATTAAGAAATCACAAAATAAACTCATTGAGATTTGATTTTCGTGGACATGGGAAAAGCACAGGGAATGATTATGAAATGACACCAACAAAAGAAGCAGAAGATGTAAAAAGTGTAATGAAATATGTTACTGAATTAGGTTATAACGAAATCGTAATATTAGGAGCTAGTTTTGGAGCTAGTGCTATTTCTTTAGTAGATTATAGTCAATATAAAGAAGTAAAAGCGATTATTGATTGGTATGGAGCTATTGATTATTTAAAATCAACCGTTCCATATTGGGACGAAGAAAATAGAAAAATAGCAAATGAAAAAGGATACGTAGAATTAAAGGGTAAATCATTTAGATTAGGAAAAGCTTGCTTTGATGAAATTTATTCTTTAAAACCGTATGAAAATCTAGCTAAAGTAAATTTACCAATTCTGTTTCTTCATGGCACAAAAGATGAAAAAGTACCACATCAAATATCACTAGATGCAAGTAAGAAGTGTAAAAATGCAAGAATAGAACTAATAGAAAATGCGGGACATGTTTTTTTAGATTCTAAAGAAATAATGGAACAGGCAATTAAAATAACAGTCGACTTTATAAAAGAACAATTGTAAAAATGGGAGGAAAACCAATGAACAACATACAAAAACACATCATAATAGCAGGTGTACCAAGAGCAGGAAAAACAACCTTATGCTCTCTACTTAGCAACTCATCAAAATACCAACACTTGACTATGGACGCCATTGTTATGGCACTAGAAGCAGCCTTTCCAGAAACTAAAATAAAACATACCGATTGTTGGGATTTTTTACCCACAAGTAAGCAGTTAATTAAATTTATACAAGAAATAATCAAAACAGATAACTATGCTAAACTACCTTATCGATTAGCCTTAGACTTATATCATATTACACCACGGAGAATATGCTGAAAACATTGACAAGGAATATTGTTCTATTTATTTCTTAGGATATCCAAATATATCAATAGAAGAAAAATTTAATCAAATTAGAACTTTTGATACTGTTTATGATTGGACAAGTCAAAGAGAAGACAAAGTAGTGTTAGAGCATATAGAAAAATACATAGAAATTAGTAAATTTCTTGAGGAAGAATGTCATAAATATGGATTGCCTTTTATTAATGTTAGTAATAATAGAGAAGAAACACTAAAAAGATTAGCCAATGAAATAATCCAAAATAACTGTTAAACAGTCAATGCTGTCAACATAAGATTAATATATTATTTTTTTACACCTTGTGTGTCGCAACCATCTAATTTTAAAGATGGACGGTTCTCCAATCGCACTCGCTAATCGCTCGTTTGGTCGCTTACGCAGTGTCGCAAAAATAATATATTATATCTTAGGTTGACAACATTGGCCAAACAATAACAAATAAGAAAAAGGAGAAGCAAATGAGTAAAGTAAACTGGACACCAGAACAGAAAGATGCCATCTATGAAAAAGGAAGCAACATATTAGTAGCAGCAGCTGCTGGAAGCGGAAAAACAGCCGTATTAGTAGAAAGAATCATCAACAAAATCATACAAGAAAAAATAGACATTGACAAACTATTAGTTGTAACCTTTACCAATAGTGCAGCAGCCGAAATGAGAGAAAGAGTGTTAAATGCCATTGATCAAAAACTAGAAGAAACCCCAGAAGACGAAAACTTACAAAGGCAAGTAACCTTATTAAACAAAGCTAGCATTTGCACCATTGACTCTTTCTGCTTAGAAGTAGTACGAAACAATTTTTACGAATTAGAAAATATATCACCTAATTTTAGAATTGCTGATACAACAGAAATTGAACTATTAAAGCAAGAAGTAATTGAAGACATTTTTGAAGAAAAATATGAAACAGAAGATAGCGATTTTACGAAATTAATCAATGTATACACTAGTTACAGAGATGACACACCACTAAAAGATTTAGTTTTAAAAATAGATTCTTACATACAAAGCAATCCATTTCCGCAAAAATGGTTAGAAGAAAAAATAGAAATGTTCAATTTAGAGGAAAAGTTAGGGGAAGATTTCAGTCAAACGCCATGGGGAGAAATTTTGTTGCAAGAAGTCAAAGAAGAATTAATCGATGACATTACTATGTTAGAAAAAGTAGAAGAAGATTTATCATTAGAACCAGAACTAGAAAAATTTTATCAAACTATTAGAAGTGACATCGAGCAACTTGAAAACCTAAAAAACAGCTTAGGAAATTGGGACAAAGCTTATGAAATAGCTCGGAACACTAAAATTTGTAACTTGGCCAAGACAAAAGATAGAATCTGAAAGCAAAGACAAGGCAAAAGAAATAAGAGATGAAGTAAAAAAGAAACTATCAAAAGTATTAGACAAAATACTAATTTGTAATTCACAAGAAGCCAATCAAGATATTTACGATATGTATGGCATTTTGTTAAAATTGCAAGACTTAATTCTTACTTTTGAAAAAGAATTTACGAAACGAAAAAGAGAAAAAAATATCGTAGATTTTAGTGATGTTGAACATTTTGCCTTAGATATCTTATTAAATGCAAGTGAAGTAGCTAAAAAATATCAAAACAAATTTGAAGAAATAGCCATTGATGAGTACCAAGATAGTAACCTGGTGCAAGAATACATATTAACAGCCATATCTAGAAATAACAATATCTTTATGGTGGGAGATGTCAAGCAAAGTATCTATAAATTTAGACAAGCCATGCCAGAACTATTTTTGAATAAATACGAAACCTATCAAAAAAAGGAAACAAGAGAACCAGAAGAAGACTTGAAAATTCAGTTATTCAAAAACTTTAGAAGTAAGCAAAAGATTCTACAATTTACCAATCTGATTTTTGAAGATATTATGAGTAAAACATTGGGAGACATTCACTACAATGAAGAAGAATTTTTGAATTTAGGAGCAAATTACCCAGAAATCGAGCAAAATGAAAAAATCGAAATTCATGTCATTGATTCTGTTGCTATGGAGGAGAGTGAAGAAGCAACAGAATCAGTAGAAGAAAGAGAAGAACTGCAAGAAGAGGAAAACATAGCAGATGTAGAGTTAGAGGCTAAACTTGTTGCCAATAAAATACAAAAATTAATAGAAAATAAGTTTCAAGTGTGGGATAAAAAACAAGAAACTTATCGAGATATTCGGGTATAAAGACATTGTGATTTTATTAAGAAGCACCAGCAATGTAGCACCGATTTATGAACAAGAAATATTGAATTTGCAAATGCCTGTATTTTCCGACAGTTCACAAGAATATTTAGATTCGATTGAAATTCAGACTATGATGAGTTTGCTAAAAATCATTGATAATCCAATCCAAGACATTCCGTTAGTAACAGTTATGAGGTCTAGTATTGGCAAATTTACTGACGATGAGTTAATTCAAATTCGTTTAGCAGACAAACAAGACAATTTTTACACTTGCTTACAAAAAGCAAAGCTTTCAGTAGAGAATGATTTGAAAAATAAGATAGAAAACTTTTTGAAAAGTTTAGATCAATGGAGAGAAGAGCAAGAATACTTGGCGTTAGATGAGCTAATCTGGAAGATTTATTCTGATACAGGATATTATAATTATGCAGGTTTAATGCCAAATGGGTTATTGCGACAAGCAAATCTAAGAATGTTGTTTGAAAGAGCTAAACAGTATGAAACAGCAAGTTTTAAAGGTTTGTACAATTTTATTCATTTTATGGAAAAACTAAGGTTAAGCAGTGGAGATATGGGAGCTGCTAAAATCATAGGGGAAAATGATAATGTTGTCAGAATTATGAGTATTCATAAAAGCAAAGGGCTAGAATTTCCAGTTGTGTTTTTAGCAAGCACAGGGAAACAATTCAATTTGATGGACTTAAATCAAAATATATTGTTACATCAGGAATTAGGCATTCGGTGTGAAATATATTGATTATGAAAAACAAGTACAATATGATACTTTGAGCAAAGCAGCCATTCGCAATCAAACTTTCATGGAAACTTTATCAGAAGAAATGAGAATCCTGTATGTTGCTTTGACAAGAGCAAAGGAAAAGCTAATCATAACAGGTATTAAAAAAGATTACACAAAGCAGAAAGAAAAACTATTACAACAAATTGAAAGATATCAAAAACAAGATAAGAAAATCAATCCCATTTTAGTGAAAAAGTATATCAAATATATTGATTGGATTTTGTTAGTATATTTTTATGAACCGTCACAAGTTGAGACAATGGCGGAATTAAAGACCTATACCAAAAAAGAGGTATTGGATTTTTGCGAAAAAAGAGAAGAAGAAAATATCAATTTATTAGAAATGATGGAAGAACATAAAATAGATGAAGAGGAAATAGCTAAGATTGCAACTACATTAAAGGCTACCTATGCCTATGAGTTATCAACTAAAATTCCTACCAAATCTTCTGTTACGAAGATAAAACAAGGAGAAGAAGAGAAAATTGAAGTTAGCTTTCCAGCTCCTAAATTTACGAAGCAAGACGAGGAAATTAAACTCACAGGTGCACAAAAGGGAACTTTATTGCATTTATGCATGCAAAAGTTAGAGGAGAAGAAAGATTATAATTTGGAAATGGTAAAAGGATTAATTCGTGACATGGTAGAAAAACAAATGATTACAGAAAAAGAAGCAGATAACATCAATGTAACTGCTATTCTAAAATTTACGCAGTCAAAAATCTGGCAAGATATGAAACAGGCTAAAGAAATTCAGAAAGAAAAACCATTTTATATTACCATACCAGCCAAAGAGGTTTATCAAGAAGACGTGCCAGAAAATATATTGGTACAGGGAATGATAGATTTGTATTATATCAATGGACAAGATGAATTGGTCTTGGTGGATTACAAGACTGATTTTGTTCAAACGGAACAAGAGTTAGAAGATAAGTACAAAAAACAACTGGAATTGTATCAAATGGCTTTGGAGGAGGCTTTGCATAAAAAGGTGAAGCATGTGTTTATTTATTCGACTTTTTTGGGAAAAGAGATAGAAGTGTTGAATTAGTAGGAAAAATCTGGTATAATACAGATAGATTGAAAAGAAATGAGGAAATAAAATGGAAGCATTTAGTACAAATAAGAAGATTATATTATGGATATTAATCCTAGTAGGGGTATATGTACTTTCAGATTTTCTAATTTATGTAGGAATCAATTCTACTTATAAAGACATACAAAGACTAGATCAGAATTCACAAGTTGTGGTTTATCAAGCAGATGCCACTTACGTCAATGGAAGAATTAGAGGAATGATAAAGGATATAAGAAACATACAAGGTAAGTATTTAAAGATTGAATTATATACCAAAAGAGATGTATTGATAGGAAAAAGTTATGTAGAAATAGAAAACAAGGATAATACCGAAACACAGCCTTTTGAAGTTCTTTTTAGAGCGAATGATGTCGCATATTATAAAATAGATTCAGTAAATGAAAAAGAACTAGGTGGTGAATTAGAGATTTTACCAAAAGAATGGACAAGGGGAGAGGTTTTGTTAGCAACAGCATTGACATTTTTGATTTTTTGGTAGGAATCTCCCCACTGGTTCCGGGATTAAATGGGGACATGAGACAAATGAGACCTGTCCCTCTTGTCTCAATTTCCTAGTCTCTTTTGGGATGTACATATAAAGTCTTATTGTTACTATAAATCACCATACCAGGCTTGGCACCATTTGGCTTTTTCACATATTTCACTTCGCAAATGTCTACAGGTACATTAGAAGAATTTTTAGCTTTGCTATGATAAGCAACGATTTCTGCACATTGGGTTAAAATAGCTTCATTTGGCGATTGATTTGATTCTAATAGCAAGATTGCATGGCTACCATGAATATCTTTGGTATGAAACCATAGGTCTGTTTTCTTAGCATATTTTAAGGTTAAGTAGTCATTTTCTTTGTTATTTCTTCCCACTAATAGAGTATAGGCATCAATGGTATATTTTAAAGGATTAAAAGAAACATTTTTATTTTTAGTGAGAGAAGACTTTTTCACTTTTGTTTTTTTCTTGTTTTTAAGATGTTCAGTTTTTTCCTTAAAAATTACATTTTCAGAAATTTCTTCAAAGATTTCTGATATTTCCTCTATAGTAGAACAATTTTCTAGTTCGTAGACGATACTTTCGATATAAGTTAATTCCTTCATGGTTTCTTCTTTTTGCAAGGTGACAATTTCTAAAGCATTTTTTAATTTATGGTATTTTTTAAAGAAACGCTTGGCATTAACAGAAGGGGGATATCTATCATCTAAAGGAATTGTAATTTTTTGATTGTCATAATAATTGTCAAGTGTGATTTCTTTTACGTTTTGATTTGGGATTTGGTATAAATTCGCTGTTATAAGTTCCCCATATATTTGATATTTTTCCATATCTTCACAAGCATTTAGTTTTTCATTGATATTGAAAAGACGCTTTTTATATTTTTTTAAAAGGTCTAAAATCATTTTTAAAATACTATCACGATAGGTTTTGAATTCCTCAGAAGTTTCCTTTTCATGATAAAAGTCATCCATAAAAAAGTTTAAATGGAAAGGAGAGGGAGAGTTTTCTGCTTCTATTAGAAAATAGTCTCGTTTTTTAGCATCTATTAATGCAAAGTCTAATAAATCACTATCTGTTCGATTGATAATTTCCTTCATATGCTTGTAAAGCTTTTTCATAGTATCTTTATTTAGAACATCAATGCCAAGATGTTTTAAAGAAGCTTCTATAAAAGATTTGCTAATACCATTAAAAACATCATAAACATTAGATTCAGGCGAAATCTTTTCATAAAAATCTTCAAAATGAAAACAATCTAAAAAGTTGTATTTCGTTGTAATAGGGTAGGTGTATTTAACATGAGGGACAATATCCCTAGAGCTATCTTCGTTGTGAATGTGTCGTAAGCTATCAATGATAATATTTTCCTCATCTAATAAAATGATATTGCAATGTTTTCCCATTAGCTCGATAATTAGCCTTTTGGAAATAATATCATCGACATCGTCAAATCCTTCAAAATCAATCACAACTAATCTTTCTAAGTTGTTAGTAGTAATGCTTTTGATATGTAATCCCAATAGGTGTTTGCGAAGTACCATACAAAAGTTAGGGGCTACTTGGGGATTGGGTTTGGCATGGGTTGTTAGATGAATACGATAGTTTTGTGCATCTGTACATAGGTTTAATAAATAATTAGAACCATCTAAATAAAAACCCAATAAAATAGTGTTTTTGTTAGGTTGAAAAATTTTATCAATTCTTGCTCCTGCTAGTTGTTGCAATTCAGAAGCAATTGCTTTGGTTACGATTCCATCAAATGCCATAATTGTTTCACTCCTTAGATACAGATAATAAAATCAAATTTTTAAACAATTTAATTCATTTACATGATAAAGATTATAGCATATTTTTTTAAGAAAAAAAAGATATGTTTTTATTGACATTTTGTCAATTTATTAGATAAAATGTAAAAGTAAATTAAAATTAGATTGATTTACCATATAAGGAGGGCGTTGATGAAAATAGAAAAAGAAAAAATTAAATTTTATTGTATATCTAGTAAAGATGAACTTACGAAAATAAAATCTAACCTAGAAAAAATACTAGAACCTACAAAATTACATGTAATGAATAAAAAAGAAAATAATATGTATGATGACTGGGATGAATATGAGCATGACAAGAAAAAATATAACGAATTAATCAATAGAATAGAAAATGGAGAAGAGATAGAAATTAATGTATTTTGTGCAGAACTTGATGGCAAGATAATAGGTCATGTATTTATGATAAAAGGTGAACAATATATAAGAGAGTTCTTAGAGCAGATAAATTATAAAAAACATATCGAAAATATAGGTGAATGTGCTGTTGTACAAGCTTTTGTAATTCAAAAGGAGTATAGAGGTATAGGATTTAAAATGATGTATAAATATGTATTACCTGCTATATTGAAAAATGGAGTAAAAAAAGCATTTGTGAGTTCTTCCCATGCAAAGGCTTTTGTTATATATGATAGAGTGGGAGAATTAATATATGAAGGTTTCCATTTAAGTGATCATAAAATTTATTATAGACTAAGCAAAAAATGGATGATAGATATTGAAAAATCAATGGGGAGATGGTAAGAATGGCAGAAATATATCAATTATTAATCATATGTCCATTAATATTCATAGCTAGTATCATAGATGCAATCGCAGGAAGTGCTTCAATCATTAGTATTCCTACTTATTTAGTTGTAGGTATACCAGTACATTATGCCTATGGGACTCATAAATTTGTAACATTTTGGGGAATGCTTGTATCTGCACTAAGATATATAAAAAACAAACAATATGAATTAAAATTAGTAATTATGTTTTCTGTTCTATGTATGTTAGGAACTTATGTGGGCTCAAAATTGATATTATGTATCAATGATATCTATTTACGATATGCATTGATTTTTCTAATCTCAGTTTTTTTTATTATTTCTATTATAAAAAAGTATAGAACATCTAAAAAAGAAAATGTTACAAAAAAAAGAGAAACAATAAAGCTATTAGAAATTTTATCACCAAGAAAGAAACTAGTATTATCATTGTTCATCGGATTAGTAATTGGTCTTTATGGCGGAACAATTGGCATTGGAACAACTTCTATTTTAATTTTGATTTTTATCAAAATATTTAATATAGATCAAGTGAAAGCTGCTGGAAATGCTAGGATTATAAATTGTTTATTAAATTTAGTTGCAATGATAACATTCTTGTTAGATAAAAAAATCATGTTTGCTGTAGCAATTCCTGCGACAATTAGTTCTATGCTGGGAAATTATATTGGTGCAGGATTAGCCATGAAAAAGGCTAACAAAATCATAGAACCAATGCTAAAAATCATTTTTTGTATATTATTCATTGAGTTGATTATAGAGACTATATTTTAAGGATAAAAAGAGAAAAGAGGCTTGCGCCTCAATTCTCATGTACTTTTAAAGTCGTTAATCAATTTTGATTGTATTTTTTTTCGAGGAAAGTAGTTGCATCTTGTATTGCAATGCAATTTTCAGGAGTATATTCCCAAAGGGAGTTCCATTTAGGCGCAAAACGTATCTGAGGAGAATCTAGCGCAGTGGATTTCATTCCATAAATATGCACAACTGTACTATCACCTTCTAGTAAAACAAAATGATATCTCCCTTTACCAGAAATGATTTTGTAATGATGTTTCCCGACTTCAAAAGTATGTGTTTTAGTAAAATTACTCATAATTCGCCTTTCTGCCATACATGGCAAATTAGTTAATAGATACATAAAGCAAATTGCTTTATCATATTATAATTCATTTAACATAAAAAATCAAATTTTTATCTTTTTTTCATATATTTATGTATTTTTAAAACATAGAAAAATAAAAAGTTACAGTTCAGCCTTATAATCTGTTGTTCTTGTGAGAAAGCTTACTATATGATTTTTTTATACCTTGTGTGTCCGCAACTTTCAGAATCAAATAGACTAGTCTGTAAGTTGCTCCAATGCTACTTACTTTGCTTGTTACAGTGGTAGTATGCGTTAGCTGGTCGCTTACGCGGTATTCAAAATAATATAGTAAGCTTTCTCATTAAAAAGAAAAGAGCAAGGCTGACCAGTAACAATAAAAACTTAAATCAAAAAGTTATAAATTACGTACTATTGACATTATTTTACAATTATGGTAATATATGAAAGACATTTTCCCTTTTGGGAGATGTTGAAATTGTTGTTGCTATGGAGATAGCTCATACTCTATACAACAACTTTGTTGCTATTGTATTTGTTTTTATTGGCGTGCTTGTAGAAAGGAGCATTTTATATGAAAAACATTTACAGAAAGATTGTAGCTATCGTAGCTACAATGGCATTAACTTTAAGTTTTAGCATTACAGGCTTTGCAGCAGAAGTACCAACAGCAACGGATGAGGCATCTACTGTGGCTACTGTGTCGCAGGGAGATGTTGCTTCTCCTAACGATTCATACCATGCAGGTGGTATTTATGTCTCTTCATCTAATTGGGTAACTATTGCAACTGCTACCAACGGTTTTGGACGTTACGTCAGAGTAAAATCCTCATGCCCTTATTTGGGCTCATATCTAAGCATTCGTATGCTTGGTAGGAGTGGAAATGAAGTGTGGTCAGAAACAAGAGCTGTTGCTGCCCAAGGAACACGAGATTTTGATTGTGGAAGTAATGTGTATAAGATTCAGGCAAAGTATACTTATCAAGCAGGTACTGTTTATAGTTACCCATTAAGTTAAGTTACTATATAAACTGAATTTTAACTGCTAACAGCCACAAAGACAATGCAATAGCAATCAAATACAAGATGCTCTTAATAAGAGCATCTTGTAAATTAAAAAAATAGTAAAATAATCGAATTTTAGGAGGTGATTATTATTGAATAGAACAAGTAAAGTATTTTTAATTATAATTATTCTATTAGTAATTGTTATTGGTGTATTGACATATTTTTATATGAAAACTTTAGATAACCTTGTGTTTACTAGCGATATGTTAACTAAAAATGTTAAAGCCATTGAAGATTATGGGTTAGAAGCACAAGTACAAGATGATGGTTGGTTTGTATTGGTTAAAAGAGAAACGCCAGTTGAACGTGTACCAGCTGAATAATGTGTATATGAAATAATAAAGTTGTACTATTATACTATAAGTTAGCTAATTATAAGAAATTATAGGTTTATATTAAGGTATGCTATTAGCATATCTTTTTTTTGTACAATAAAAAATAAGAAAAACCATTGAAAGAAAAAGGTCCTTTTGGTATAATGAATGTGTTGGAAATCCAATAAAGAAAGTGATTTAACAAAATAGTAAAAAAGTGAAAAGTATATAATGTAAAAAACAAAAAAAGGGGAGAAGAAAGTGAAAAAAATCATAACTTATTTCGTAATAGGGATAGCCACAATCCTATTAATGACTAACCCAGTACAAGCTTCATCAAGTGACTTATTCCTAAACCAACTAGACTTTCAAGCACAAATTAATCAAGATGGAAGTATGAACGTTACCGAAAAGTGGAATATTGATATAGAGGATACCAATACCTTGTATAAAACATTCAAGACAGATAAAACAAAATATTCTAACATAACCAATGTAGAAGTAGCAGAGGTAACCAATGGAACCAATCAGCTATTTAGCAAGCAAAATCAATGGAGTTATCATTTACCAAAAGGAAAATATTTTGGAGGATTGAATAATGACAGAGAATTTGAAATCGCTTGGGGAGTTGGATTAGAAAATAGTTCAGCAACAAGAACCTATGAAATTTCTTATCAAGTAGAAGATGCCATAGCAAAATATAATGACTATGCAGAATTATATTGGCAGTTTGTAGGGCAAGAATTTGAAATAGATGCTAAGAAAATAACAGGAACTGTTTTATTACCAACTCATGCTAATAGTAAAGAAGAGATAAAGGTATGGGGGCATACAGAAGACTTAAATGGAGAAATTTATGCAACGGATAACAATAAAATTGAATTTAAGATTCATCAATTTCGTTCTGGAAGATATGTAGAAGTGAGAACTTTGTTTCCATCAAAGATGATAACGTATACAGGTAGAGAGGAAAATACGGAAAGATTAGAGCAAGTCATTCAAGAAGAAACGAAATGGGCAGATCAAGCCAATGAAAGAAGAAAAAGGAAAGAAAACATGAAAGTAATAGCTAGCATAGTAATTAATCTAGTTGCTATTATTTTAACCATTTTTTCCATCAAATCCATTATTAAAAATATCAAAAAAATAAAAACAAGTAAAAAATTGGTACCAAGTCAAGAAATAAAATATTACAGAGAAATGCCAAGAGAAAATGCAACACCAGCAGAAGCATTAGCAATTTATAGTAAGCAAATAGGAGGGTTTAACAGTAGTACTCATATTGGAAGGATATTTTCTGCAACTTTATTAGATTTAAGCTTAAAGAAAATCATAGATTTTCAAGTAAATGATAAAATTATAACGATTAAGATATTAGAAGAAAATCCAGAAAAATTAGAAACATTAAAAGATGAAAAGGCAATTTTTGAATTTTTAAAAAATGCATGTGAACAGAATCATGGTGAAATTACCATCAAAGAACTAGAAAAATATATTAAAAAATCACAAAGTAAAGTAATTAGCCTAAAAAATAAGATAGATAATAATACAGAACAAGCCATATATGAAAAAGAATTAGCTGATAAAAAAGGAAAGGATGAAAAGATAACGATAGTAGCATGTATCATATTTTTATTTGTTGGTCTTATTTTTTCAACCATTCTTTTTGGCATACTAGCAGCAACAAAAGATATAAAACCTATAGGAATGATACCATTTATTTTGGCGACATTAATACAACTAATTGTTTTTTGTATTTTATCAGGTAAGGTTAATGTATTAACCCAAAAAGGAATCGATGAAAATACACGATGGAAGGGACTAAAAAAATACATGGAAGACTTTTCTATGCTAGATAAAAGAGAAGTTCCAGAACTTGTTATATGGGAAAAATTTCTAGTTTATGCAACTGTGTTTGGAATTGCCGATAAAGTATTAAAACAATTAAAAATCGTTTATCCAAATATGAATGAACAAATGGATGTAAATACTTATGGATATATGTATTTAATGATGAATACAAATTTCTCAAGTAGCTTTTCAAATGCTATTACGAGTTCTATGTCAAGTGCCTATTCTTCTGCTTCAGGAGGCGGAGGAGGCTTTTCAGGAGGAGGCCGGAGGCCGGACGGTGGACGGCGGTGGCGGTGGCGGAAGATAGACGAACCTTATTAACTTAATTCATCTTATATTATTTTTTACACCTTGTGTGTCGCAACCTTCTAATTTTAAGGATGGTAGGTTGCTCCAATCGCACTTGCGAATGCGCTCGTTTAGTCGCTTACGCGGTGTTGCAAAAATAATATTAGATGAATTAAGTAGAATAGATTAAACGTAAATCCGCTAGAAACAAAAGATAGAAAGGAAGGAAACAGTAAATGAATGAAGACAAAATCGACCAATTGTATGAATTGATTAATAACATACCAGTAACAGATGAAAATTTTCAGTTGATTGAAGAAATCAAAAGTGATTTATCACGAGGAGATTATATTGCTTCGTTAAAGAAAATAGAAATGTTAGGACAAAAGAAGCAAAAGTCACTAGCCAATGAAAAAAGAAAAGCATCTAACAATGTTTTGGGAGAAGAAGATGAGGAAGATATGACAGGAATGTTTCCTGAAGAGTTAAGTGATGATGATTTAGAAAGACAGTATATAGGTCTTTTATTAACAGACCCAAGATTAATCAAAAAATATTTCTATGTATATGAAGAATGTTATTTCGAAGATTCAGAATTATTGAATATTTACAAAAGTATCATCTTCACAGAAGGAGGAGCCTATACAACAGAACAAGCAAAAAGAGGATTTAACTTTGCGAAAGATAATGAAAAAGTATATGCCCTAAAAAGTAAATTGAAAAAAGAAGTAAGAGACAAAAATTACAACATGGAAGAGATTTATATTAATTTAAAGAAATTATTTGTATTAAGAAAGAATTATCTAGCCATACCCATTCAAACCATTCAAGAAAAAGTGATGGAAATCAAAGAATATGAATTATATGATAAGATGTCAGTCGAAGAAGTCGAAAGTGCAGTTGTGCAAGTTAATGATACAGAGAAGTTTAAAAGAGCAGTCTTAAATGAAGGATTAACAAGCTTTTTACAGTTAGGAGATAACAATCTAACCAATGGCTTACCATTACCTTTTCCAGTTTTAACCCAAGTATTTAAAGGAATTCGAAAAGGAGAAACCATGGCATTTGCGATGCCATCCAATGCTGGTAAAAGTAGATTTACTATTGATATAGCAGCACATACTGCCTTTGTTCATCATAAAAAAGTATTGGTAATCTCCAATGAAATGTCAGAAGAAAAAATGAGATTGTGTTTAATTACGACCATCTTAAATAATAAAGAGATTCAAAAACAACATGGAATTGAAATTTCCAAAACAGAGGGAGAATTACTAGAATTCAAATTTAGACCAGATGACCCTAAAAAAGTAAAAACAGACGAAGAAGGATTTGTGGTAAAAGAAGAAAAAGAAAAACAAAAAGACTTTGCCAAAAGATTGCTAGAGGTCTCAAAAGAATTTAGAGATGTCATTGGTATCACCAATTGGGTGAATAAACAAATAAACAATTCTATCCATTTTATTAATATAACTGACCATACTAACGACGAATTGAAAAAAGTTATTATGAACTATTACTATAAAGAAAAAATAGAATATGTATTCTATGACACTTTAAAAACAGATACTGCTAATATAGGAATTGGAGAAGAATTAAAGAAAACAGCAACCATTCTTTCTAATATCGCACAAAACTTTGGCATTTATATATGTGCTACCTTACAATTAGCAGAAACAGATACTTTACCAGTTAACTTGACAGTTAATGATTTGGCAGTCAGTAGAACCGTTAAAGAAGTATTGGATACCTTGGCATTAATCAAACAAATTCATAGAGATACCTTACAAAATTATGAGTATTCTTTGAATGAAGTAGATACCAAGTTTTTTGATTTAAAGAAATTTGATGATCCAGATGTTAGATATTATGCCTGCGTGGTTGATAAGAATAGAGCTGGTGCAAAACCTACTTTAGTTTTTCGCCTAAATTTGGCTTATAATGTTTGGGTGGAACTAGGATATCTGAGATTGAAGCAATCATGATTTTGGAGATAGTGAGCTCTTTGAACGAAGTGAATAACAGATATAGTATGCAGTGTAGAACAACATTAGACGTATATTTCCAACTATATAAATATACTATTAGTATGGATTTTAGTATTTTTCTTGACAAAGTTAAGATTGATATGTTATACAATCCATAGTAAATCGTACCTTGAATACCTACGGGCTCAAGGTCGGAGAAGAAACCTCGGATTTAAAGTCCGAGGTGGTTTTTTATACAGTAGGAATTGTCTCCCTGTGGGAGGAAAGCTTCATACTGTATAAATATTGAAATTCTTAGATTTGTTTTTACAAGATAGGAGGTAAATATTGGAAAAAGAAGATTTGATAATTTTTATAAAATAATGATTAACTATATAGAAGAATTAAAACAACAACTTTTAACAATAAATATAATAAAGTTATAAAGACTTTCACACTGCAACGGTTTCGCTTACATTTTCGCAAGCAAGACTTGCTCAAAGGCAATTGAATAAAATGATGTAAGTGTCCCCAAATAAAATTTATGGATATTTGTTTTGCATTATAAAGTTTTATGATATAATACAGAAGACAAACCAAAAATGAGTAAAAAATGAACCATTGAAAAAAAGAATTAAAGGAAAAAATAAGTTGCTTTTTTGAAGCAGTTTATGATTTTATTATTCATGCATTTACAGGTGCATTTTAAGTATTATGAATTTTATCAGAACCTTTATTTTTATACAAAGTGAAAAGATTGGTAAAAAAAATATATATTAATACTTGTAATATTTGAGGGAATTATTATTGTTAATTATATCTATACTTGGAATGGCCTCATTTCTCTTTTGCCAACGATTGGTTCTATTATTAGGACGTATTGTTTGTGGCAAACAAATATGAAGGTGGTAAGAATATCAGGCATTACAACAGGTGTTTTTTATGGATTGTATTACTCTTATTATCAAAGTTGGTTCCTTTAATGGGAGATATGATTTTATTGGTGACAAGTGTAATTAGTATTTACAAAAATGATGTAAAAAATCATTCGTTATAGTTCAGCCTTATCATCTGTTGTTCTTATGAGAAAGCTTTTCCACTAAAAAGAAAAGAGCAAAGCTGACCAGGAACAAAATCATTCACATAAAATTCACAAATTTACCAAATCATGTAGTGTTACAATTGATGTGAAACAAAAAATATAGAAAAAAAGTGATTCAAGT
>CASDJM010000018.1 GCA_949280815.1 uncultured Clostridia bacterium | reverse complement strand
AATCTTCCTCCTGAAATTACTTTTTCTAAATTGAATTTAAGTTTTCAATTGACCAGATTTTTAAAATGGAAGAATAATGAGATTTTTAAAAGATAGAATTAGTAATATTTTGAAATATTTCCACATATAATATAGTAAATGCTTGTATCCGTAAGGACAAATTGTCGGGCAATAAAATTTTGCTAAATTTGACAAAAAAAGAAACAAATGGTATAATACAATTGTTGCCGTAAAGGAGGTAATTATTTATATGAAAAGAGAAGAAAGAGCTTCTATTTCTATTATGAAAATCATCTGTATTAGCATTATATTAGTCCTAATTTCAGGAATTGGTGTTATGGCAGTGAATACAAATTTAAATGATGTTAAAATTATACTTCAAAATGGATATGAAATGACAGTTTTAACATCTAAAACAAAAGTATCCGAAATATTAGAAGAAAATAACATTATATTGGAAGAAAATCAAAAAACAATGCCAGATTTAGACAGTGAAATAATAGCAGGAGAGAGTATTAAAATCATAGATAAGTCATATCAAGAAGTTCAAATTGCTAAAATATCAGAAGAAGGTGTACAAACATCATTAAATCAGTTATTAGAAAATTATGCACCAATTACTGAAAAAATAATTGTTGAACAAGTGACAATCCCTTATGAAACTGTAACAAAAAATACAACAGAAGCTACAGAAGGTACAACGAATAAAGTATTACAAGAAGGAGAAGAGGGCTTAAAAGAAGTGACTTATAAGGCAAAATACCAAAATGAAGTGGAAATTGAAAAAACTTTATTATCTGAAGTTGTTGTTAAAGAACCAGTTAATAAAATTGTACAAGTTCAAAAGACACAAACATCAAGGGCTTCTACATTACCAAGAACAACAGGAAGTACAACAAATGCAACCACTACAACTACAACGAGTGCGGGAACTTATAAGATAACAGCGTATTGTTCTTGTGCAAAATGTTGTGGAAAAGCGACAGGAAGAACTGCTTCAGGAACAAGAGCGACAGCAGGGAGAACAGTAGCAGCATCTAGTCAATTTGCATTTGGAACACAGTTGAATATTGGCGGACATGTATATACAGTAGAAGATAGAGGTGGAGCAATTAACGGAAATAAGATTGATATCTATGTTAATTCACATTCAGAAGCTTTAAGATGGGGAGTAAGATATTTACCAGTTAATGTGGTTAAGTAATTCAATCAAACAAATAATTTTTTAATAAAGTGAACTCAAATTGTTAAACAAAATAAGTTTAATAAGGAGTACTTCCAATAAGGACATTTATTGGTAAAGTACTCCTTTGGGCTAAAACAGTATAGTTTAAAAGCTATGCTGTTTTAATATTTTTGATACTTTGCTGAAAGGCATTTTCTAATTCATATTCATTTAGTGGAATACCTATTATTCCAACTCCTGAATAGTAAATGTCTATTTGCTGATATTTTTTACCATTCAATTTAGTTTTTTCATACACATATATTTTATCAATTAATTCATTTACAATTTCTGGTGTTAATTCTTTGATTTCGGTATATTTTTTAACTTTATTAATAAAAGTTGCTAAATCAATTTCTTCTTGTTTAATTTTATCAATAGTAGTAGATAATTCATTAATTTTTTGTTTTAAGTCTTTTTGTTCTTCTTCATAATTTAAAGATAAAGTTGCAAATCTATCATCAGTAATTTTACCAGAAATATTATCTTCGTAAATATGCTGTATCAAATTATCAATATCTTTTACTCGTTTTTCATATTGGGATAATAACTTTTTATTTGAAATATCCTCTTTTCTTTGTTCTTCTAGTGAAGCATCTAATTTTTCTTTTATAAATAAGTCTTCATAAGATGAAATATAGGATATTACTTGTTTTATATTATCTAACACCAATTCTCTTAGTGCAAAGTCTTTTATATTATGGCTAGTACAAGAATGTGTAGAGTTATTCTTATAATTAGAACATCTATAAAAGTCTTTAGTTGGTGTAAAATTATTAGCAGTACAATAATAAAGTTTAGCTCCACAATCCTTGCAAAATAAATGCCCAGAGAAAATACTGACTTTTCCTGTTTTAGTAGTTCTTCGTTTATTGCTTCTAATTCTTTGTACAGTATTCCAAGTTTCTTCATCAATTATAGGTTCATGCGTATTTTTAAATATTTTCCATTGTTCTTTTGGAAGAAAAACTTTGGTATGATCTTTGAAAGACCTTTTAGTAGTTCTAAAATTTACTGTATCGCCAATATATTCTTGCCTATCTAAAATAAAACCAATAGTTCTATTATTCCAATAATGCTTGACTTCTTGTAATTCGGTGTTTGTTTTTAAACCAATGCTTTGTCTATATTCTGTTGGTGTCATTATATTTTCTTCTTTTAAAATTCTAGCAATTTGTGTTGTGCCATAACCTTGAATACATAAGTCAAAAATTTTTCTTACAATTTTTGCAGCAGGCTCATCAACTATCCATTTTGTATTATCTTCTGGAGATTTTAAATAACCATAAGGTGGATAACTTGTAGTTGGAATACCAGAATTCCCCTTGTTCTTTAATACTGCTCTAATTTTTTGACTTGTGTTTTTAGCATGCATTTCGTTAAACCAATCTTGTATAGGAAGAAAATCATTTAATCCTTTATCAGTATCAATATTGTCCATTATAGCAATATATCTAATATTTAGTCTAACAAAATCTTCTTCTAATAATTGACCAACTATAAGTCTGTTTCTACCAAGTCTTGAATGGTCTTTTACTATAATTGTTCCAATATTTCCTTGTTCTGCGAGTTCCATTAACTCCATAAAAGCAGGTCTTGTAAAACTTGTTCCAGAATAACCATCATCTACAAAGAATTTAGTATTGATAAAATTATTATCTTTAGCATATTTACTTAAAATTGATTTTTGATTTTTAATACTATTGCTTTCTCCTAGCTGTTCATCATCTCTTGATAAACGGCAGTACAAAGCAGTTATTTTTTCGTTATTTGACTGTCCCATAACAACTCCTTTCCTTTAGACAGCCGAATAAGATATAAAGTATTACAAAGTTTTAATTTGTAGTGTTCACATAATATCATATTCGTTTTTATACTTCAAGTGATTCTTAAGATTTTTTTGTTAGTCTAAAAAGTTTATTTAAAATGCTTTCTTCAGCATTTACATCAAAGTGAGTATTTACTTTGTATATTGTGCCGTTTATCTCTTTTTCAAAGTTCAACTTTTGCTCATTACAATAGTTATCTCTAAAATATTGTAATCTTTCTTCTTTAGTCATTTTACTTAATTTTTCATAATATTCTTTCTTTAGATTTTCTACATATTCATATTCTTCATTTGTTAACTCTAATCTATAAACTATATTATCTTGCATCTCTATCAGCCCTCCTTTTCTTGTATTCAGGAGAGTTTTTTAGTTTCTGCTTTTCAAGTCTTTCTTTTTCTCTAGCTTCTTCACGAGATTTTCTTTCAGCTTGTATTTTTTCTTGTTCAATTCTTTGTTTTTCTAACTCATCTTGTTTCTCTTTAGAAAATAGTCCTTTAAATAAGTCAAAAACTTTTTGTGGGGCAAGTTTTATAGCATGGAAGTAATCTTTTGTTTTTTCTACTATATCATCATATAGAGATTTCCATTTATCTACAGCATTTCTTAAATTATCAATTCTATTATTAAGCTCATATATTTCTTTATCTGCAATAATTCCTTTTTTAGCATATTCAGTTAAATTCTCATAATCTTCTTGATCTAATTCAATCTTTTTAGAAAATCTCTTTTGCTTTCCTAAATTTGAAATATCTTCAATTTGTTTATCATATTTCATATAAGAATTATAAGAAGATTCCTTTTCTTCGACTTGACTTGTAATTCTTTCTAGCCTTTCAGTATCTTTTTTTATTTTAAACTGCAAATCACTTAAATGTTCTTGATTACTGCCTTTTATACCACGAATAAAGTCTCTATAACCACTATCAGACATATACTTAAAAAATCTGTCTTGTAATAAGCTATATGATTTTATTAAAACTGCATTTCCTTTTTTATCATATACAGGCTTTCCTTGATTATCTAGTAATTGTTCTGATTTCCATTTATTACTATGGCTTATTTGATTTATTATTTCTTTTGTAGTTCCAATTAGTGATTTATCTTTACATTTTTTAGTCCATTTTATTTCTTTTCTTACAACAGGTAGTGCTACAACATGCAAGTGATAATGATATATAGGTTTTCCATATTCTTCTGTTAAAGCTGTATTTAGTTCATCTGCATGCATTACTGCTGATATAATATTATCAGTTCCCATTTCTTGTTCAGCAAAGTGGAAGGCTCGTTCATAAAATTCTTTTGCAAATTCATAACCACCATGTTTTTCAAAATAATCAGAGTTAATGTCAAATATGAGTTCATCAAATAGTTTTGCATTTGCTCTTAAACCTCTTAATGATAGTTGTCCTTTATCAAGTAACTCTTTTAATTTTTCATTATAGGTAGTTTCACATCTTTTGTAATGTACATTGTTTGGTGTTTGCTCTAAATCAACATTCATATTAGAATATGATTTGTTTTTTCTTTCGTTATGTCGTTCAGCTTTAGTTATACTTGTTTTAGTATAAGTTTCTACTCTAGCTACTGAATAGTTTGTTTTGTCCATATAAAATATCCTTTCTTGCAGGTAGCAAGAGGCGACCGAGGGGATCTGTTACATAACTTTCTAGCGAAAGTATGTAACCCACTATGACACTTTCAAAACTTCGTTTTGGAAAGGTGCCAGTGGGCTCCTTGCGGAGGGCTCATAAATTATCTAATCTTGCGATAGATAATTTATGTTTGGCTTCGCCAAATCAAAATAATATTTTCATTTTCATTCAAATATTATTTTGACTACTGAAAAATTTTTTTGCTACCTAGCATAAAATTTTTTCAGTATCTTTTTGCTATGCTTCGTAAGAATATAGAGCAATACCTATATAGTCTTTTTTAGCATAACAAAAAGACCCATTAGGCACAACAAATAAAACTACCAATATTGCAATTTTTTTGCAAAGTAGTGAGTTTTACTTGAAACATGCTAATCGGTCTTAACCACTGCTGGACATTTTACATACTATTCATTCTAAACCAGCCAAAATATATTTCACCGCATTGGATTAGTAAGTTTCCTACAAATCTTAATTTTCAATTTAGGAGAAAGATAGAAAATATTTTATTGTATCCCTTACTAATCAGTGTTTCGTGTCTATTAATTTTTCAGTGTACTGTTAAATACATCTATTATATATCACTTTTTTATGTAAATGTCAAGAAAAAGCTGAAAACTTCATTACATTCTATTGAGAAAAATGTTTTTTTATGTTATAAATATAAATAGCAATATTATAATTAAAAGGATTAAAGGTGATAACGATAAAGAGACTAAACATATTTATAGATGAAAGTGGAGATTTTGGATTTGTAAAAGGAAGTTCAGATTTATATGCTGTATCCTTTACACTTCATGAAAGTTCCGATTCAATAAAAACAGAATTAAAATATCTTAATGAGAAGTTAAAAACTCTTAATTATGATGGAATGATACATTTAGCATATCTTATAGCTAAACGAGGAGATTATTCTCATTTCGATTTTGAAAAAAGAAAAAGTATATTTTGGGCAATATTTTATTTTTCAAGTAGAGTAAAAGTCAAAATAAGAACAGTTATAGTAGATAAAAAGTATGTAAACAAAAAAGCACAATTAAATATGGCACTTGCAAGAGAAATTAGTAAATTTATAAATAACAATCAAGAATATATAAACTCATTTGATAAAATTGTTATTTATTATGATAATGGACAAGAAACACTAGCAACTATATTAGACACACTTTTTGCGAGTAATCCAAATGTGGAAAGAAGAATAGAATTTGACCATACAAAGAAACGATTATTCCAAGTTTCAGACATGCTAACAGTTATAGATAAGCTAGATTATAAAAGGAAAAATAATATTCCTTTTACAAAAGCTGAAATATATTTCTTTAGAGGAAAAGACTTTAGGCATATTATAAATCTACTAAAAAGTAAAAGAATATAATTAGAAAGAAGATAAAATTATGAATTTAGAAAAAGAGATTGAACAAATAAAACAGAGAAATAAAAAAGTAGAATTAGATAAGAAATGGGAAACAAGTTTTACTAGAAGAATTTGTATATGTATATTAACTTATATTGTAGTTGTTATATATTCTTATTTAATTAGATATTTTGATAATATTTTCTTAAGTTCTTTAGTTCCTGTAATAGGATTTACACTATCTACACTATCAGTAAAATATATTAGAAAGATATGGGAGAAAAAATTAAATAACACTAAAGAATAAGAAATGAGGTAAATATGATAGTAGAAGGAAATCCTGAATTAGGTTTACAAAAGCATCAACAAGATGCTTATAAGTCAGTAAAAAAAGCTTATCAAACTAGAAACAAAGCATCTGTTGTCATTCCTACAGGTTGCGGTAAATCATTTATAGCATTACAACTTATGGCTGATAATAAGGATAAAAGAATTTTATTTATGGCTCCGACTAATGCAATTAAAAATCAAATGTATAATTATATTGCTAAATATATTGTAGGAGAAGAACCATCTAGAGAAAGACCAGCGAGAATGATAGCAGACGAATATTTTCCAAACCTAAAGATAATGTTGTATCCATCTTTATTAAAAGTGAAAGATGAGCAAATGGAGAAATTAAATGCTGATATTATAATTATGGATGAGTTACATAGAACTGGTGCTGATAAATGGGGACAAAGAGTTAATGAACTATTAGAGAAAAATTCAAATGCACAAATATTAGGATTAACAGCTACACCAGACAGAATGGATGATAAAAATGTTGTAGATGAATTGTTTGAAGGAAATGTGGATTATGAATTAACATTAGTAGACGCTCTGAAAAATGGAATTGTAAAAGCACCAACATATGTAAAATGTGATTATGCCTTGGGAGAATATTTAGAAGGAATAAGAACAGCAATAGCAAATTGCAATGACGAACAAAAGAAGAAGGAATTACAAGATAGATATGACAAAATGAGAAAAATAGTTGACCAAGCTGACGGTATACCAGAACTTTTTGCAAAAAATATAAAAAAGAAAGATGGTAAGTACATAATATTTTGCAAAGATAAAGAGCATATGGATGAATTAATGGCAAAGGCTAAAGAATGGTTTGGAGAGGTTGATACTGAACCAGAAATGTATTCAGTGTACTCAGGAGAAGGATATAGTGAAAAAGATAACAAAAAAAGCATTGAGAGATTTGAAAATTCAAAATCAGAACATATAAAGTTATTATTTTCTATTGAAATGTTAAATGAGGGATTACATGTTGAAGATATTTCTGGAGTCATTATGGCAAGACCAACGGATTCAAGAATAATTTACTTACAGCAATTAGGTAGAGCATTATCTTCTGATATTTCAAGAGATAAAACTATTGTATTTGACTAAGTAAACAATTATTTAAAGAATAATTTGGATATAGAAATTAATAGAAGAACAAATGGAACTAGAAATGTTGAAGATGGTCATATTGATATTGGTAGTGAAGATGAAACTACTGATATAAAAGATATAGATATTTTTAGAATACAGGGTGAAACAAAAGAGTTTTTAGAATTATTAGAAGAAGTTCAAGGAATTATAGGACATAATGAACACTTAGTAAATGCAAGAAATATAAAAAGATGGATGGAAGAGCGAGAAACAACAAAACCACCAGCAATTAGTTCTAATGATTATAATGAAAAAAGATTGGGAATTGCATTAAGTAATATAAGGCAAAAGTTAATAAAACCATATTCACAATTGGAATCTGAAGAAGACAAAGCACAATTTATAGCTGAACACCCTGAATTGCAAGAAATATTAGTAATAGTTAATTGGATAGATGAAAATAATATTTCACCATATTTAGCAAATGCAAGACAAATAAAAGTATGGATGGAAGAAAACAATACTACTAAGCCACCACGTTCTCAAAATGGAGATGATACAGAGAAAAGATTAGGGCAAGCATTATCTACTATAAGGGAAAAGTTTATAAAACCTTATTTACAACTTGAAACAGAAGATGAGAAAATAAAGTTTGAAAATGAACACCCTGAACTGCGAGAAATATTGCAAATAGTAAATGAGATAGACCAAAATAATATATCTCCGAATTTGAGTAATGCTATTCAAATACAAGAGTGGATGAAAGGGCATACAACTACAAAACTACCAAGTGCAGCATCAAAAGATAAAGAAGAAAAAAGGCTAGGTTTAGCATTAACTGGAATTAGGAGAAATCTTATAAAACCATATATGGAACTACAAACAGAAGAAGATAAAAAAGATTTTGAAACCAAACATCCAGAATTACAAGAAGTAATGCGAATAGTAGATGAAATTGATAAAAATAATCTCTCTCCTAATTTAACTAATATAAGAGAAATAAAGAAGTGGATGGAACAAAGAAAAACTACAAAGCCACCAACAGCTAATTCAAAGGAGGATGAAGAACAAAGACTAGGAAGAGCTTTACAATATATTAGACAAACATTGATAAAACCATACAATGATTTACAAACAGATGAAGAAAAAGAGCAATTTCAAAGTGAACATCCAGAATTGCAAGAGATATTATCAATAGTTAGTTGGATAGATGAAAATAATATTTCGCCATACTTAATAAATGCGAGAAATATTAGACTTTGGGTTCAGCAAAATCAATTTGTAAAATTACCTAGTAGATCATCAAAAGCTGATGAAACAGAAAAAGATTTAGCACGAAAGCTTGGAAATATTAGACAAGACTTAATAAAACCTTATATGATATTACAAACTGAAGAAGAAAGAAGTGAATATAGAGAAAAACATTCAGAGTTAGATGAAGTTTTATCTATAATAAGTGAACTAGATGTTCAATGTGGCAATAAGAAACAAAGAGAACTAGCAATTCTAATAAATCAAGATTTAGAAAAAAGAAGAACATTGCAAGAGGCTAAGAAATTAGAGCATAAATATGAACAACAGTTATTAATGGAAAAGGGACAAGAAGCTGAAAATACTTTGGAACAAGAAGTAGATTTAGATGAATAGTGACATAATTTCAACAAATGGATTGTGGTATAAAATAAAAAAATTTTTCAAAAATATATTTTCTAAAGCAAATTTGCATAATATAGATGAAGTACAGACTTCTAAAGAAAATCAGACATATAATAATGTTGTAGCAAATGATAATTTAAAAGAAAAATTTGAAAACGATACTAATAAACAAATACTAGCAGACAAATTGCTTTATGGAGTATTAGGAACAAGTGAATTAAACGAAACAGAAGTTAATGAAATGACAGAATATTTTACAAAAGATATTCAAAATATTGATAATGAATTAGTGAAAATAAAACAACATATTCTTACTATGAGGAAAAAGTTAAAATAGCAATATTAAAAGCCATTCGTTTGAATGGCTTTTGCTGACGCTTAGCATCAGCTCGGGTCAGGTCCTAGTCTAGTAAACTATTTCAGACCTAGTAGAATATCTATCTACAATGTATAGTATTCCTTAATTTCTTTAATTATACACTATTTTTTTGAAAAAGTATATAATTTTTCAAAAATTTTTCGAAATTATACATAAATTAATTCTTTATATATTATTTCTTCAACTGAATGCTTATAATTATTCATAAGCCCAGTCCATTTTAAAGGGTCAGTATTTTTCAAGTTTTCATCAATGGAATTTTTTTCTAGCATTTGTTTCATAAGTATGTCAAGTCTTTCCTTAGCTTGTTTGTCAGTTTCTACGATATGTTTTCTCAAAGTCATATTCATAAACATTATTGTGTATTCAGACCTTTTATGATTTTTCAAATATTCCAATCTTAAATGACCATATTTTCCAATAATATAATCTTCTTCGTAATCTTCTTTCTCCAAATATAAGTCAGGAATAAAATAATCTCCTTCTTTGTGATAAGTTATTTCTATCATAGTTAAAACCTCTATAAATTGATTTTCACTACAAATTTGACTAAATAATTTATATCATTCTTCAACTATCTAATACAATAAAATAAGGAAGAATCCTATAAGAGCAATTTTGTCCTTATTAGAATTCCCCCAAGGAGGGTTCATTTTTTAATTTCTTGTTTTAAAGAAAAGTGAAAACACTTGACAAGAGCAAACAGAAATTCTATAATAAAGCTGGTGATATTATGGAAAAACAAATATTACATATAGATGTTAACAATGCTTTTTTAAGTTGGACAGCAGTAGATATGTTAAAACAAGGCAGTAAAGTTGATATTAGAGAAATACCAGCCATTATAGGAGGGGATGAATCAAAAAGGTCAGGAATTGTATTAGCAAAAAGTATGAAAGCAAAAGAATTTGGAATTAAAACGGCACAAACCATTTATCAAGCGAGGTTGATGTGTCCAAATTTAGAAATTTTTCAATCTGATTTTAAAATTTATAGGAAATATTCAGATGCTTTATATCACTTGTTGCTAGAATATACTGATAAAATAGAAAGATTTAGTATTGATGAATGTTTTTTAGAGCTAACGAATTATCTTATGAAAGATACTTTATTGAATAAAGCAAAAGAAATCAGTAAAAGAGTAAAAGAAGAATTAGGTTTCACAGTAAATATAGGAGTTGCCAACAATAAATTATTAGCTAAAATGGCATCTGATTTTACCAAGCCAGATAAGATACATACTTTATATGCAGAAGAAATACCAGAAAAGATGTGGACATTACCAATTTCGGATTTATTTATGTTGGGTAAAAAGACAGTACCAAAGCTATATAATTTGCAAATTAAAACAATTGGAGATTTAGCAAGAGCAGACAAAACATTGTTAGAAAAGAAATTTGGCAAACATGGTGTTATGATTTGGGAATATGCTAATGGAATTGATGCTTCAGAAGTTAAATATGAAAAGGAAAATCCAAAAGGGATAGGAAATTCTGTAACATTACCGCAAAATATTTCAGATATTAAAAAATTGCAGGAAATAGTATTAGCTTTAACAGAAGAAGTGACCTTTCGTTTAAGAAAATATGATTTATTGGCTAATACAGTGAGTGTGCAGTTACGAACAAAGGAATTTCAAGATTTTTCTCATCAGGGAAAGTTAATAATAGCAACAGCGAGTACAAAAGAGATTTATCAGAAAGCAAAACAATTGTTAGAACAAATGTATCAAAAGGAAAATCCAATTCGATTAGTAGGCGTTAGAGTTGACAATTTAATTGAGAAGAAAGAACAACAATTATCATTATTTGAAGGGGAAGAAAATGAGAAACAAAAAAAATTAGATAATGCTATTGATGAGTTAAAGAAAAAATATGGCTATCACTCTATTACAAGAGCAGGAAAAATGAATGTAGGTAATATCTTGAAATTGAAAGATATTTAGTTTATAATAATAAAAAAAGTTTAGGAGAAAAGCCATGTGGGAAAGAAAAGAGTTAAAAAATAAGGCTAAAAAAGTTGTCTATAAAAATTATTGGACAATTGTTGTGGTGTGTTTTTTAATTGCTTTATTAACAGGAGAATTTGGTACTTCTATTTTAGGTGTATGGCAATCAGAGGATTCAATGGATCCGAATTATATTTTTCATCATGAAATCGATAAAATAGGAATTCAAGATGAGGAAATAAAAACGTTTTTTAGTGAAGAAAAGATAAAAGATGTATTAAATGAAACACAAATTAAAGTATTTGAAACAGTTGAGGACAATTTGAATAGTGCTTTAAAGTCACAGAAATATATTTTTAAAATATGGGATGCGATTACTTTTTTTTATGTTCAACAAACAAAGTTGGGAATATTGCTTTGCATTGGTGCAGTGATTGCTGTTGCTTTTACAGTGTTAGTGGCAGATCCATTGATTGTGGGAGGAAAGAAGTACTTTTTAGCGGTAAGAAAAGATAGTAATGCAAGAGTTGGAATTATAAAAGAGATATTTCAAAAGGATTATTGGTTTAATATAGCTATTATTATGTTTTTAAGAAATATTTATACAGCACTTTGGTATTTGACAATAGTAGGAGGTATTATAAAAACATATGAATATAGAATGATACCTTATATTCTAGCAGAAAATCCCACTATAAAAAGAAAAGAGGCATTTGAACTTTCAAAACAAATGATGAAGGGAAATAAGTGGGAAACATTTATTTTGGACTTGTCTTTTTTTGGATGGAATTTCTTATCAGTTTTAACATTTGGTATATTGAGTATCTTATATGTGAATCCATATAATGCAACAACCATGGCTGAACTTTTTGTGGTATTAAAAACACAAGTAATAGCGGAAAAAGACGAAAAATAAAAATAAATAGTAAATCATGTAAAAATGAGTAGAAATATGACAGAATTTGCGATGAAAAGTCCTTGAAAACCATTCTAAGACGTAGTATTATAGAAAAGCGGGCGTGAAGAAAGGGGATAAAAATGAGGACTTATTTTAGTAGTACATTTATTGAAAAGGAAGTACTAAATGAGGCTGGGATTTATTATCCAATTAAACTGGATTATTATAAAATAATTAATGAGGATGAAATGGTTAAACAAGAAAAAGCTAAGTTTGGTATTTATGTAGTGAAAACAGAATATAAAAAGGATGATGTAAAAGTAGAAAATAAGAAAATACCATATGTATCAAATGATGAAAAAACAATAGAGAGAATTTTAAAGATATTAAAAGAAAATGTAGTAACACCAATTACAGTAGAAGATATTCTGAACGATTTTACGAAAAAAATTATATTATTATAAGAAAGATTTTTGAAAAAGGGGCTTGCAAATTATGGGAAATTGGACTAGAATACAGTAGTAAGCAAAATATAAGGAGGATTACATGGCTGATAAATTAGTAATAGTAGAATCGCCAGCAAAAGCCAATACAATAAAGAAATTTCTAGGGGGAAGTACAAAAGTAGTAGCATCTATGGGACATATTAGAGATTTACCAAAATCAAAAATGGGAATTGACATAGAACATGATTTTGAGCCAGAATATATTAATATTAGAGGAAAGGGAGATTTAATCAAATCTCTAAAACAAGATGCAAAAAAAGCTAAAAAAATATATATAGCTACTGACCCTGATCGTGAGGGAGAAGCAATTGCTTGGCATTTAGCTACGATTTTAAAAGAGGAAGAAAATAAAATAACCAGAGTAACTTTTAATGAAATTACAAAAGGTGCTGTGCAAAAGGCAATTAAAGAACCAAGAGATATTGACATTAATTTAGTAGATGCACAACAAGCAAGAAGAGTTTTAGATCGAATTGTAGGATATAAAATGAGTCCAGTATTATGGAAAAAGGTAAAAAGAGGATTGTCCGCAGGACGTGTTCAGTCGGTTGCTGTTAAGTTAATTGTAGACAGAGAGGAAGAAATTGAAAATTTTGTACCAGAAGAATACTGGAATTTATATGCTAACCTACAGGAAACAGAAAGTAAAAAAGAATTTGAAGCAAGATTTTATGGAAAAGATGGTAAGAAACAAGAAATTCATTCAGAAGAAGAAATAAATAAAGTTTTAAAAGACTTGAAACAAGCTAAATATATTGTAAATGAGGTAAAAAAGGGTGAAAAGAAAAGAAATCCAGCTCCACCATTTACAACTAGTACGATGCAACAAGAAGCTTCTAGAAAATTGGGATTTACTTTGAAGAAAACGATGTCTGTTGCACAAGGATTATATGAAGGTGTGAAAATGCCAGAAAAAGGTTCTGTTGGTTTAATTACTTACATGAGAACAGACTCTACTAGAATTTCAGAAGAAGCAAGAGCTGCTGCTAAAAGTCATATCGTATCAACTTATGGTGAAAAATATTATGAAAATAGATATTATAAAACTAGTAAAGAAGCACAAGATGCACATGAGGGTATTAGACCTACTTATGCAGATTTAGAGCCTGACAGTATTAAAGATTACCTAACAAAGGATCAATATAAATTATATAAATTAATTTATAATCGATTTATGGCAAGTCAAATGTCAGCGGCAATCTATAACACTATGGCGGTTTCAATTGATGCAAATGGATATACTTTTAAAGCAAATGGACAAATGATTAAGTTTAAAGGATTTATGACACTATATGTAGAAGGAACAGACCAAAAGGAACAAGAAGAAGAGGGCATGTTGCCAGAATTAAAAGAAAAACAAGAGTTAAAATTGAAAAAATTAAATCCAAAACAAAGTTTTACAGAACCGCCACCAAGATATACAGAGGCTAGTCTTGTTAAGGCATTGGAGGAAAAGGAAATTGGTAGACCAAGTACGTATTCACCAACGATTACGACAATTTTAGAAAGAAGATATATCGAAAAAATTCAAAAACAATTGTCACCTACAGAATTAGGAAGGATTGTTAATAAATTACTAACAGAAAACTTTACAGATGTTATTAATGTAGAATTTACTGCTAAAATGGAAAATGAGTTTGACGAAATTGCAAATCGGAAAAGAAGAGTGGAAAAAATCAATTCGAGAATTTTATGGACCCTTTGAAAAGGAAATAGAAAAAGTTGAAAAAGAATTAGAACATGTAGAATTAGTTGATGAAGTATCAGATGTACAATGTGAAAAATGTGGAAGAATGATGGTGTATAAATTTGGTAGATATGGAAAGTTCTTGGCATGTCCAGGCTATCCAGAATGTAAGAATGCAAAGCCAATTATAGAGACGATTGATGTGCCATGTCCAAAGTGTGGAGCTACTGTACAAGTGAGAAAGACAAAGAGAAAAAGGAATTATTATATTTGTGAAAATAATCCTGCTTCTTGTGATTATATTTCTTGGAATAAACCAAAAGAAGGAGAGAAGTGGAATCCAGAGGAAGCAGAAGAGATAAAAAAAGAGACTACAAAAAAAACAAATAAGACAGCAAAGAAAACGGCTAAAACTACTGCTAAAAAGACAACTAAGAAGAAAAAGTAATGAATGGTTATAATTTTAGTTTATTTGGTATTATTAATAGAAGTTTATATATTTTTTATTTGTAACTTTATAAAAAATATATAAACTTTTAAGCTAAAAAACATTTTTAACCTGAGTTATAACCTAAATTTTAAACGATTGCAATATTTTCTTGACAATTAGATATAAATTTGTTATTATTATAAATGCATTTAGGAATAAAATATACTAAATGTGAATATATTTTATAAGGAGATGCGGGAATAGCTCAGTTGATAGAGTGCTGCCTTGCCAAGGCAGAGGTCGCGGGTTTGAACCCCGTTTCCCGCTCCAAACTGTTTTATCATCAGAGAACAATGAGTTTTGTGAGTTTTTGGCGATATAGCCAAGTGGTAAGGCACGAGTCTGCAAAACTCTGATCCCCGGTTCGAATCCGGGTGTCGCCTCCAAAAGAAATACAAAACTCTTGTTCTTTTGATAAAATGTTAAATCTTAGTATACATTTAAAAAATTCAAGGTGTGTAATATTTTATATATTATTATCACTAATCCAACTATTATATTATTTATTACAATGTAATAAAAATGTAAAACAATAGTAACGAAAATAACATATTTTTGTTACTATTTTTATGTTATAATAAAAAAGAGGTAGTTTAGATATACTAGGAGATGATTTTATGGGACTTTTTGATAAAGTTAGTAATATTTTTAGAAAAAAGAAAAATTTGGGTTTACCAGCACCAGCAAGAGAATATGGACAAGATACAGAAAATGAATCTACAGAACCAGATAACAAGGTAGATATTAGAATATATTCAAGTACCAATGAAAACAATGGAATAGAATATGATGTAAAAATGAATATAGGAGAAGAAATAATTTCAATAGGAACCATTACGAGTGATTTAGACAAATCAGAAGACGAAGAAGCTGTTAAATTAAAATATAAAAAAAGAATGTCATTAAAAGAAGCAAAAGATGAACTAACAAAGATATTCGAACCATTACCAAAATGTAAAAGTCGTCGTGAATTTACTGAAGCTAAAAACTCCACAATAGAAAAATTAAGAGCTATGGAAGACAAATATCAACAATTACATTTGTCAGAAGATATTTGGAACAATATTGAACAATATGGAGCTGAGAAATTTGGTTATGCACAATTAAGAGGATTGCCAAGGGATATTAATGTTACTAAACTTTCACCAGAAGAATTAAGTCGATATGGTAAAGTTATAGATGAACGTTTAAAGATATTAGCATCGATTCAAACTGCTGATGACACTACGATTCCTAGGAATAAGGAAGTTTTATTATCCTGTATGATGGAACAAGAAGAAAATAATCCAGAAGATTCAATTGTGGCTGCAAATTTTCAAAGTATGATGAAGGGAGAAAATTTGGATGAAGCAACAGTAGTGAAAATCGCACAAAATATGAAAAAAAATCCAATAAATGAAAATGGAGGATTATTTTCTTGTTATTTAAAACTTGAAAAGGACAGAGTTTTAAGACAATTATATAGAACAGTTGGAGAAGCTATGATTATAAAAAGCAAAGGAAATAAGGACGTGATGAAAGACAGTTTAAAAAAGATAGCTTATATACCAGAAGAAATAGAAAATATACCAGGAGGATTTTCACCTGAATTATTAGAGAATATTATGGGCTATATGAAGGGCATGGATGTGGAGGAATATATCAAAAACTCTAAAGATAATGATGTAAAACTAATAAAAGAAATCAATGAAAATTATCCTGACATAAAACATAAAACAGAAATTTTATCATTTTTACATGCAAGAAATGGTAGTTTAGGTCAGTTATCTTATAAAAATGATGCTCATAATGCAAGAACATTAAGGGATTTTGTTGCCAATACTGACTTTAAAGATCCAGATGATACAGAAACAAAGAATTATCTATTATTAGTGGCTAGAGTAGAAGAAAAATATATTCAACAAGAGTATGGTTCTCTTATAAATAAATATAGAGAAAATTTACCATTTAAAGAGAAATTGCAAAAGAGTACAATGGGAGCTAATAAGCAACATAGTCAGCCAGAAGGTAAAGTAATAGAACCAGCAACATTTAAAAGAGAGGAATCAGGCGAAGGAGAAAGAATTGCTTGATAAAATATTTCTATCTCAAAAAACTCACAATCATAAAAAGAATGTGAGTTTTTTTGTGCTTGCTTTTTCTTTGTAGTTATAGTAGAATAAAGGAACAAAAGACAAGGAGGACAGCCATGAAGGATTATTGGAAAGAGCCAACACAGAAAAAAATAAATAAAAAGAAAATTGCGACTATATTTGTGGTAGTTATGATAGTAGTTGTCATTCTTTCTCTTATCATAGTTTATAGTAATGACAAAACGGCTAGAGAATGGATTGATAAGAATATTTTTCAAAAAGAAGTAGTGCAAGATAATGTGACTACAATAGAATTACCAGAAGGTCAAGAGGCAAATATACATGCTTTTAATAAGTATATAGGAATTTTAAATAAAAACAAATTTAGTATTTATGGTAACACAGGAAATGAAGAAAAAACTTTGGAAGTAGAAGTGTCTAACCCAATTTTTGATTCTGCTAATAGATTTTTAGTTATGGCTGAGCAGAGAGGGAAAAAGATATATTTAATTACTGATAAAGATATAACATGGGAAGCACAAGTAGAAGGGAATATTTCACAAGTGCATGTTAATAAAAATGGATATGTAGCAGTAGTGATAACAGATACTAGTTATAAAACAGTGATTGCCATGTATAATCCAGAAGGAAAGGAAATGTTTAAAACGTATTTGTCTTCTACTAGAACAGCAGATGTGACTATTTCTAATGACAATAAATATTTAGCGATTGCAGAAGTAGATACATCAGGAACGATTATACAATCTAATATAAAAGTAGTTTCAATCGAAAAAGCAAGTTCAGATCCAACTAATTCGTTAGAGAATACCTATCAGGGGCAATCTGATAAGTTAATTACTAACATAGAGTATCAAAATAAAGATAAATTAGTATGTATGTATACAGATGGCATTCATATAATAGAAAATAATCAAGATACTATGCTAATGACTCATGAAAATAAAAAGATGATTTTCCAATCGATAGAATTAACAAATCATGTGATTGGAGTAGAGGAGAAATCTTCAGGTTTGTTTACAGCAGATTCTATTATTAATATCATAAATACAGAAAGTAAAGCTACAAAGGAATACACAGTAAATGCTGTTACTAAGGAAATTTTTACGTATGGTAATATTATTGCTTTGAATTTAGGAACAGAAATAGAATTTATTAACACAGAGGGATGGCTAGTAAAACGTTATATTGCTAATCAAGAGATTACAAATATTGTAGTATCTGATGATATAGCTGGAATTATATATAGAGATAAGATTGAAATTATAAATTTATAGGGGGACAGAGTAAAAATGGTAGTAGATTTAATTATAATAGTAATTGTTGCATTGTCGATATTTTTAGCGTATAAGAAAGGTTTGGTAAACTTGGCTATTGGATTGTGTGCTTTTGTTATTTCTATTGCGATAACAGTTATTTTATATCAGCCAATTTCTAATTTAGTTATCAATGTTACAAGTATAGATGAAATGATAGAAGATACGATTTATGAAAAAGCGAATGAAATTATGGAGAAAAATGTAAATGAAGATGATTTAACAAATAGTATGATAGAAATGACGAAAAATGAGATGTTACCAGAAACAGCAAGAAATCTGGCAGTTAATATTGTAACAGGAGGCGTTATTATTGTTCTATTTGTAGGGGTAAAAGTTGCATTGAGATTTGTGAGTGCATTTGCTAATGCAGTTGCAAAGTTACCAATTATAGATCAGATAAATAAGGCGGGTGGATTAGTATATGGTCTTTTAAGAGGTGTTCTAATCGTATATGTTATATTATTAATTGTTAATATACCAGCACAAATTAATCCTAATAATGTAGTTAATGAAAATATACAACAATCTTATTTGGGAAAATCAATGTATAAAAATAATATTTTGAATGTGTTTTTTTAGTTACTGGTCAGCCTTGCTCTCCTCACGAGAACAACCAATAATAAGGCTGAACTGTAACTTTTTTAAAATAAAATTTACAGATGGGTTGTTTTTTAATGGCAAATTTGCTATACTAGTAGCATGAAAAATTAGGAGTGAATCGTTTTGGAAAATAAACAAATGAACAAGAAAAATACAAAAAATAACAAAAAGAAGAAAAAAAAGAAGATGGGGAAGAAAATATTACTGCTATGCTTATTCATTCTATTAGTAATAGGAGGTGTATTTGCTTATAGAGTGCACAGAAATGGTGGAGGATTGTCAGGAATGTTAGCAACAATGGTAGGGCATGATGAAAATACTAAAAAGAACTTAGGAGAATTTAAAGTTCTTTTATTAGGTATTAGTACCAATCAAGAAAATGTTGATTTGACAGATACTATCATGGTAGCTTCTTATAATCCTAATACACAAAAAGCTACTTTGTTATCTATACCAAGAGATACTTATACAGGAAAGAATCCAGCCAAAGCAACAGCTTATGAAAAAATAAATTCATTATATAGCAGAAAACATAGACCAGATGAAACTTTACAAGCAGTCAATGAAATAACAGGATTAAATATCGAATATTATGTAGTAATCAAAACAGAAGCATTAATTAAATTAGTAGATGTTATTGATGGTATTACCTATAATGTTCCTATTGATATGGATTATGATGATCCAACACAAGATTTGCATATTCATCTGAAAGCGGGAGAACAAGAATTAGATGGTGATAAAGCAGAACAACTAGTTCGTTTTAGGCATAATAATGATGGGACTTCTTATCCAGAGGAATATGGAGATAATGATTTAGGAAGAATGAGGACACAAAGAGAGTTTATTATGGAAGTTGTTAGGCAAACAGCACAACCAGGAAATATATTTAAATTAGGTTCTATTTTAGATGTAGCAAAGGAAAATGTGCTTACTAATATAGATTTTAATGTAGCAAAAGATTATATTCCATATGTAGTAGAATTTAATACAGAAAATTTATTAACAGATATGCTTCCAGGAACAACGCCAGATTGGGATAAAACAAATGGAGTAAGTATTTTTGTTTATGATAAATATGAAACAAATAAATTAATACAGGAGCTATTCCATAATAGAGATATTGAGGAAATTGATGAAACGAAAGACATGACAGAAGGAAATGCAACTGGAAATCAAACAACAACAAACAGTATTAATAAGGCTGATATTGTATTAGAAGTTTTAAATGGCAGTGGAGATAGTGACAATTTACAAAAAGTAGTAAATCAATTAAAAGGATCAGGCTATAAAGTTACTAGAACAGGGAACACAAATACTACTTCGAAAACAACTATTATTAATAAAAAAGCTGTGAGGGAGACGATATTAAAAAATATGAAAGATGTTATGGGTATTGGTACAATTGAAACAAGTGAGTCTACTTCAAGTAAAGTAGATGTAACAATTATTATCGGAAAGGATTACTAATAAATTAATATTATTAGTCTAAGTATAATATATTATTTTTTACGCCTTGTCTGTAGCGTTGCCAAATAATATATTATACTTTAGGTTAATATTGTTATATTGAAAATTTAGTAACAGTGTATAATTGATTGATTCCTTCGAATTGTTATTTTATAATCAATTTTTATATAATTTTTTTCTTTTTTCTATGAAATGATATTTTTATCATCAAAGTTAAAATCAAAATTCCAATTCCAATTTTTACAAGATAATTTACTAATTTAGATTTTTCAACAGAATGTGATGCGATTAAATCTGATTTATATTCGACTTCATCAATAGTATAGGAAATGCTACCTAAATTGTCGCCTTGTTCAATTGGGGCTTTCATATTTTCTTTTATATTTATTTTAGGAGTAAGTTCGTTTTCTAGAATGTTGTTTTCTAATAAAGTACGAATGGTGCTATTAGCTAGTAAGCCCAAATTTTTAGTGTCTTTCGTACCATTGGGTATTTCTATTTGTGTGACTATATCATTTGCATTTAATATAGTTTTTATGGAATAATTATTATAGCCATATTCATATAAAGTTTTTGTTTCAGAAAATCTAGTAGATATACCATTTACAGTTTTACCGCCTAATATAACACAAATCAGTTCTAAATCATCTTTGTAACTGCAAGAAACTAAACAATCTCCTGCTTGACTTGTATAGCCAGTTTTACCAGAGGTTAAAAAAGGATAATAGTTTTTGTTATTTGGTATGATTAGTTCGTTGGTTGAATTATATTTTCTAATATCATATTTGTTAGTAGCTGGGATAGCACAAGAAGCACTGCCTGCCAACTTTCTAAAATCTTTATTTTTGAGACAATATTTCATAATAGTAGCTAAATCCTGAGAGGTTGTATAGTGGTTATCATCATGCATACCAAAGGTGTTGGTAAAGTGAGTATGAGATAAGTTAAGTTCATGTATTTTTGTATTCATCATAGAAACAAAGCTTTCAACAGAACCACCTACATATTCGGCTAGCACGTTAGCGGCGTCATTAGCAGAATGCACTAATAAAAGTTGTAGTAGTTGTTCCACGGTTAATTGCTCACCAATTTGAAGAGAAGCAGAAGAATAGCCTTCTGGTATGGACATAACAGCATCATAACTGACGGTTACTACTTCGTCTAAATTACAATTTTCTAAAGTAAGAATAGCAGTTATAATTTTTGTAGTACTAGCAGGATACATTTTTTCGTTCTCATTTTTGGCATATAGAATTTTTTCAGTTTTAGAATCCATTAAAATAGCTGCTTGTGAAATTATATTAGGCTTTTCAGCTGTGGCGAACACAAAAGAATTATTTAATAGTATTAGCATAGTTACCAATAATAGTATCGTTATTTTTTTTAGATTTAGTTTCATTTTTTATTTCTCCTAATTAACTATGTGTTATAATTCGCAGTTTATATAGATAGCAATAAGAGATAAATTTTGTATCAAAATTAATAACTGAGAATTGTAACAACTATGTTTATCATATCCTATTTTTTTAGAATTTTCAACTATATTAAGGAGGTTTTTATATGTATAATTTCGATAAAAAACAAAAAATTATATTAGGAATACTAGTAGCCATTGTGATTGGTTTTGTATGCTATTATGTTTATGCAAAAGAGGATGAAAGTAATACACAAATAGAAATGGAAAATAGTTTAGAAGTACAAGATGAAAAGGTAGAAGACCAAGAAAGATATAGCGATGATGTTATTTTGGTTCATGTGTCTGGCGCTGTTAATCAAGAGGGAGTAGTAGAATTAAAAGTGGATAGTAGAATTTCAGATGCTATCGATAAAGTACGGAGGAGTTAGAGAAGATGCTTATACAGATGATATTAATTTAGCGTATCGATTAGAAGATGGTATGAAGATTCGTATTCTAACGAAACAAGAAAAAGAAAATGAAAGTAAAGCAAATACTTCTGATACAGTAAAAGATGGAACAGAAAGTTATGTGACAACTTCGAGTGGAACTTCGACGAATGATGAAAAAGTAGAAGGTACATCAGAAAGTACAAAAAATTCTAAAGTCAATATTAATACAGCTACACAAGCACAATTGGAAACTTTGCCAGGAATTGGTCCTTCTACAGCAACTAAAATTCTTACTTATAGAAAGGAAAAGGGAAAGTTTACGAAGGTTGAAGATATTAAAGAGGTTAGCGGTATTGGAGAGGCTAAGTTTGAGAAAATTAAAGATGCTATTACAGTGAAATAAATTTTAACTTGACAGAACAATGCAGATGCAATAAAATGTATGAAAATACTAGAAATAGCATAAGAATGGAGGAATAAAAGTGTTATTAGAACTAAAAGATATATGTTTTGAAAGAGAAAATAGAAAAATCTTAAATCATATTAATTTAGCAATTGATATAGGAAAATTCATTGCAATTACAGGACCAAATGGATCTGGTAAGTCAACTTTAGTAAAAATCATTATGGGAATTGAAAATCCAGATTCAGGAAAAGTTATTTTGGAGGGAAAGGATATTACAAAATTAAGTATAGATGAAAGAGCCAATTTAGGAATTGGTTTTGCTTTTCAACAACCTGTTAAATTTAAAGGAATTACAATATATGATTTATTAAAAATGGCAGGGAAGAAGGATATGACAAAAGTGGAGGCTTGTGAAATATTATCAAAAGTCGGATTATGTGCCAAAGAATATGTGGATCGAGAAGTAAATGGATCTTTGTCAGGAGGAGAACTAAAAAGAATTGAAATTGCTACTGTTGTACTAAGACAAGCTAAGCTGACAATATTTGATGAGCCAGAAGCAGGAATTGATTTGTGGAGTTTCAGTAATTTGATTGATGTGTTTGAAAAGATGGGAGAACTAATTAAAGGGACAACTCTTATCATTTCTCATCAAGAGAGAATATTGAATATAGCAGATGAAGTAGTTTTAATGAAAGATGGTAAAATAGCGGAAATTGGAGAGAGTAAGAAAATATTAGGTAAAACATTTGCTAAGACGGAATGTTATAAGATGAAAAAGTAAATGATAGCAATTTTTTGATTTTTTTGTGTAGTAACTAAAATACAGTCAAAATAGTAAGAAAGGAAGGAAAGTATGGGGGAAAATATAGAACAAATGGATAAAGACCTTTTAAATGAAGTTTCTAATTTAGAAAATATTTCAAAAGGTGCTTATAACATTCGAAAAAATGGAAAAGGGATTGAAAGGAAAGTAACAGATAATGTAAATATTGTTACTAAAACAGATAAGTCAGGCATTGATATTTATGTGAAAGAGAACACGAAGTTTGAATTTATTCATATACCAGTTATTATAACAGAGAGTGGATTAAATGATTTAGTTTATAATGATTTTTATATTGGAAAGAATGCAAATGTAGTTATTGTAGCAGGTTGTGGGATTCATAATGATCATCACAAGGATTCTCAACATGATGGAATTCATAGATTTTTTCTAGAAGAAGGAGCTAAAGTAAGATATATTGAAAAGCATTATGGAGAAGGTAAAGGCGAAGGAAAGAGAATTCTAAATCCAGTTACTGAGGTTTATTTAAAAGCAGGTAGCAGTATGGAGATGGAAAGTACCCAGATAAAAGGTGTAGATTCTACGGTACGAGAGACAAAAGGGGAGCTAGAGGATAATACTAATTTCGTTGTTTCTGAAAAAATTATGACACATGAAAAACAATTTGCTAAGACGACTTTTGATGTTAAGCTAAATGGAGAAAATGCTAGTACACATGTTACTTCTAGGTCAGTGGCTACAGATGATTCTGAGCAGTTTTTTGTTTCTAAGATTTATGGCAATAATAAGTGTTTTGCTCATAGTGAGTGTGATGCGATTATTAAGGATAATGCTAAGGTGAGAGCAACACCAGAGATTACAGCAAATAATGTAGAGGCTAATTTGATACATGAAGCGGCTATTCGGTAAGATAGCTGGTGAACAATTGATTAAGTTGATGACTCTTGGTCTTTCCGAGAAAGAGGCAGAAGAGGAGATTATTAATGGTTTTTTGAATTGATATCAGGTACTTGCTAAACAAAAAAATAAGCCCCAAGAATTGGACTTTTTTTGTCTGATTTTTGGGGTTATTTTAAATTAAAGGTTTTTCTAATACAATAGATATGCCACTTGGATGAAGAACTCTTGTGTTATTTCAATTATTGATTTTCATTATATAATATTTTTAATAACTTGTTTTTTAAGGTATTATATCTGCCATCAATAAAGTTATTATAATTTTTTATAAAAGTTTCTTTTGAAGAGGTAAGATCTTCTATCCATTTTAGATCTGTTTCCTTTGTAAAGGTATATTTATCTTCGACATCTTGTAAATCATCAATTTCGATTTGGTATATTGTTTTACCTCTCTTTTGTCTATTTAAATCTTCTTTCAAAAAACATAAATTTCCAATTGCACTAATAGGTAGTCTTACATATTCTCCTGTTGAGTTAAATCGAGCTAGTTGAGTTTTCATCAATTCTTTAGTTGCCAAATGCTCAATATCATAATATGTTCCATCGATTTGATCTGCTGCTGTAAACTCATTTGAATATATAATATTTAAAATTGCTCTTTCTGCTTCCTTGGGTGTCATAACTTTTTGATATTCTTTTCTTTCTGTTTTCATATTCTCATACCAGATATTTAATACTTGAGATAACTCTTCTTTAGAAACATTTTTTATATAATAATCATGATTTAATATAACACTGTTTAATTTCTTGTCTCCTGAACCTCTCCAATTCATTTGTAAGATATCCATTAAATATGTCTTTATTGCGTTTTCTTCGAATTTTTGTCGATAGTCTTTCCAGTCTTCCCTTGGTGTTGTTAAATTTATTTCTCTTTTTATAATTTGATCTTCATCATTGACTAGTATTTTTATGTATTTATTTATGAAAATACTAGCTATTAATGAACAAATCTGCATTTCGGTGTGAATTGGTGTTGCATTATTTCTAACATTAGATTTGAATTTTGTTGTTATTGCAATTGTATTATCTACAAGTTTTATACATTCAATAATTTTTGTTAAAAATAAATTAATGTTTTCATCGTTTTTTAATTCTCTTTTTAAATTATTATTTAAGTTTTTTATTTCTGAATTTTTATATGCTAGACAGGCATTTATTAAATTGAAACCGATACTTTCTACATCAGTTGATTTGTTTTTTACAGTAAATAATTGTGGGAATTCATGAGAAATCATTTTTCCAAATCCAAATATTAACTGGAATGTATTAACTCCATTATTAGTTAATTCACTTGTCGAATTTTCATTATCAAATTGGATATTATCATCGATATTCATTGTGTCATATCTTTCCATATTATAATTAATAATTTTTTTCAAATTATCATTTATAATTATTTTATCATCAGACCATGTTGCAGCATAAATTTGCCATTTTGTCAATTGTGAACCTTTTGAATTAATTCTTTCAAATATTATTGGTAATGCATCTTCATCTCCAAAAATTACTATGGCTGGTATTTTTGTTCCTGCCATATTTGTACAAATATTTATGAATGATTGTAACATTGGTTTTAATACTTCTGCGATGTTTTTTTCTTTTCCTTTTAAGGTTGGAAGTGCATCTGATATTTTATCTGCACCATCTCTATATTGCATACCAGAGATATCTTCCATTTTTTTATAATCTTCTTTTATCCAGTCAACTATTATGTTTATAATTTTATCTTTGATAGATGATTTATTTGCTTCTAAACCTGTCATTTTGTATATTTTTTCAATAACTATATCGTCAATGTCATCTGTATTAAAATATTTTGATGGATTTTGGATAAATTCATAAATAGTACTACATCTTTGTAATCCATCGATAATTCTATAATTTCCTTTGTTATCATCTCTGTATAATAAAATACTTCCAAAAGGTAATCCCTTTTTTATAGAATCTACTAAGTCGTTCTTTTGTTCTTTTTTCCATACTAGGCCTCTTTGATATGTTGGGACTACCATTTTGCCATCTTCTTGATACTTGTGTATTTGGGTAGCTGTAAATTCTTCCATTTTCCAACCGTTCGTCATAATAAAACCTCCTTTCTGCATACTATAACATATTTGGAAGAAAATCACAATATTTTTACAAAATTTCCCATAATCTGTCATAATTTGTTTTTGCTTTCTGTATTTTGTTTTTCGTTTTTGGTTTCTTGATTGATGATTTTGGCTTAATATTTTTAGTTCTTATGAATATTTTATTTTTTTCTTCATATACTATATTATGGCTGAATTTGAGTTTTATTTTGAGTATTTTAAGGATATGCTCAAAAATGCTTGACAAGTGCTATTTCTCATAGTATAATAAAAATTGTTAATACATCGAGGGATGGAGCAGTTGGTAGCTCGTCGGGCTCATAAACAGAGTATCACCGAAGATCAGCTAAAGCTCAAAACCGTTGATAACACCAAAAAACATTGAAAATTATATATTTTGCTCTAACCTTTAATAAAACTTTTAAGCTTATTAAAACTTAATAAAAATGATTAAAATTTAAATGATAAAGGGACATTAAAGGGACAAAAAAAGCACAATATTTAATGAAACATCGCGGAGTGGAGCAGTTGGCAGCTCGTTGGGCTCATAACCCAAAGGTCGGTAGTTCGAGTCTACCCTCCGCAACCAATTCGGAAGTTTTTACTTAAAGGGATGTCCCTTTAAATGTAATTTTTAATACAGAGATTTTACTATAAAAAGTAAAGTCTCTTTTTTTCGTTTATAAACACTTTCATACTTTATAATTTGCCCTTCAGCAAAATTAAAAGATATGGAGGTGCATAATATGAGTCAAAAAGAACAACCCAATTATTATGCAATCATACCCGCAACAGTTAGGTATGACACTAATTTAAAATATGCCGAAAAATTATTATATGGAGAAATTACAGCATTAGCCAATAAATATGGTTATTGTTATGCTCAAAATAAATATTTTGCAGATTTATATAACGTAACAGCTGTCTCAGTTAGTAGATGGATTTCACATTTACAAGAACTTGGCTATATAGAAACAAAAATTATAAGAAATGAAAATAAAGAAATAGTATCAAGAAATATTTATATTGCAGATATACCCTATTATCAAAAAAATCAATACCCCTATATACAAAGAGATTAAGAGGGTATTAACAAAAATGTTAAAGATAATAATATAAAATATAATATAGATGATTTATTTTATTTAATTATAAATAATAGTAACGAAATTCCAAAAGAATTTTTTGAAATCATTGACAGATTAGATTTTAATTATGATTCTTATATGCTTCAATATATGAAAGAAGATAAAATTAATATGATAAAAGATATTATATATGTCTTGTATGATTTATATAATAACAATTTTCAATTTATACTTCAAAATGTAAATAGAGAAAATTTAGTAAATTTATATTTTTTAGCATTGAGTAATAATCCAGATAATTTATTAAATTATTATAAAAAATCTATCATAAATGGTAGTACAAAATGAAAAAAATGTGAATTTTATAGTTACAAAAAATGTAGCAAAATTAGATTTTTTTAATAAAGAAATTTGGCATATTTGGGATTACAAGAAAATGCTTATATTTCAAGTGTTTTATAATTTTAATGATATAGTTTTTGAAGTGGAGGTAAGTAGGCGATAGCGTATGCTATCGAATATCTTACCAATGGACAATTTATTGATAAATTATTAGTTGGTATTGGAGGTGGCAAAAGTGAGTTATTTTCCGACAAATAAAGATGAGATTTCTTTGATAAAATTTATTGCAAAGTATCAGTACTTAAATGTAAAAGATGCAAAGTACTTCTTTAATAGTAGTAGATATTATAGAAATAGAATTAAAAATTTAATAGATAAAAATTTCTTAAGAAAAATTAGGTGGATGTTAGTATTGGGTAAATCAGGAATCCAATATGTAAAATTATCAAACTTTGAATACAATAAATTAAATAAAAATCAAGAATATAGAGAAAGATTATTACGATTAAGTAATATAGCAGCTTTTTATCATAATTGTAAAACAGTCGATTTTATACCATCATTTGCAATAAAAGATAAAACGATATATACAACAACAGGTAGAAGATTTATAGGAATATTTAATATAAATGGATTTGAATACCTGGCTTATCAAATTCTTAAAGAGCATGATAGTAAATATATTGAATCTGTAGCTTATGATATACAAAAAGAAATGAAATATAAAAATATTATTATTTTAATAGATGATATAAATAGAATAAATTTGAATGATTTTACTTTTGGGCTAAATCAGATATTAGTCATTGAAGATAATAAGATTAATAAAGAAAAACTAAAATATTTACATAGTATAAGATGGAAAGAAATTGTAGATAAATGCTATAAAGGAGCTTATTTATGTGAATATAGTTTTTGTGAATATACAAACAATAAAGATAAATTTATTAATACCTTTTATTTTATAGATACTGAAAAGATTACGCGACTCAAATATTTTATAAGGGAGAATTCTACTAAAAAAGCATATATTATTTGTGATTCAGAAGTGGAAATGAAATTACGAAAAGAACTACCTGATGCTAATTATTGTGTGACAAATTTGGAACAATATATTGATAAAGAGCGAAAATATTATTGCTAGTTGAACAAGATTTATGTAATATTATTTTCTGTATAAAAAATGCAACCAAATGAAAAAAAGTGGTAATATAGATATAGAAGATATCTTAAAAGGGGTTTAGATCTAAATTGAAAAAAGTAAATGATAAAATATATAATTACATAACAAACAATGAATTAGAAATAGAAGCAATTATGAAGGACTACAATCATTATATTTACACTATCATAAATCGTTCTTCTATTATGTTTTCAAAAGAAGATGAAGAGGAAATCATATTAGATGTTTATCTTACTTTATGGAATAATAAAGAAGAGTTAGATATCAACAAAAGTATGACAGCTTATATAGCAGGAATAACCAAAAATCTAATTTTAAAGAAGATAAGACAACAAAAACATATAGAAAATATAGAAGATTATCAAGAACGATTAACAAGCATACAAAATATAGAATTAGATTATGTAGAAAGCCAGAAAAACAAATTGATTATTGATGAATTAGAAAAAATGAAGAAAGAAGAAAAAGAAATTTTTATAGCTTATTATTATGAAGAAAGAAAAATAAAAGAAATAGCAAGCATGTTAAAAATATCAGAAAGTAAAGTAAAATCAAAATTATTTAGAACAAGAAATAAATTAAAGAAAATTTTAAATAAAGGAGGGTATGAAGTAAATGGATAATCAAGAATTATTAAATAAATTCAAAATGAATGTGGCAGTCAATCAATTTAAAAATGAATATACCAATAAACATACCCTAAAAGAAGAAATAAAATGGAGGAAATATGCTATGAAAAGAAAATTAATAGCAGGATTATGTGGAGGAGTTATATTAGTATCAGGAGTGGCATTTGCAGCTAATTATGATAAAATCGTAGAAACGTTTTTCTTAGGAAAAGGACTTGATGATGCAGCACAAAATGGATATATAGCAAACCCATCTATGGATTATATAGGTTCTAATACAACAGCTACTGATCAAATAACAGGTACTATTTTAGATAATATCAATGTAAATGCTAAAATAGAAGATTTTTTAATGGATGATTTGAATATTAGTACTCATTTTACTTTTGAAATAGACACAAAAATAAATAAAACTTTTGACTTAGATGCTTTGCGTTATATAGAATTAAAAGATTTGATTGTAACAGATGAAGAAAATAAAATTTTATACTGTATGGATCAAGAAACATTAGAAAAATATTGTAAAGAAAATAATATAGACGAAAAATGTTTAGAATATAGCGACAATTATTATAATTGTGGATTAAATACTGTTATACAAAGACATGATAAAGAACATGGAATAATAAATTTTGCTTATAATATGTATACAGGAGATGTAAGTTTTCCAAAAAGTAAGAAGTTGAACTTTAAATTTACTCAAATACAGTTAAAAAGAGAAGATTGGCTAGAAAATGAAAACAGTATAGTAAATTTAAAAGGTAATTGGAATATAGATTTAGATGTACCAGAAAAAATGTATAATAGACAATCAATTGCTTATAAGGTAGTAAGTTGTGAAAATCAAGACTTCCAGATAACGAATGCTACACTTACTGATACAGGATTTGAATTTGGGATGATTATATCGAATATAGAAGAACCAAAGCGACCACACATATTAAATGATTTAGAGAAAGAATATACAGATGGAAAAATTGATATTAATGAATATAATAGAAGAATAAATGAAGAGGAAGAAATAAGCAATGCTTATGAAGATTATATGATGAGACAAAGACATCCAGTAGCAACTTATGATTGGGAAAGCAAAGCAGGAGAAGAAAATATTGAAAAGGTAACTTATGTAGAAAACGAAAAAGGAGAAAAATTTGAATCTACTATGAGTCCAAGTAGAAGGGCAGATGGTAATTTCATTGATGGAAATAAATATAGTTTTTATGAAACTTTTGGATTAACCACTTATACAGCAACAGATAAATTAAAAGTAAGAGTGTTATTTAAAGATAAGCCATATATAGTAGAACTAGAAAAAGCACATAATTAATATATAAAATCAAGTAGGAAGGGAAACCTTCTTATTTTTGTGGAAATTTTTAAAATTCTGTAATAAAATGAGAAAAAAAGACTCTTATTAAATAGAAGGAGGTAAAAGTTATGCAGAATATTGAACAAATATATGAACAATATTGCAATACAGTTTATAAATACCTATTCTGCTTAACGCATAATGAAGATATAGCTGAAGACTTAACTCGGAGAAACTTTTGCCATAGCAGTAAATGAAATTAAAAAATTTAAAGGGAATTGCAAAGTATCAGTATGGTTGTGTCAGATTGCAAAACATCTATGGTATAAGGAATTAAAGAAAAATAGAAAAAATGAGAGTATATCTTTAGAAGGACTTACAGAAGAAATACAAGCATTTGAAACAACGGAAGACATTGTATGTAACAATGAGGATAAATTAAAACTTTTTAAGGATATGCAAAAGTTAGATGAAAAATCAAGAGAGTTAATTTATTTACGAATGGTTGGAAATTTAGATTTTTCAGAAATTGGAGAAGTATTAGGAAAAACGGCAAATTGGGCAAGGGTTAATTTTTATCGTGCTAAGCAAAAAATAAGGGAGGTAAATGAAAGTGGAAAAGAAAACGGAATGTGAAATAGTTCAAGATTTATTACTTGGATATGTAGATGATACTTTAAATGCTGAATCAAAAAGATTAGTTGAAAAGCATTTAGTAGAATGTAAAAATTGCATCGGAAGATTAAAGGAAATAAAAGAAGACATTAAACAAAATGAAAATAATCAACAAAAAGAAATTGATTACCTGAAAAAGATAAGAAGAAAAAGTAAAATAAAATCAATATTGATGGCAATTAGCATTATATGTATGTTGTGTTTTATTGTATATTTGTATAAAGTTATAACAGTAATTAATTTTATGAATAGAGCAGAAAAGTCATTAAAAACTAATAATTTCTATAAAGAAACTATACAAAGTTTGTCTAACAATCAAACTTCAGTAATGAAAGAATATTATAAAGATGGAAAATATAAGAGAGTTTCAGAAATATATTCTGATGAAGGCATAAAAAATAATATGACCGAATATGCTAGTGTAGATTCAGATGAAATAATATCAATAGATACAAATCAAAAAAAAGCAACAATAATAAAAGGAAACTTTGCAAAAATGCAAAATCAAGAATCAAATTTAAAATGGGTACCATTTATACCAAATAGACAGAGTTTATATGCAAATTTAGGAACTGCTTTCATTATGTCAATTCATACTGATACTTATCAGGTCGGTAGAGAATATTATGTATTAAAAAATCAATTTGAAAAATCAGGGCATTGGGAAATATGGATAGATAAAGAAACAGGATTACCAATAAAAGAGATAAACAGAGAAGGAATAACGGAATTTTTTCCAGAAACAGAAGTTGTGAAAGAAGTACAAGATATGATACAAGAATATAAATATAAATTTGGGATTGTAACAAGTGAAGATGTAGAGGTTCCAGATTTAACTGGTTACGAAGTTGAATATACTTCTAATGAGGAGATTGAAAAATTGTTGAGTGAATAAATATGGCAAAAATATTTCTAAAAGAATAAAGATAAAATAAAAAACATAAAGTCCAGTAAAATAATAAATACTGGATTTTTTATTTGTTAAATAAAAAAATCTTAAAAAGCTGTAACCTTTTTTCAAAAATTGGTATTATAAGAGTAAGATATCTAAAAAACAAAAAGGAAAGGAAATTTAGATCTAAATTGAAACAGAACAAAATATTAAAAGATTATATAGAAAAGAACGAACTAAATATAGAACAAATTATTAATGATTATAGTGGATATGTCTATACAATTATAAAAAATATATCTAATGAAAAATTTACACAAGAAGATATAGAAGAAATGATTTCAGATACTTTTTTTGTACTATGGAGAAATGCCTATAAAATAAGCGAGAACGACAAAATAAGCTCTTATTTATCTGGAGTAGTAAATAATGTTATTAAAAAGAAAAAAAGAGAAATAAAGGCAAATCTTAAAATTGAAGATTACGAAAACATTTTACAAGAACAGAATCAAATAGACAATATCTATGAAAATCAAAATAAAATAAAAATAATGGAAAAAGCATTAGAAAATATGACAAAAGAAGTAACGACATTTTTGAATTATTTTATTATGCTGGTAAAAAAGTAAAAGAAATTGCCAAACAATTAAATATTACAGAATTTAAAGTAAAAACAAAGTTACACAGAATTAGAAAAAAAATAAAGCAAAGTTTAGAAGATAGTGTAAAGTAATCTATGAAAAAATGAAATATGGAAATAATTTCC